>SVEW01000040.1 GCA_015057205.1 Lachnospiraceae bacterium | reverse complement strand
TGCGAGAACGATTTTTATGCAAATTGCTCATGCGGCATACGCCGCAGAGCAGTTTCGCAAATATCAACTTTATCTACTCTAAGTTAAACATACCTAACATATTGTAACAAATTGACAGCTTAATGGCAACAAAAAAACGCAGCCCAAGTTCCCCCAAGCTGCGCTTTTGTATGTTTACTTAAAACTCATCCAAAACACTGACTGCATCCATAATGGATTTTTCCATTGCCTCTCGGCCATATTTGTCGACTTCATTCTTATCTCTTGCTTCATGGGTCAGACATCCGGCACCGCCGATACATCCTCCAAGGCAAGCCATACCTTCAATGAAGTTACCAACGTCGACACCATGGGCCGCCTTCATTAATGCTGCACGGCATTCTTCAATACCATCGCAAACCGTTACGCGTGGTTCAAAATCGATGCCCTGTTCTTTTAAGCTCTCACCTACAGCATCCGTTAATCCTCCACTACGTGCAAAGATACGTCCGTAGTATGAAGCATTGTCAAGTACATCCTCTTCTAAGGTACTTAAATCAATGTCTTTACTATCAATTAATGCCTGTAACTCTTCAAAAGTAAGAACGCTATCTACCCACTCTGCTACATCCGGACGTTCAAGCTCTGCTTTCTTCGCCGTACACGGTCCAATAAATACTACTTTACAGTTCTCCTGCGTATTCTTAATATACTTAGCAAGTTCTGCCATTGGTGAGAAATTATGGGAAATGTGCTGCACCATGCTTGGGAATTCGTTTTTAATAAACTGTACAAATCCCGGACAGCAGGAGCTGGTTAAAAATCCTTTTTCCACAAGTTCTTTTGCTTCTTTAATGGCAACCATATCCGCGCCAAGTGCAGCCTCGATTACCGTATGGAAACCAAGTTCCTTAATACCGGTAATAACCTGTCCTAATTTTGCATAGGAAAACTGACTGGAAATGGATGGTGCAACAATGGCAAATACCTTCGTCTTATCCTTTTCTTTTAACATATCAACTACGTTCACAATGTAAGACTTATCGGAAATTGCTCCGAATGGGCACATGTATACACAGGCACCGCAGGAAATACATTTGTCATAATCAATACAAGCCGCCTTATTCTCGTCCATGCCGATTGCCTTTGGCTTGCAGGCAACGATACATGGTCTCTGGCGATTGGTAATCGCAGTGTAAGGGCAGGCCTTTGCACAGGCACCACAATTCTTACACTTGTCTTTATCAATGTGTGCTTTCTGATGCTCGTCGAATGTAATTGCGCCAAAACGACAGGCTGCCTCACAACGGTGAGCCAAACAACCACGGCAGTTATCTGTTATTTCAAACCCTGCTGCCGGACACTCATCACAGGCGATATCAATTACCTGGATTACATGTTTGTTTTCTTCGATTCCTCCCATTGCAAGTTTTACACGCTCTGCTGCAATTGCTCTTTCCTTATAAACACAACAACGCATAGTTGGTACATTCGTAGGAACAATCTC
Organism: Lachnospiraceae bacterium; assembly: GCA_015057205.1. Lineage (GTDB taxonomy): Bacteria > Bacillota > Clostridia > Lachnospirales > Lachnospiraceae > XBB1006. Next base: position 15,815 of record SVEW01000040.1, on the reverse strand, counting down.
CTTCGGAATGGTAAACACTCCGTCCTTTAACGTATCATTCCATGCATGGCGTGCTACCTCACGAAGCACCTGATACTTGATCTGCTGCACTCTTGTATCAAACTTTTTCATTTTCTCCTCCTAATATATATCCTTATTATTTATTATTTATCATTTGTCTAACACTTTAAAATCTACTCATGCCGCTTCTCGTTACGAAGCGCCGGAACCTCTAATTCGTTGTTCTTTTCCTTCTCGTTACGAAGCGCCGGAACCTCACCAATTCGGAATGTCCGCATCCTTCGGATGCTCCACCGCTGCTTCGCAGCACATTCCTCATTTGGTTTGGTTCCTAAGCCCGGTCTACTGCGCGATGTTGCTCTCGTGAGCAAGCTCCCGCCGCAACCTCGCTTGTATCCCTGCGCTTCGTAACTCCTTTTCTAAAAGTAGCTAACCTTTATCCGCTTGCCCATCTTTTCTAAACATTCGGCTAATTCGTCTACCAATCGCATCTTGATGTTAAAGTTGATTGGCAGATTTGGATTCTGATGAGCCGGATTGACTGCACGTCCCACAAAGAAGTTTATATCCGTTGCCTCTTCGAACAACATACGGCATATGCGGGATGCACCATCCTTCTTGTATCCCCATTGGGCATACGTCTCATTGGTTTCCAAATAGTCTTTGGCATAGGTTAGTACCTTATTGATAGTAATTACACCTTCTGTCACTAAATCAACCCCTTCAAGTTCCGCAATCGGCGGCACATCCGGGTCGGAAAATTCCAATACCGGCCGAAGGGGTTTTCCCAGGAAGTTCGACGCGATGGTAGACGTCGTTCCTCCGCAGACAATGTGTTTTCCCTCTTTTGCAAAAAACAGGGACATCATCTTATCGCAATCATACTCATTGGACGGCGGTCCAATAAGCAGATTCATTGGCTCTCGCTTTCGAATTCGAATGGTACATACCGTAGTATCATCCCCCGGCTTCTTATCGTACAGACGATTGCACTCATCAAGCAAAATCGTTGTCAATGTCTTTGCCGTAAAGCCTACCTCATAAAACGTTTCCATAAAGGGAATAATATCCTTACGTTCCCATCCAAAATTCAGTTTCATACCTACTCCCGCATGAATAACTCCGTCACTCATCATGATAAAAATATCCTTCTCATGAAGCTTCACCCGGGAGGTATAAATTTTCTTACCTTCTATAATCATCTCACTCTTCGGAAATTCATAACATTTTCCATCTCGCAGTAAAATGACAAACGGATTATCATATTGAATAATCTCGGCCTCTTCATTATTCACCAACCGAATAATCGTAAAGGTGGAATAGGCCACTTCTCGTTCCTTACATACCGGCAGGGTTGCTGCTATGGTCTTAACACACTCATCAATCGACATATTCTCCGCCACCATGGTGGAAATCATCTTCGAAGTCAGAGTAGACAAAATATTCGCCTTAACACCACTGCCAAGTCCATCGGCCAAAACAATGACCGTAGAGTCCTCGCCCTGTGGACAAATCATCACCCGGTCTCCGCAGAGCTGCTCTCCGTGTTTAATCAGACTTCTGTATCCGATATCTGCACATAAATTATTCATCCTGCACCGACTCCTTCAATTTGGTAAGCGCAATCTTCGTCTCTGCTGCCGTTTCTCCCAACAGGGAGGCAATCTCTTGTACAATGCGCATCTGCTTCTCAACTACCTTGTCTGCAACCTCGATGGTGGAGCGACAAATCTCCTCCTTCTTCTCCCGTTGCTCTTCCTCACTGGTAATATCACGCATAATGCATAATAGATTCCGGTACTCCGGATCGTAAATTATGGTCTCTTCTACGAACTTCCGATAATCGGTTAAATAGGTTCGTTTATTGTGAATGGAAATACCACTATTTAATACTTCCATAAAATCCTTCGGATCCATAATTCTTACTACCTGTTCGCCCATAATGGAATTCGGGCCATTCAGGTTCAAAATCGCACACGCTGCCTTATTAAGTTGTTGAACTTCCAATTTCTCGTTCAAAATAATAATGGCATTCGGCGTATTGTTAATAATACTTCCGGAAAAGCTTTCCGCCCTATCTTTTAAGAATGGGAGACACATGGAAACTTCTGCTTTTCCCTGAAAAATTGCAACCGCTTTATCCCTACAAGTCGCATAACCACAAGAACCGCAATTGATTTCCTGAGACTTGTCATTCTTACCCATTTTCAAAAGAATCTCACGAATCTGATTCTCATTGGGCATTGCAGCGGTCTGCTCTATATATTCATATATCTTACGTTTCTCAAGTTTCGTCAGCTCATCCACTTCGAAGTCTTCTTTTCCTGCATAACGGCTAACATTCTGGAAACTTCTCACCGGTGCGTTCTTATACTTCTCCATCACCGGTCCATTGCTGCAACTTCCTTTACAGGTGTTCATTTCGATAAAACATTTATGTATATGCCCACCTTCAATGTCCTTTAGCGCTGCAATGCAGTTCTCCGTTCCGTCAATTGCCAGATACGTATACTCATCCGAAAGCTCCATGGTCGCAATAACGCCACCGGCTGTCGGAAAAATACGTGCTTTACTCTTCTCAGTGGTATCCATATCCGGCTCCGGCTCGATTCCTGCTTCTTCAAACATCTGACGCAGTTCTTCGAATGTCAGACAAGCATCCACGATTCCCTTGTAATGTTCCACCTCATCCTTCTTAGCCACACACGGTCCGATAAACACCGTCTTGGCACCCGGATAACGCTTCTTAATATCAATGGAATGTGCCTGCATCGGTGAAACCACATTTGCCAAATAAGGCATCGCAAACGGATAATGCTTCTGAATCAGTAAATTAATGGAATGGCAGCAGGATGAAATCAAAATATCCGGCTTATCTTCCCTCAAAATACGTTCATACTCCCGCTTGACAATGGTAGCACCAATGGCTGTCTCCTCCACTTGGGCAAACCCCAGCTTCTTAAGTGCATTCTCCATTCCCTTGATACCAATTCCCTCCCAATTCGCAATAAACGATGGTGCAAGGGATGCAACGACCGTCTCATTCTCAGCCATCAGCACCCGAACCTTCTCGCGATCATCTGCCACTTCCTTGGCATTCTGCGGGCACACAACAAAACATTGTCCGCACAGAATACACTCATTCGCAATAATATTCGCCTGTCCTCCGGAAAATCGAATGGACTTCACCGGGCAATGACGAATACATTTGTAGCAATTCACACAATTGGATTTCTTCAGCTTAAGAAAATCTCCCATAGTCTTCTCCTACTCTTTACCTAGTTCAAAAAATGTTCTTCAAAGAACTGTTTCGTAGTCTCCGGCGTTACAGAATAAACTTCTCCATCAATGGATACACAAACCCCTTTTTGGCAGTTGCTCAAGCAGAACGTTCCCCCCAGCTCAATCTTATCCTCTAAGTGGTTTTCTTCAACCATTCTCTTGAAATCTTCCACAACCTGTCTGGAACCTTTCAAATGGCAGGAACTTCCGATACATACTGTAACCTTCATCATCTCTCCTCCTTTTCACGCAATAACCTCAAAACGTCCATCTTAGTAGACGTTATACCCTATTATAACATGCCTTGTTATTTTTTTCTCCCTTTTTTTGAAAAAAAATAAAAAAAAGAGTTTGCATTTTTACAAACTCTTCTTTAAAACTATTAAACACGCTCAAACTGAATATTTCCGAACACACAATCGCCTTCGACTATCAGGGTCTGTTCACCATTTCCGGCAAAACCATCATCACTTCTGCGACTCATTACACGACCGGTATTATTCACAACCGTCCACTCCTTCGGAACATAAATAATCAGGCTTGAAAACACTACATCCACATTGAGTACCGCTCTGCCGTTGTGAAGCTTTGCCTGATCTAAGTACAGCTGCATGCTGGAAAAAACCACTTCCATCTTGCCACCCCGGTAGTCCGTATCCTGCACGTAGCGGGTTGAACTGGAAAAAACAGAACTGGTTCCATGTCCCTCCTCGTAACAACGCTCGCTAGAGTCAAACACGCCTTCTTCTTTTACCTCGTCCCAATCGTCACGGTCAATCTTCACATGGACATGTTTTTTTTTGTGAAAAATCATTTCCAGACCCGTACATACCAAAATCCAGGTCATCAGCAGAACCCAAATACTCCGTTCCGGCCATCCGCAAGGCTTCTGCAAAATCCAATAGCCGAATCCTGCGCCAAGTCCGATGCTCCAAATGTTCCTTTCCAAAACACCGTCCACTAAAACCAATGCACTAATTGCCAAAAATGCAATCCGCGCGCCGGATAATCCATCCGGGAAAAGATTTACACCCACTTGATTTGCAATCATCATAACCGCCACACAAATGAGTACCAGTCCCATCAACGGCCGCTTTATACTTTTTTTCATACTCGATACCTCCTGTTGTCCATTTTCTCTTTTAATACTTTGTAGTATCCTCGGGATACATAGATCTTCTTATACGAGTCCGCAAATTCCACTTCACTGGCTCCGGTAATATTCCGGTCGATGGAATGAATCTTGGTAATATTCACGATGGTGGATTTCGATACCCGTAAAAAACTTGCCGGAAGCTGTTCTTCCAATTCATAGAGTCGAAGCTTGACCTGATACACCTGATCCTTCGTGTGGGCCATCACTTCCTTGTTCTGCGTCTCGAAGAACAAAATCTCCTTCAGCGAGAAAAAGAATTCCTTCTCATCCTGATAAAAAGGGAAACTTGCGCGACCGGATAATACTTCTGCCAACGCCTGCTGAATGGCTCCCGCCCGCTCGTCGATTTGATTCAGTTTAATGATAACCTCTTCTTCACCCTGATCATCAATTTCGATTCGAATTCGCATTTCCTCACCTCATTTCTACGGCTGTTCTTGTTATACTCATTATAGCAATCCGAATAAGAAATAAAAGCGTTTTTGCCCAAGTGGTAATAAATCGCCTCCAAGAGGTATAGTTCTATAACTGAATCGAGAACTCAAAAGAAAGCTTTGGGGTCTGCCCAAAGGGAAATTCATGGGAAGTAAGGTATTTGATAAATACGCTCATAAATCCATCTTTCAGCTTTTGTTCTTCCATGGTCTGTAACTGTTCTACCGTTTCAAAAAGCACATAAATATGAATGGTTTCCCCTTCTTCAATGCAACTGTCATATACAATGTCATCAATGGGGGCTTTGGTCTTTAATGAATAGCGGATTGTCTCTTCTGCTGCCTCGCTAAGCAATTCTTTTGCCAATAACTCCTTATCCATTCTAACATCCTCCTTTCCTGAAAAAAGGACGCCTCTCGACGTTTTACGTAAAGAAGCGTCCCTACTTATTATTTTAATCTTCCAGGTCCTGATTTACAACACGTTTTACATAAGTTGTATGTAATAAGTGATGTGCTTTCTCGCTTCCCGGTTTTCCAAGGAACTCATCGTAAAGTTTCTTGATTTCCGGATTCTCATGAGACTTACGAATCGATGCATGCTCATCTAAATCATAAAGAACGGAAGCACGTAATTTACGTACATCTACGGTGTTACGAATGTATCCCGGTACCTGTGGCTGTCCACCACCGTTGACACATCCTCCCGGACATCCCATAATCTCGATGAAGTGATACTCTGCTTCGCCGCGATTTACTTTATCAAGCAATTCTCTTGCATTGCCAAGTCCGCTGGCAACTGCAACCTTCACATCCATATCCGCTACATGATACGTAGCCTCTTTGATGCCGGCTGTTCCTCGAACATCGGTAAAGTTTAATTCTTTTAACTCTTCACCTGTTAACGTCTCTACTGCGGTACGAAGGGCCGCTTCCATAACGCCACCGGTTGCGCCAAAGATAACACCGGCTCCGGTATGCTCGCCAAGCGGGTTATCAAAGGTTTCATTTGGCAACTCATTAAACTTAATGCCTACCTTCTTGATTAATCGGGCAAGTTCTCTTGTGGTTAAAGCAATATCCACATCCGGAAGTCCTGCACCGGACTGATCATCTCTTCCGATTTCAAACTTCTTAGCGGTACATGGCATTACACTGACTACCACAATTTTATCCTTCGGAATTCTCATCTTCTCAGCAAAATAGGATTTGGTAATGGCACCAAACATCTGCTGTGGAGATTTACAACTGGACAGATTCTCGGTCATGTCCGGATAGTAATGTTCACAGAATTTCACCCATCCCGGAGAACAAGAGGTAATGAGTGGTAGTTTTCCACCATTCTGTACACGATCAAGGAACTCGTGCGCCTCTTCCATGATGGTTAAGTCCGCTGCAAAGTTGGTATCAAATACTTTATCAAATCCCAAACGGCGAAGAGCCGCTGCCATCTTGCCTTCTGCATTGGTTCCAATCGGATGATCAAACTCTTCCGCCAATGCAGCACGTACAGCCGGTGCCGTCTGCACAACCACATATTTTTCCGGATCTGCAATGGCCTCTAACACCTGATCGGTGAAGTCTTTTTCATAAATTGCTCCGGTTGGACATACCGCAATACACTGTCCACAGCTTACACAGCTGGTATCTGCCAATGGCAAATCGAATGCAGAACCAATGTAGGTCTTAAATCCACGATTGTTTGCGCCAATCACGCCGATTCCCTGTGTTTTTTCACACGCTGCCACACAACGACGGCAAAGAATACACTTACTGTTGTCACGCACCATATGTGCTGCGGAATCGTCAATCTTGGTTTCCGGTTTCTCGCCATCGTAACGTCCGGAATCGGTAACGCCCAAATCGTTACATAACTGTTGTAACTCACAGTTTCCACTTCTTACACAAGCCAGACAGTCCCGGTTGTGTACGGACAAAATGAGTTCTAATGTTTTCTTTCTTGATGCAATGACTTTCGGGGTGTTGGTAAATACTTCCATTCCTTCGCTAACCGGATATACACAAGCGGTTACTAAGGTTCTGGCACCTTTTACCTCAACCACGCACATTCTACATGCGCCGATTTCATTGATTTCTTTTAAAAAGCATAATGTTGGAATCTCGATATGCGCCAATCTGGCTGCCTCTAAAATAGTGGAGCCTTCCGGTGCAGACACTTCAACGTTATTAATTTTTAATGTAATATTTCCCATGGTCTTATTTCTCCTCCAACTATCGTTTACTAATTGCGCCAAATTTACAGTTATCCATACAGGTTCCGCACTTAATACATTTCTCAGTATTGATAACATGAGGTACTTTTACACTACCCTCAATTGCATCTACCGGACAGTTTCTAGCACATAACGTACAGCCTTTACATTTCTCTGCATCAATGTAGAAGTTGGTAAGTGCTTTACATACACCGGCCGGACAACGTTTCTCTTCAATATGAGCAATATACTCATCTCTGAAGTAACGAAGCGTTGATAATACCGGATTCGGAGCGGTCTGTCCAAGTCCGCAAAGCGCATTGTCCTTGATATAATAAGCAAGGTCCTCTAACTCATCCAAATCCTGCATGGTTCCCTTACCTGCTGTAATCTTATCAAGGATTTCTAACATTCTCTTTGTTCCTACACGACATGGAGTACATTTTCCACAAGACTCATCTACGGTAAACTGTAAGAAGAATTTTGCAATATCTACCATACAGTTATCTTCGTCCATAACAATCAATCCACCGGATCCCATCATGGAACCAATGTTAATTAAGTTGTCGTAGTCAATCGGAATATCAAAATGCTCTGCCGGAATACATCCACCGGATGGTCCACCGGTCTGAGCTGCCTTAAACTTCTTGCCATTTGGAATTCCACCACCGATTTCTTCAATTACGGTACGAAGCGGTGTTCCCATTGGAATTTCCACAAGTCCGGTATGATTAATCTTTCCACCCAATGCGAATACCTTGGTTCCTTTGGACTTTTCGGTACCCATGGATGCAAACCATTCCGGTCCGTTTAAAATAATCTGCGGAATATTTGCCCAGGTCTCTACGTTGTTTAAAATGGTTGGTTTTCCAAACAATCCCTTCACTGCCGGGAATGGTGGTCTTGGTCTTGGCTCGCCACGATTTCCTTCAATGGAAGTCATAAGGGCTGTTTCCTCACCACAAACGAATGCTCCTGCACCCAGACGCAAATCAATATCAAAATCAAATCCGGTTCCAAAAATATCTTTTCCAAGTAAACCGTATTCTCTAGCCTGCTTTAATGCAATCTGCAGACGTTCTACAGCGATTGGATATTCTGCACGAACATAGATATATCCCTGGTTAGATCCAATAGCATAGCCCGCAATTGCCATAGCTTCAAATACAACATGCGGATCTCCCTCTAATACGGAACGGTCCATAAATGCACCCGGATCTCCCTCGTCCGCGTTACAACATACATATTTTTCAACGTTTCCACGATTTCCGGAAGCAAATTTCCATTTCAAACCGGTTGGGAATCCGGCACCACCACGTCCACGTAATCCGCTATCCAAAATTGTCTGGATAACCTCATCCGGTGTCATGGTTGTAAGCACTTTTCCAAGTGCCTCATATCCTCTGGTTCCTATGTATTCTTCAATTTTTTCCGGATTGATGACACCACAGTTACGAAGAGCAATTCGATGCTGTTTCTTGTAAAAGGTGGTATCACGATAAGCTTTCTTAATTGCTTCCGTTCCCGCATTGGTCTCGGTGTAAACCAGACGTTCTACGCGATTTCCGTTTTTCAAATGCTCTACAACAATTTCCTTGGCATCTTCCGGCGTCACTCTGGTGTAGAAGGTTCCGCCCGGGTATACTACCACGATTGGACCCACCGCACAAAGACCATGACATCCGGTCTTAACAATGGCAACCTCATTCTCAATACCCTGTGCCTTTAATTCTGACTCTAAATTATCTATAATTGCCTGACTGTCTGAAGATGTACAGCCAGTTCCTCCACATACCAAAACATGATAACGGCAGTTATCCGTACTCTTGGCAGTCTCGCTATCCGCAAGTCGAACCTGTAAGATTCCTTCCATTTTCTCGCGAATCGCCCTTAATTCTTCTAATGTCTTCATTCTTAACCCTCCAACGTTATAGAATATCGAATGCGTTCGCACACTTAACGATATTTGTTTAAAATTTCAGCTACCTGTTCAACCGTTACGCGTCCATAAACATCGTCGTTCACCAACAAAACCGGTGCCAACCCACATGCACCTACGCAACGGCACGTATCGAGTGAAAACAATCCATCACTGGTACACTCTCCATCGTGAATGCCAAGTTGTTTCTCAAGCTCCTCTAAAATCGGTCCTGATCCCTTTACATAACAAGCTGTTCCTAAACATACAGAAATCTTATATGTTCCCTTCGGGTTCAAATTAAACTGTGCGTAAAAAGTTGCTACGCCATAAACCTTCTCCATTGGTACACCTAATTCATCGGAAATAATCTTTTGCACTTCATAAGGCAAATAGTCATAAATTTCCTGCGCCTTCTGCATGATAGGCATCAGACATCCCGGTGTATTACGTAACTGTTCAATTACGTCAAGAAGCTGTTTTTCCTGTTCTTTTGTTCCATTAAATGGTACACCTGACTTCTTCACTTAAAACCTCCCATATCATTATCTTTTTATTTTCCCGCAACCATTCTCCTGACTGCTGTTGTTATTTTAACATTTTGTTCACAGACTGGCAATATATAATTCCATTTTTATACACAATATTACATTTTCGTAACATTTGCACAGTTTTATCCACTCATTTTGCACGTTTTTACCATGTTTAGTTTTTTAACAATCTTGGGAAAAAACCATGAAAAAAAGCCTAATTCCGGCATTTTTATATCCGAAATCAGGCTTTCAGTTTTTATTCGCATCGTCTATAAACAAAGTTCACAATTTCTTCATAAATTGTTTCTTTTCCTATTTCATTTAGCACTTCATGACGCATGTCCGGGTATAATTTGCAGGTGTATTCCACATGCGGACGCATACGCAACCGCCTGTCTACCTCCTTAACACCTTTTCCAAAATCTCCCACCGGATCCATCTCGCCGCTCACCAACAAAAGGGGCAACTCTCTTGGTACAGAATCATACCAGCGTTCCTGCGACACATGGTCAAGTACCGACAGCAAATCTGCATATCCTGCCGTAGTGAAGGAAAACATGCAATACTTATCCTCTCGATATGCATCCACCACCGTACTGTCGCGTGTCAGCCAGTCTTCCGGTGTGCGAACGTTTTCATAACGTTTATTATAACTACCGAAGGAGAGTTTTTTCAGAAAAGCGCTTCGGGCACGGTCCCCCCGCAACCTTCTGCTTAACCATACCATGGAAAAACCAAGCCCCAGCATCTTGTTGGTGCCGCCGGTTCCACTAATAATCGCGCCGTCATATTCTCTTCCAAACTTTCCGATTACTGCACGGGCAATAAAAGATCCCATACTATGGCCAAACAAAATCAAGGGCAGTTCAGGATGCGCCTGTCTCATTTTGCGTGATAATGTATGAACATCTTCCACCATGGCCATCCAACCATCCCGTGCTCCCATGTATCCTAAATCATCATCGCTTTTCACACTTCCCTTGTGTCCTAAGTGATCATTTCCAAATACCAAAATCCCCCGGCTGGTAAAATACGATATATGTGGCTCATACCGCTCAATATACTCGCACATACCATGAGAAATCTGCATCATGGCACACACTTTTCCCTCCGGTTCGTATACATAATATTTTATTTCATTTACTTTATTACTACTAGGATAGGTACCTACTGTTTTCTTATACGACATAACCCCTCCTTAAGAAAAGAAGCATGTTACCAACTGATATAATGCAAGCTCATCCTCAGATCCCATACATTCTTTCGAAGAATGCATAGCAAGCATTGGTATTCCGATATCAACGGTCTTAATCGGGGTCATGGAAGATGCCAAGGAGCCCAGTGTTCCACCGCCCGGTTCATCGGAACGGTTAACAAACTTCTGATACGGAATGTCGTTTTTCTTGCAGATCTGGCAAACAATACCAATAGCCTCCGCATCCGTTGCATAGGACTGTCTGCATGCTTCTTTAATGCAGAATCCTTTATTCAAAACCGGCTTATTGGTAATGTCCATTTTGCCCGGTTTGTTTGGATGAAGGGCATGTGCCACATCCACAGAAAGAAGCATTCCGTTGTAAATACCGGCCGCACGCTCCATTTCATTTCTGCCAAGGGCAATCTGCATTCTTTCCAAAATGTGGTTAAGCAGCATGGAATCCGCGCCCTGTTTCGTCTTGCTTCCGATTTCTTCATGATTGAATAAAGCAATCAGGTTGATGGTATCTTCATTCGTTCCATCCAAAAGTCCGGATACAAGCGCCTGTACGCTGGTTAAGTCATCCAGTCTCGGTGCAGAAATCAGTTCATCTTCCAAACCGATAAACATTGGTTTTTCGGTATTGTACACGAACAATTCGTAATCCAGAATATCTTCCTTAGCAACCTTTAATTCCTTTGCAAGGAAGTTCAGTAAGAAGTCTTTGTCCTCTAACTCTTCTTTTACCATGCCTAAAATCGGCAATAAGTCTGTTTGTTTATTTAATTCTACTCCCTTATTTACCTCACGATTCATGTGAATAGCAAGGTTTGGAATGGTCATTAATGCTTTTTCAGATTTGTAAATACGCACATCCGGTTTAAATACATCGTCACTCTTAACAGCGATTTTACCGGCGATGGAAAGTGGTCTGTCAAGCCATGTATTGATAATCGGTCCACCGTACACTTCCACATTCACCTGTGCATAGCCGCTTCCGTTTACTTCCGGAGCCGGTTTGATATGTAAACATGGGTGATCGGTATGGGCTGCTGCCATACGAATCATGGAATCTGCTTTTACATTTTTACCTACATGGAATGCAAACAACGCAGAATCGTTGTGATTGATGTAATAGGATTTTCCGTTCTCCAAACTCCACGCCTGTTTCATGCAAAGTTTGGTAAATCCGGCATTTTTCAACTCCTCCTCTACATGAGCTACCACATGAAATGGTGTTACCCCGGCCTCAAGCAAGGTGAAAAGTTTTTCGTTGATTTGGTTCTTATTTAACATAATTCCCTCCAATTTTTTCTGTGGCAAAACTGCTTCTATCGAAACACATCTCTACCACGCAGTAATTTTCTAATTTTTAACGCTCTAACATGACTATTGTACCATTTTACACTTAGAATTGCCACCTTTTTCTATTCATTTAATTCCATCCCCCTTTCGCTTATTCTTGCGGTATACTTTCCTTTTTCTTTTCCCCATGATACAATAAATGCAGAACACTTTTTTACGTTACTGCAAAACCGAAAGGAATGAAAGAATACCAACATGATTGCATTACAATTTACGGAAGTCAAACCATTTATGAACAAACTTTTGCGCGAAGAAATGTTTGATCATTTTCTGTTGTCGGAGGCCACCATTGTCAACGGTGTAACCTACTCCATAGATGGACACATTGCCAAGAATACGAGAGACGAGTACCCGGATGAGTTTCCGGATGCCTTAACGCCCTACGGCAAAGTGCGCCCCATCCTATTTGAAATGGTCAAGGGAAACCGTACCCCCTCTTATATGAAATTCATCTTTTGTCTTTCCTCTGAAAATGTAAAGCGCACCATCGCCTCCATTGAAAGCAATTGCGATCCGGATACGGTTTCCGGCATGTATATTAATGCAACCTTTCAAGGCGAATTCATTTTAGTCACCACCGGAGTTTCCTATTCCGTTTTTGTTAAAGATCGTGCACTTGAACAGGAATGGGATCGGTTCGTAAAGCTATTTTTTACAAAAAATCAATTGTATTTCGAAACCATGTCATAAATTGTGACCCAAAGGTGGAATCTGTTTGTACAATTTTTGTGCAATTTGCTTTACTTCCTATAAATTCTGTGATATACTAAATATGCTAAACATTTGTAATATTATATGGAGGAAAAAGAAATGGCACAGGGAACAGTGAAGTGGTTCAACAACACGAAAGGATACGGATTTATTTCCGATTCAGAAGGACAGGACATTTTTGTTCACTTTTCTGGTATCAGCATGGACGGTTTCAAGACCTTAGAAGAAGGCGCATCCGTTCAGTATGAAGTTACCGACGGTTCTAAAGGACCACAGGCTGTAAACGTATCCGTTATTGCATAATACATAAGCAGTAAGAATAAGTTTTCAGTAAGAACGTAAGGGGAGGACAACCATGGGATTTGGATGTCCTCCTTTTTCCTTGTAAATTTTCAGACTATTTAGTTAATTAAAACGCTGTCCCGCAAACACAACGTGCCATATCCCCATTCCCGATTCGGATAGATAACCGCCTCTTTCTTGCGTGCGCCAAGAAGCAGGCGGTCTTTTACGTCTACACCACGCAATCTTTCGCCTCGCAACATCCCCCATTCCATAAAAAGTGCCACCGCCCCAGACATAACCGCAGTAGCTGCAGAAGTGGAACTATTTACAAGTTGCTTATACGGACTAACGATTTCCACCCCCGGTGCTGCCAAGTCCGGTTTCACGTAGCCACTTTTTGCATACCCTCTTCCCGATTCTATATAAATCCCTTCCGTAACCGTATCGTATGCTGCCGTCGTCAGCAAAAGGGACGCGTTTCCCGGTTCCACCACCGTCACATCCGGATCCGAATGGATAAATACTACTTCCCCCGCTAACTGTGACGAAAGTGGCAGCCAACAGTGCACCTCACCGTCCGTCATAGACGATACCGTTGCCAAAAGTTTCCAGATTCCCGGTGTCGGTGCCAAAAAGAAGGTTCGCACCAACCTGTTTACTCCATAACCTGTTACCGTATCAATTCGTTGCAGCAGTCTTGTATTTTCCACGCGAAATACATGTTCTCCCACGGTTTCTTCCGTCGTTACCCCTGCATACCGTTCTCCCGTTGGCGACACCACACTTACCACCAGTTTTTGTGGTGCAGTCACATAGGTTTCCACGTAAAACCCAAGCACCCCTTCATCCACCTTTATTTCCATTTGCTCCGGCCGCCCCATACCATTTTGTTTTCCCCAATAATGATGTCTGTGGAGCGCTTCGTTTCCCGCCCCACACAACGCTACCCTTTCTTCCCGCGTCATAAATGCGGCCATCATCCGGGCAAGATAAGAACCTCCGTCATGTTCTCCCTGATTCGTGCCAAGACAAAAGCATAAAACCAGCGGTTTTACCCTCTTCTTAGCGTAATCATCCAAAAAAGCAATCCCCTCCATGATATCGTTTTCCTGATACACCTCTGTATCCTCCGCAATTTGATAAAACCTTCGTAAATAATCTCTGGCTCTTCGCAATTTAACCACGGCAAATTCCGCCCCGGGAGCCACTCCGCCATCCGTTCCCCCGGCTATAGCTGCCACATAACTCCCATGTCCATCCTTATCCCGAATTTCTTCCAGTTCCTCTTGTGTCAACCTCTCTATCTGTAATCTTTCATATATCTGATTTGTCTCCTGATTCCACAAAACACCCACTCTTGATCCACCGCCGGCAAATTGAAACTGTTCATCCTGCAAATCCACTCCAGTATCAATTACCCCCAGTATCACGCCATCACCGGTCAAATTCAATGCCGGATTTGCCTGTACTGACGCAATACAGCCAGCCTCCTCCCAGTCCGAACTTAGGGGACTATATATTTTGGGTAGTGCTTCATAAGGATAAAGCAAAAGGTTGTTTATGTCATAGCCATCCGCTTGTACATAAACAACCTCATACTCCTGTGTTATCTCCCTGCGGGAAAGAAGTTCATCTCCCGGTAAAAGTGCGAGATTCTCACCTTTTTCCACCAGAAATTCATATTCCATTGGCAATCCTTTTTCCTTTAGTTTATGCCGTATTTCATAGCATAATGCAAAAGGCGGTAAGAATCCGCAAATCGTTTATCTTTTTGCGTATGCATAATGACGCACACATACACCTGTCCGGCCTTTCGCACCGCAGACACCAGGCACGCACCGGCTTTACTGGTGGTTCCGGTCTTAAGTCCGATGCACTCTTTTATGTAGTATGGGCTCTTTTTGTTCAAATGGGCATTGGTGTTGGTCCAGTTTCGCCATCCGCCACGCAATAACTTCACTTTCACCGAAGCTTTCTTCGTAACCCGGTAAATTCGAGGCTGGCGCAGCGCTTCCTTCGCAAGAATGGCCATATCCCGCGCGCAGCTGTACTGATTTTTCGCATCGTATCCATCCGGATTCACAAAATGGGAATTCACCAATCCAAGCTTTTTCGCAAGCCGATTAGCGTACTGTTCAAAGTGGGCCACGGCTTTTTTCGGGGAAAGCTTGGCATTGCCCGCAAGCTTCCGTCCGCCCTTCACCGCTATGGTATAGGCCGCATCGCATCCCGATGGCAGCAACAGTGCACTCATTATTTGGGAAAAGCTCAACCGATTGCCTTTTTTCAAACCGGCCCGGCTGGCATCCCAGCTTACCAGATTCAGTTCCTTGCCCACACGAAAGGTTGCATTTTCCTTAAACAGGTGGCATGCTGCAACCGCCGTCATCAGTTTCGCCGTACTGGCGGTGGGGGTCCGCTTTTTCGCATTTTTCTCAAATAACATCTCACCGGATTCCACGTTGTACAAAACCGCATAATCCGCCGACACCGTAACCTTTGGCTTCTGTGGTTTTACCGGCTGTTGCGGCTCTTCTTCCTGCACCGGCTCTTCCACCGGTTCTTCTATCGGCTCTTCCACCCCCGGCTCAGAATCGGTTTCCTTCGCGTATGTCGGAACAGACAGGCCACTTACCACTATCTGCATTGCCAAAAGCGCCGCCAAAACCCCTGCTGTCACTCGTTTTATCTTCAATTCTACCTCCCATAGCGCTAACAGG
>SVEW01000039.1 GCA_015057205.1 Lachnospiraceae bacterium | reverse complement strand
GGTGGACGGTTGCGTGTTACTATTGGCCGTGCCGGGAAGCGGGAAGACAACGGTGCTGGTAACACGACTGGGATACATGCTTTTGGTGAAAAAGGTGAAACCGGAAAACATTCTCACGCTGACTTACACGGTGGCCGCTACGAAGGATATGACACGGCGATTCGCCGGTTTGTTTGGAGACGACTTGGCTGGAAGGCTGGAGTTTCGTACCATAAATGGAATTTGCCAAAGGATATTAAATTATTATGGAAAAATGACGGGCAAAACCATGTATGAACTGGTTACGGATGACAAAGAACTGGGGCGGATAGTAGCAGGCATTTTATTGGAGATAAACGAAGAATATCCAACGGAAAGTGATGTGGCCAGTGCGCGGGGGGCTATAGCCTATTGTAAAAATCAGATGTTATCCGGAGAGGAAATTGTGGCATATGGAAAGAAAATTCAAAATGAAGATTTTCCCAAAATATATGCGCGCTATGAACAAATTCTGAAGGCGGAAAGCAAAATGGATTACGATGATCAGATGGTGTATGCCTATAAATTGTTACAGCTGGTTCCACAAGTGCTGACTATGATGCGAGAGCAGTTTCCTTATATATGTGTGGATGAAGCGCAGGATACCAGTAAGATACAGCATGCCATTATTCGTCTTTTGGCGGGAGAGGATGGAAATCTGTTTATGGTAGGGGATGAGGATCAGAGTATTTACGGTTTTCGTGCGGCATATCCGGAGGCGCTTTTGCACTTTGAAAAAGAGCATCCGGGGGCAAAGGTGCTTGTCATGAATACAAATTACCGTTCGGTGGGGAACATCGTTGCCGGTGCGGATGCTGTAATTAAGCATAATACAGCGCGACATGATAAAAGTATGAAAGCGGCCAGAGATGCAGGGGAGGAAATCCGTTATGTGACCTTGCAACGGCGAATGAATCAGTACAATTATTTGGCAAAAGTGGCAAAAAATGTGACGTCTCAGGTGGCTGTTTTATACCGCGATAATGAAAGTGCCATTCCTTTGGTGGATTTGTTGGACCGCCAGGGAATTCCCTATCAGTTGAAAAATGCGGAGGCAGGTTTTTTCACGAACCGGGTGGTGATGGACATTTTAAATATCCTGACTTTTGCTAAAAGGCAGAAGGATACGGAGCTTTTCTACAATATATATTATAAGCTGGGGCTGTATCTGACAAAGGAACAGGCGGCGGAAATGTGCAGAATCAGCCAGGAGCGGGATTGCCCGGTGCTGGAAGCCATTGAGCATATGTTTAATGTGAAGGGAAATACCCTTGGAAACTGTCGGAGTATGAAAACGCATTTTCAGCACATGCGGGGGGAATTGCCGGCCAAGGCCATTAGCCGAATTCGTCGATTTATGGGGTATGGGGATTATCTAAAGCGGGTCAAATTAGATGACGGCAAAATCAATACCCTTCTCCAGATTGCGTATCAGGAGAAAAGTGTGCATGCTTTTTTGCAACGTGTGGAAACCTTGAAAGAGCTGTTTTTATATGGTGGAAAAAAGGGGGCAAATTTTTTATTATCAACCATCCATTCTTCGAAAGGACTTGAGTATGAGGAAGTGTATTTGATGGATGTGGCAGATGGGATTTTGCCAAAGAAATCTTTGGATGGAAAAGAGCTTGAGAAAACAGAGTTAGAAGAGGAGCGGCGACTATTTTACGTGGGAATGACCAGAGCAAAGCAGCGATTACATATTTTCCGATTCAAGGAGGAACCGTCCCGATTTGTAAAAGAAATTGGAAAAGTACACCTGGAGGAAAAAATTGATTTTGAGCCAAAGGCCGGTATGGAAGTGGAACATAAAGCTTTTGGCGAGGGTGTGATTGCAGATGTGCGTTATGAGGGAAAAAAACCGGTAAAAGTTGTGGTCCGGTTTGAAAGTGGAATGAAAGAGTTTGTGTTCCCAATGGTGTTTGCTAATGGGTATATGTGGAAAAAATAAAAGACTTGACAAATACCCCTCGGGGGTATATCATCAAATCATAGGTGGTATACCCCTGAGGGGTATTTTTGAAGAAAGGAGTCCCTATGGAAGAACAGAATTGTCCGCATTGTTCCGGAAAACATAAGGAACGAAGCGAGAAAGAGAAGAAAGATTTGATGAATCGATTAAAGCGCATTGAAGGACAGGTGCGAGGAGTGGAAGGAATGTTGGAGTCCGGTGCTTACTGTCCGGATATTTTGGTTCAGGTGTCTGCAATCAATTCGGCGCTCAATAGTTTTAATAAAGTGCTTTTGGCAAATCATATTAAGAGCTGCGTGGCAGAAAATGTACGTAGCGGCAACGAAGAAGTGGTGGATGAATTGGTCTGCCTGCTTCAGAAATTGATGAAATAGGAGGTTGTATGGAACAGTATAAGGTGACGGGCATGAGTTGCGCGGCCTGCCAGGCTCGGGTAGAGAAAGCGGTAAGTGCCGTGCCGGGGGTGGAGAGTTGTGCCGTGAGTTTGCTAACAAATTCCATGGGGGTTACGGGTAGCGCGAAGCCGGAAGAGATTATCAAAGCGGTGACGGATGCCGGTTATGGGGCAGCGCCTAAGAGAACGGAGAAGGCCGCATCGGTCAGTTATGAGGATGCCTTGCAGGATACGGAAACACCGCGGATGAGAAGACGGTTGGCGGCATCGCTATTGCTACTGATTCCTTTAATGTATGTGTCTATGGGGCACAGTATGTGGGGCTGGCCGGTTCCGGGATTTTTGCATGAGAATCCCATAGGCGTTGGTATTTATCAGATGTTGTTAGCAGGGCTTGTGATGGTGATTAACCAGAAATTTTTTATAAATGGATTTCGGGGGATGTTGCACGGAGCGCCTAATATGGACACCCTGGTGGCTCTTGGGTCCATGGCGTCTTACGTGTATAGCGTGTACGTGTTGCTTGCCATGACGGTAAGGATGCATCCGGGACACGGGCATGATTTCTATTTTGAGTCGGCTG
Organism: Lachnospiraceae bacterium; assembly: GCA_015057205.1. GTDB lineage: Bacteria > Bacillota > Clostridia > Lachnospirales > Lachnospiraceae > XBB1006. The sequence continues at coordinate 14,540 of SVEW01000039.1, read as the reverse complement.
CCATGATACTTACGTTAATTACGGTGGGTAAGTTGTTAGAAGCGAAGTCTAAGGGCAGGACTACGGATGCCTTGAAGGCTTTGATGAAACTGGCGCCGCAGACGGCTGTGCTTTGGCAGGACGGAGTGGAAGTGGAAGTGCCTGCGGAGGATGTGCAGGTGGATGATGTGTTTGTGGTGCGTCCCGGCAGTCAGATTCCGGTGGATGGCGTTGTGGTGGAAGGCTATAGTGCGGTAAATGAAGCCGCTTTTACCGGGGAGAGTGTTCCTGTTGATAAAAGTGAAGGAGATATGGTGTCAGCGGCAACACTGAACATCAATGGATATATGAAATGTCAGGCAACCCGGGTGGGAGAAGATACGGCATTGGCAAAAGTGATTCAGATGGTGAGTGATGCTGCTGCAACGAAAGCACCCATTGCAAAAATTGCAGATAAGGTTTCCGGTGTCTTTGTTCCGGTTGTAATTGGCATTGCGCTGGTGACGTTTTTGGCATGGATGGCGGTGGGACAGACAATGGGATTTGCTTTGGCCAGAGCGATTTCCGTACTGGTAATTAGTTGCCCTTGTGCCTTGGGACTTGCAACGCCGGTGGCTATTATGGTGGGAAACGGAGTTGGTGCCAGACATGGAATTTTGTTCAAAACAGCAGTGACCCTGGAACAAACCGGGGGCGTGCAGATTGTGGCGCTTGATAAGACGGGAACCATTACCACCGGGCAGATGCAGGTGACGGATGTGGTGCCGGGGAAGGATGTATCTCAAGAGGCACTTTTACAACTGGCGGCGTCCTTAGAGGCGAAAAGTGAGCATCCGATTTCCAGGGCGATTACGGAAAAAGCGGCGGATTTGGAACATCTTTCGGTGACTTCGTTTACGGCGGTTGCGGGCAATGGCTTGCGCGGTGTGATAGATGGCGAGGAAATTTTTGGTGGAAATGCTGCTTTTATAGAAAAAGAGGCGCAGTTGAAGGTGCCGGCAATGGAGCATATTGCAGCCCAGGGAAAGACACCGGTATATTTTGCAAAAAAAGGGAATTTTCTTGGTATGATCGCAGTGGCGGATACGGTGAAGGAAGATTCGGCCGAGGCCATTGCGCAGCTTACACGCATGGGCATCCGAGTGGCAATGCTTACGGGAGACAATGAGGTGACAGCGAAGGCTATCGCAAAATCCGTGGGTATTTCCCAGGTGGTGGCTTCGGTGAAACCGGATGGAAAAGAGGCGGTGATTCGCCAATTGATGGAACAAGGCAAGGTAGCCATGGTGGGAGATGGCATCAATGACGCGCCGGCGTTGACCCGGGCGGACGTGGGAATTGCCATTGGCGCCGGTACGGATATCGCCATGGACGCGGCGGATGTGGTTTTGACCAAAAGCAGTTTGTTGGATGTTGCGGCGGCCATTCGTATTTCCCGCAGTACCCTGCGCAATATTCATGAGAATTTGTTTTGGGCGTGTTTCTATAATGTAATCGGAATTCCGCTGGCAGCAGGTTGCTATGTGGCGGCCTTTGGCTGGACGTTGAACCCAATGTTCGGAGCAGCGGCCATGAGCCTTTCGAGTTTTTGCGTGGTGAGCAATGCCCTGCGGTTAAATCTGCTTCGACCTTATGAGGATAAGCATGATAAACGGCTTAAAAATGCGCTGAATGCGGCGCTTTTTATAGAAGAAAATGAAAAGGAGGAACAATGGAATATGAAGATCACAGTTACGGGTATGATGTGTCCACATTGCGAGGCACACGTAAAAGAGGCACTGGAGAAGCTTGCCGGCGTGAGCGAAGCAGTTGCCAATCATGAGGAAAATCTGGTAACCCTTACTACATCCGGCGATGTGGCAGAGGCTGACATCAAGGCAGCAGTGGAAGGCGCCGGCTACACTTATGGAGGAATACAATAAAATGGCGAAGGTATTGTTACTAAATGGGAGTCCCAATGAAAAGGGATGCACAGCAACCGCTTTACAGGAAATGATTTCTGTTTTTGAAAAAGAAGGCGTGGAAACAGAATTGATTCAGGTGGGAAAAGGTCCTGTGCGAGGATGTATTGCCTGTGGTGCTTGCGAAAAGCTTGGAAAATGCGTTTTTAACGACGACCTTGTAAACGAGGTTGCCGAGAAGTTCAAGGAAGCAGATGGACTGGTGGTTGGAAGCCCGGTGTATTATGCATCGCCGAACGGCACGATTCTATCCTTTATGGATCGTCTGTTTTATAGTTCTAACTATTCCAAACACATGAAAGTGGGGGCTGCGGTGGTAAGCGCCCGCCGTGGTGGAAATACCGCAAGCTTTGATGTGCTGAATAAGTATTTCAGCATCTCCGGGATGCCCATAGCCACCAGCACATATTGGAATCAGGTGCATGGGTTTACGGCGGAGGATGTGCTGAAAGATAAGGAAGGTCTGCAAACTATGCGCAATCTGGCTCATAATATGAGCTTTATGATGAAAGCCATTGCGGATGCAAAAGAAAAATATGGTCTTCCGGAAGTGGAGCGAGGAAGCTTCACAAGTTTTCCGGATGGACTATAATATAAGTCGAAGAAGGGAGTGTGATACTCCCTTTTTTCGTGTATCCGAAGTTTTTGCGAAAATGTGTCTAAATTTTGAATTTTTTGTTGCGAAAAATTAAATTCTCCTGTATAATATTGCCATAAAAGCGTATACAATTTAACGATAAGGAGGGTTTTATGAATCTATTTCAAAAGTGGATGAATATTAGTCTTGTTTTGCGAATATTCATCGGTCTCATCATCGGAGCGATATTGGGGTTTGCGTGTCCGCAGCTTACATGGATTGCGATTTTCGGAAACATGTTTGTAGGGGCTCTGAAAGGTATCGCGCCAATTCTGGTTTTCGTTTTGGTTACATCTTCCCTTGCAAATGCAAAAGGTGGAAATGCTGACCGATTCCGTACCGTTATCTTTTTGTACATGCTTAGTACGCTAATTGCGGCATTCGTTGCAGTATGTATGAACTTCATTTTTAAAGTACAGGTGCCGTTAACGGGTATTGAAAAGGTAGCGGAAGATTTGACGCCTCCGGACTCGGTATTTGAAGTACTTAAGAATCTGTGCCTTAGCTTCGTAACCAATCCGGTAGCGGCGATTGCGAACACGAATTATATCGCAATTTTGTTCTGGGCAGTGTTGACCGGTCTTGCGTTGAAGGTTGCAAATGCCAGTACAAAAGCGTTTTTTACCGACCTGGCAGAGGCTCTTTCCAAGGTGGTTCGTTGGATTATCAACTGTGCACCATTTGGTATTATGGGACTTGTTTTTGAAGCTGTTTCTACCAGCGGACTTGCGATTTTCAAAACATACGGCCAGCTTGTTGCCTTGTTGGTATGTACCATGTGTCTGACGTCTCTTGGTATCAACGCAATTATTGTTGCCATCACGCTTAGACGCAATCCATATCCACTTATGTGGTACTGCATTAAGCGAAGTGCGCTTACGGCGTTCTTTACAAGAAGTTCTGCGGCCAACATTCCGGTAAATATGGAGCTTTGTAAAGACCTTGGTTTGGATGAGGATATGTACTCGGTATCCATTCCGCTGGGCTCCACCATCAATATGGACGGCGCAGCAGTGACTATTACAACACTTTCGTTGGTGGCATGCTGGACAACCGGTGTAGAAGTTACGTTCCCGATGGCAATTCTTTTGAGCATTGTGGCTACACTTTCTGCCTGTGGCGCTTCCGGTGTTGCCGGTGGTTCTTTGTTACTGGTTCCCCTTGGATGTTCGATGTTCGGTATTCCAACAGACATTGCTATGCAGATGGTTGGTATTGGATTTATTATCAGCGTAATTCAGGATTCTGTAGAAACCGCATTGAATTCATCCGGTGATGCGATCTTTACGGCAACGGCAGAATTCTATTCGTGGAAAAAAGAGGGACGTGAACTTCCGTTATAATTTTTGGATTAGAAGAATCACGGATAGATTGCAGATTTTTGCACATACTGAACAAAAACGAGGAGTATTCAGTATGGATAAAAAGATTAGGAATAAAGAATATAATGAAATGGTAAAAGCGGCCACACCGACCCACAATCTGCCTGCGAACATGGCCAAGGCATTTGTGGTAGGAGGACTTATTTGCGTGTTGGGGCAGGCAATTTTCAACTATATGCTGTCCATGGGAATTGCGGAAAAAGATGCCTATGGGTATACGGGAGTGGTGTTGATTTTTTTAAGTGTGGTGCTGACCGGATTGAATATTTACCCGAGCCTAGCCACATTTGGCGGTGCCGGGGCATTGGTGCCTATTACAGGATTTGCCAACGGCGTGGCATCTTGTGCCATTGAATTTAAGCCGGAGGGCCAGGTGTTTGGCATCGGGTGTAAGATTTTTACAATTGCCGGTCCCGTGATTTTGTATGGAATTGTGGTAAGCGCGGCAATGGGGGTGATTTACTATTTTTGGTAGACTGTTTTGTAGTTATGAAAAGGCACAACCACCAAGTTGGGAGTTGTGCCTGTTTTCCTTGCTTTCTTTTTGAAAATTACAGAATCTCAGATGCGTTGTGTACAAGCTTAGCATCCAAAGAAGGGTTGCCACACAGGGATGGGCTTAATTTCGCAGCTGTTTTACCGATGCCACTTCCACCGGAGGTTGCAAATAAATGAACTGTTTTTCCTTCCCAGTTGTAGTCCTTGCAAAATGTGTGAATGACTCTGGGAGCCTGACCGTACCAGATTGGAAATCCGATATAGATGGTATCATAGCTATCAAAATCTGCGATTTTGCAGGAAATTGGAACATCCTTTCCGCTTAATTGCTCTTTATTGCAGCGGGATAAAGGATTCTTCCAATTGATATCCGATTTAGAGTAAATCTCCTTCGGAACAATTTCAAAAACATCAAAGTTATTCTTCTGAGCGAATTCCTTTGCTACAGCTGCAGTGGTGCCTTCTGCACTAAAATATGTTACCAGTGTTTTCATATAGACCTCCTTTGGTAAATGATTTTGCAAAATATGATTGTGTACAACTATAATATAGCGTTTACGGGAAATTGTCAAGGTGTATTAGGGGAGAATTAGGTATTTAAATAGAAGTTATTGCAATTTTGAGATGATATTTATACAATGATAGGTGTGATACAAAACGAGCGGGAGGTGTAGCGTGAAAAAACGAGCGGGTCTAGTTTGGTTGATAATGTTTACACTATTGTTGCTTGCGGGGTGTAGGAAGGAAAGTGCCAACAAGCAGGATAGCTTAGCAACAATTTCAAAAGAAACAACGGATGAAAATAAGCAGGAAGAAGTGTCGAAAACGTTGCATTTTGTAGATGCCTGGGGGGAATGGCATGATATGGTCATCAATGAGAGTGTGAAAAAGCATCCATATAATCTGGAAAAGCTTCAAAATCAACATGGAACGGTTTGCTATGAAGATGATACCTATGTTGCAAAGAAAGGCATCGATGTATCCCATCATCAGGGAAGGATTGATTGGGAGGCGGTGAAAGAAGATGGAATCGAATTTGTTTTTGTAAGAATTGCTTATAGAGGCTATGGAAAAGGTGGAAATCTGCTTGTAGACACAATGCAGAAGGAATATATAAAAAGGGCTCATGAAGCAGGGTTGAAAGTTGGCGTGTATGTTTTTTCACAAGCCATCAACGAAGAGGAGGCCTTAGAAGAGGCAAAGCTGGTGGTGGATACCCTGGAGGATACGAAATTAGAATTACCGGTGGTGTTTGATCCGGAGCTTATCAGAGATGATGATGCCAGAACGGATACGGTCTCCGGTGAACAGTTTACAAAGAATACCATCGTGTTTTGCGAATATGTAAAAAAGAAGGGCTATACGCCGATGGTTTACAGCAATATGGTGTGGGAGTGGCGACTTTTTGACATGGAGCAGATACAGCAATATGGTATTTGGTATGCGGATTACGAGAAAATTCCACAAACACCATATGATTTTGAATTTTGGCAATATAGTGAAAAAGGACATGTGAGTGGGGTGCAGGGGAACTGCGACTTAGATGTGTGGTTTTGTAAAAAATGAAGGGAAAAAAGCAAGTCCTTGGGGACGCTGAAAAGTCATAGACTTTTTGGTAAAAAAGCGTTATGATAAATATGTATGGCGAGAAGGCCAGTAGAATATTGACAGGAGGGTTTCTATGAAGAACTTAGATTTAACGAAATATGGTATTACCGGTGCAACAGAGATTGTACATAATCCATCGTATGAGTTGCTTTTTGAGGAAGAAACGAAGGAAGGACTTACCGGTTACGAAGTAGGTCAGGTCAGCGAACTGGGTGCAGTAAACGTTATGACCGGAATTTACACCGGACGTTCTCCAAAAGATAAATTTATTGTAATGGACGAGAATTCCAAGGACACAGTATGGTGGACCACGGAAGAATATAAGAACGACAACCATCCGGCATCTGAAGAGACCTGGAAAGCAGTAAAAGAGATTGCTGTAAAGGAACTGTGCAATAAGAAATTGTATGTGGTAGACGCTTTTTGCGGTGCTAACGAAGATACTCGTATGGCGGTTCGCTTCATTATGGAAGTGGCTTGGCAGGCACACTTCATTAAGAATATGTTCATTCAGCCAAGTGAGAAAGAATTAGAGAATTTTGAGCCGGATTTTGTAGTATACAATGCAAGTAAGGCGAAAGTTGAGAATTATAAAGAGTTAGGATTAAACTCCGAAACAGCAGTTGTATTTAACATCACCAGCCGCGAGCAGGTAATTATCAATACCTGGTATGGCGGAGAAATGAAAAAAGGTATGTTCTCCATGATGAACTATTATTTGCCATTGAAGGGTATTGCAGCAATGCATTGTTCTGCAAACACCGATATGGATGGTAAAAATACCGCTATTTTCTTTGGATTATCAGGAACCGGAAAGACAACTCTTTCCACCGATCCGAAGAGACTTTTAATCGGTGATGACGAGCATGGCTGGGATGACAATGGTGTATTTAACTTCGAGGGCGGATGTTACGCAAAGGTTATCAATCTTGACAAAGAATCCGAGCCGGATATCTACAATGCTATCAAGCGTAATGCGCTATTAGAGAACGTTACGTTGGATAAAGAGGGTAAAATCGATTTTGCAGACAAGAGTGTAACCGAGAATACCCGTGTGTCTTATCCGATTACCCATATTGAGAAGATTGTACGTCCGAAATCCGCAGCACCGGCAGCAGAAAATGTAATCTTTTTGTCTGCAGACGCATTTGGTGTATTACCACCGGTTTCCATTTTGACACCGGAGCAGACCCAGTACTACTTCTTAAGCGGATTCACAGCAAAATTAGCCGGAACCGAGCGCGGTATCACCGAGCCGACACCAACCTTCTCCGCATGTTTCGGACAGGCATTCTTAGAGCTTCATCCGACCAAGTATGCAGAAGAATTGGTTAAGAGAATGAAAGCAAATGGAGCAAAAGCTTATCTTGTAAACACCGGATGGAACGGAACCGGTAAGCGTATCTCCATCAAAGATACCAGAGGAATCATCGATGCCATCTTAAATGGTGACATCAACAAGGCACCAACCAAACAGTTGCCAATGTTCAATTTAGAGATTCCAACAGAATTAAACGGCGTGGACACCAAGATTCTTGACCCACGCGATACCTACGCAAATCCTTCTGAGTGGGAAGAAAAAGCAAAAGATTTGGCAGGACGTTTTGTAAAGAACTTTGCAAAATATGAAGGCAACGATGCAGGAAAAGCATTGGTAAAAGCCGGTCCAACAATCTAATTAAGAAAATTTGCAGGTCATGGAAAGTGGGGAGCTGCTTTCCATGACCATTTTTTTGTGCAGAGCACTTAGCGAATCAAGCCCAGGGGGCGCAGATGAGGTTAGTGCGAGCCATGTCGGAACATTTAGCGAGTTCGAAGAACGAGGTTAGTGAGACGACAGTGCAGAGCACTTAGCGAATCAAGCCCATTGGGCGCAGGTGAGGTTAGTGCGAGCCATGTCGGAACAGTGACAAGAAGTACAGAAATCTATGATTTCGTAGTACTTCTGTCCCTACTTGGTAGCGAGTTCGAAGAACGAGGTTAGTGAGACGACAGTGCAGAGCATAGCGAATCAAGCCCATTGGGCGCAGGTGAGGTTAGCAAAAACAAACATTTTAACATATATTTCGCAAGGAGAAAACAAGATGACAAAAAAGTTATATGATGATATGCCTTATGAAAACAGGTTTGAAGCGAAGATTGTGTGTATCAAAGAGGAAAAAGGAAAGAAACTTATAGAATTAGACCAAACGCTGTTTTTTCCGGAAGAGGGTGGACAGTCGCCGGATACCGGAACATTAGCAGGAATACCGGTGGAAGATGTGCAAATAAAAGAAGGGATTATTTGGCATACGCTTCCGGTGGATGCAGACTTGAAAGAAGGACAGTGCCTTCAAGGAGAAATTGATTTTGCTCACCGCTATGACCTGATGCAGCATCATTCCGGAGAGCATTTATTTTCCGGACTGGTGTATGGCAAGTATGGCTATAACAATGTGGGATTTCACTTAACAGAAGAGATTATGACGGTGGATTATTCCGGACCATTAACGGAAGAGCAATTATGGGAATTGGAAAAAGAGGCCAACAAAATTATTTGGCAAAACCGTCCAATCATCTGCGAATATCCAAACAAAGAAGTGCTGGACAAAACGGATTATCGTAGTAAAAAAGAGATTGACGGAGCCATTCGACTTGTTACCGTCACCGGTGTAGATGTTTGTGCCTGTTGCGCACCCCACGTGAAAACTACCGGTGAGGTGGGGGTAATCACCATAACCAATTGGGAAAATTACAAAGGTGGCATTCGCATTACGTTATGTTGTGGACAGCGGGCAGTTGCATATGGTCAGCAAAATCGCAGTGTGATAAAAGAGGCGATGAAGACATTATCGGTAAAAGCAGAAGAAGTTCCGGAAGCAATTGCAAGGCTGAAGGAAGAAATAGCTACACTAAAGACAGAAAAAGCGGAGCTTTTAAGCGAGGTAATCGCAGGCAAAGTAAAAGAAGTGGAGGCAGCACCGGTTTTGCTTGCATTTGAAAAAGGCTATGATGCCAACGCACAGCGCCAGCTGATGAATTCTTTAGGGGAAAAGGCGGAGAGGCTGGCAGCAGTTCTGGTGGAAACGGATACGGATACCTATCGTTATATGATGGCAAGTGAAACCATAGATGTGAAAGCATTGCAAGGAAACCTAAAGGAAATGTTTGCAGCAAAAGGCGGCGGGAAGCCACCAATGATTCAGGGAACCCTGGTTGGGAAAAAAGAAGAAATAGCGGCATTTTTGAAAGAAGTATAGAAATGATAAAAAGCGTGCATCCTACTACCAAAAACGAAAAGGAGTAGGACGGATGAAAAAACAATGTGGAAAGCAAAGTCTTATCTTTACAAATCCGCCGGGAATAAGGGCATGGGCCTCCATCGTGGGTAAAAAAGAAGGACAGGGACCGCTAGGACCGAAATTTGATACGGTGGAGGAAGATGACTATTTTGGCAAGAATACCTGGGAGGAAGCAGAAAGTGCCCTACAAACACGCTTGCTTGCAAAAGTGCTTCATAAAGCGGAGCGAAAAAGCGAAGATATTCGATACCTGTTTGCAGGAGATTTGTTGGGGCAGGACATAGCAACCTCTTTTGGGGTAAAAGAATTCCAGATTCCGCTATTTTGCGTGTACGGAGCTTGTTCCACGGTGGGAGAGGCATTGGGGCTTGGGGCCATGACGGTGGCGGCCGGTTTTGCAGATGAAGTGGTGGCCCTAACCAGTAGCCATTTTGCATCGGCAGAGCGACAATTTCGTACGCCGTTAGAGTATGCAGGACAAAGGCCACTTTCCGCAACCTGGACGGTGACCGGCGGAGGCGCTTTTTTACTAACAGAGAAAAGCGAAGACGTGGGGATAACCGGCATGACCACCGGGTGTATTGTGGATTACGGAGTCAGAGATTCCATGAACATGGGAGCAGCCATGGCACCGGCGGCTGCGGCATTGATAGCAGCAAATCTAAAGGATTTTGGGCGAAAACCGGAGGACTATGACCGGATTGTGACCGGAGATTTGGGTGCAGTAGGAAAAAGACTGCTATTGGAATTGCTTTTGAAACAAGGGATTGATATCTCGCAACAGCATGAGGATTGCGGAATGAAAATGTATGACTCGCCGGAACAGGGAACCGGAAGTGGTGGAAGTGGCTGCGGCTGCGCGGCATCCGTATTGGCAGCACACTATTTGCCCAAAGTGCAGGCAGGAGACTTAAAGCGAATGCTGTTTGTGCCAACGGGAGCATTGTTGTCAACGGTGAGTTTTAACGAAGGAAGGAGCGTTCCTGGAATCGCACATGGTGTTGTGATTGAAAGTTTCCGAAAAATATGATACACTTCCAAGGTAAGACCAAGGATAGGAGGACAAAAGATGGAAGAAATTTTACGTGTAGAAAATATTTCAAAAACCTTCACGTTAAGTAAGAAGCAGATGAAGCTTGAAAAGACCACTAGCAAGAAAAAGGTCGCAGTGGACAACTTAAGCTTCGAAGCTTATGAAGGTGAGATTTTTGGATTATTAGGCCCGAATGGAGCCGGCAAGACAACTACCCTTCGTATGATCGCGACGTTGATTAAGCCGGATCAGGGGGAGATAAAAGTGGATGGTTCCAGTTCTGTTAAGGAACCGATTGCAGTACGAAAGAAAATAGGATTTTTGACCAGCGAGTTAAAATTAGAGGACTTTTTTACACCGAATTATCTGTTTGATTATTTCGCAACCCTTCATGGGGTAGATGCATCTACCATGAAAGAACGTAAGAAAGAATTGTTTGACCGTTTTGGCATCAGTGAGTTTGCTGAGGTGAAAGTGGCCAATCTTTCAACGGGTATGAAGCAGAAGGTGTCATTGGTAGTATCCATTGCACATGATCCACGTTTTATTATTTTTGATGAGCCGACCAACGGTTTGGACGTTATAACCGCTAAAGTGGTAACGGATTTTCTGAAGGATTTGAAGAAGGAAGGCAAGAGCATTATTCTGTCTACGCACATTTTCGAGTTGGTTGAGAAGCTTTGCGACCGTGTCGGTATCATCATCTCGGGACGCATGGTAACCTGCGGAAGTTTGGAAGAAGTATGCGATGGCAAACGATTAGAGGACCGCTTTTTTGAAATCTATGAAGAAACGGAAGGAGAACTGGCATGAGAAGTGAACTTTTGACAATTATTAAGAAGGAATTCCGTCGTTTTTTCGGAGATAAGCGATTGTTTTTATCAACGGTCATTTTACCGGGACTCATTATTTTTGTAATGTATACGTTGATGGGACAACTGATGTCGAATTTTATGGCAACAGACAAGGAGTATAAGCCGAAGGTTTATGCTGTGAATGAACCGGAATCGGCAAAACAGATTCTAAAATCCTTAAAGATTACATATCATAAAACAGACATTACAAAGGTTGACGGATTGAAAAAGAAAATTGAGAATCAGAAAGCCGATGTGCTTATGGTTTTCCCGGACAACTTTGATGAAGATGTACTTGCTTACGATGCCATTGCCAGTGGGGAAAAGGCCCCGGAAATTGCAATTTACTATAATTCCGCGGCTAAAGAATCGGAGGCACTTTTTAGAAGCATTACAGCAGCTTACGATTCCTACGAAACCACCATGTCAAATAAATTCGATATTAATGCAGATGCTGACGTGAAGTTTGACCTGGCAACAGAAGCAGACACTACAGCGCAGGTATTTTCCATGCTGGTGCCGATGCTTTTGATTATGATGCTGATGAGCGGTTGTATGGCGGTAGCGCCGGAGGCTATTGCCGGTGAAAAAGAGCGTGGTACCATGGCAACCTTGTTGGTAACGCCGGTAAAACGAAGCAACATTGCCCTTGGTAAGGTAATCAGCCTTTCCGTATTTGCCCTTATGAGTGGTGCATCCAGTACGTTAGGTGTGTTATTGTCGTTGCCAAAATTAATGGGCGGATCCGAACAGAATTTGTCGGCGGCTGTATATACCGTGAAGGATTATGTTGCCCTTAGTGTGACAGTGTTGGCAACGGTACTTACGATTATTAGTTTGTTTTCCATCGTTTCCACTTTTGCAAAAACAGTGAAAGAGGCAGGAAGCTATGCATCCCCAATCATGCTGGTAGGAACTGTTGTTGCAGTAGTATCTTCCATGAGTGGAACGGACCATGCGTTGTCGTTGTTCACAATTCCGATATATAATAGTGCTATGCTATTCAGTGGAATATTCTCTATGAAATATACGATGGCACAGGTTGGATTGACAGTAGGTTCCAATTTGATTTTTATGGCAGTGTGCGTATTCATCATGACAAGAATGTTCAACAGTGAAAAAATAATGTTTTCAAGATAGGAGAGGTGTTGTATGCATACTTTTCAGGATATGCCGGTTGAAATGATTGAAATGAACCCGTTTACGATGATTGGACGGGAGTTTGCGTTGCTGACAGCGGAAAGTGACGGAAAGGCAAACAGCATGACTGTTTCCTGGGGTGGTTTCGGCGAACTTTGGGGCAAACATGTGGTGACGGTTTATGTAAGAGAAAGTCGCTATACCAAAGAATTGATTGATTGTTCTGATACGTTTTCTTTGAGCTTTTTCCAGGGAAAACAGATGAATTCTTTAAAGTATTTCGGAGCGGTATCCGGACGCAATGAGGATAAATATGCGGCTACCGGATTTCATGTAAATCATCACAAGGATGTTCCCTTTATCGATGAATGTCATTTTGCGATTGTATGTCGTAAGATAGCAGAAGTGCCGATTTTAGAGGAGAATTTTCTTGATACGGAGATTCATGAGAAGTTTTACACCGATGGAGATTACCATACCATGTACATTGGCGAAGTGGTAGATTTTCTGGCGCGATAGTGCATACAAAGTGAATAAGGTACACATACTAGCAGGGAAGAGAAGACTTCCCTGCTTATTTTATGTGCGGGAGAGGTTAGAAAGTGAGATGGATAGATGGATTATGTAAACGCATTTTGGGTAGGAGGACTTATTTGTGCGCTGACTCAGATTTTGATGGAAAAGACAAAAATGATGCCCGGACGGATTATGGTGCTCTTGGTATGCACCGGCGTAGTGCTTGGGGCATTTGGAATCTACGAACCAATTCTTAATTATGCGAAAGCCGGAGCCAGCGTTCCACTGTTGGGTTTTGGAAATGTTTTGTGGAACGGAGTGAAAGAGGCGGTGGATGAAAAAGGGCTAATGGGCATTTTCTGCGGTGGCTTTACCTCCTGCGCTACGGGGGTTGGAGCAGCGCTGATTTTTTCCTACTTGGCAAGTTTTATTTTTCGTTCGAAAATGAAACGATGAATAATTTCTCTATATTTGGAAATGATATTAAAAAAGAGTTTTTGGAGGATTGCAACATGAAGAATTTCAAACGTTATTTGTTGGGCTTTATGCTTTGCGGCGTGCTGGCGTTTGCCGTAGGCTGCAGCGATGATAAGAATCACAACGAAGAGGATTCCGTGGTAGATGATGCCGGGGATGCGGTAGATGACGTAGTAGATGGAACCGGAAATGCGGTGGATGATATGGTGGATGGCGTGGAAGATGGCGTAGATGATTTGACAGACAACGATGAGGAGCAGAATCAGAAAGAAGAACATCACGACGACCACGAGGATGACAAAGAGCATAAAGATCATGAAGAGAATCATCAGTAGTAGCGTGTAGACGCAAAAGAGACCACAGATAGTGCGCATGGCGGATTGTCTGTGGTTTTTGAATTAGTGCGAAAATATTGACAATATTAAAAAAAGTGTGTTAGAATCATAAAAATTGTTTGATTGCGCAGGAAGTATGAAGGAACTAAGGACAAAAGGAGGATGTGCAAAAAAATGAAGACAATCAAAATGACAGATAAGCGTATTTTAGCGGGAATTATCTTGTTAATTTGTATCGTCGTGGGGATTGTAAAAACAGTGCAATCGGAAAGCGTAGAAATGAATTCTCTGGTTAAGGATATGAAGTTTTATTGCCAGGGGAAAGAGGTACCCCTCAAGGATGAAACAATGTGTAAGCTGTCACAAATTATTGCAAATGCAGTTAAGGAAGGATTTTCTAAGGATGACCAGATTGATTCTGCAATGAGATTGGAGAACGAAAGGGTAGATTATTTGGGGAGCGATGAGGGGGTAGTTATTGTGGAGTTTAAGAAGCCCGTGACTATTGAACCGGAAAATGACTCGCTGAAGATTAAATGCGTGGCTTTATGCATGGAAGAAGGTGACGAGAGGATATATTGTTTTCGAGATGAATATGAGAAGCGACCACAGCGGTCGTGTGTAGCGTTTCCTCTGGCGAAAAAGTTGGCAAAGGAAATTCATAGGGGGTGTGAATAGACGAAAGAGTAAAGTGTGTAAGTGGCGTGTAACAAAAACTTACGCACTTTTTTGTGTAATAGGAAATTTCTTTGAATTTCCTATTACACAAAAAATGCTACGCTATGGATGCGACCGGTGCGCAGATGAACAGTGCAAGCAAATGCTTGCGCGCACCGGCG
>SVEW01000038.1 GCA_015057205.1 Lachnospiraceae bacterium | reverse complement strand
TCCAAAAAAGAATTTATGAATCAACGGCTGCAGGAATGCTGCAACCTTTAATCCCATGACTCCAATAAACCAGGTGGCTATGTTTCCTAATCGAAAGTATCCCATAGTCATAGACACGGCTACTACTACAAAATAGCGTAGCACCGCCTTGACCGCTATCATTGCCTGTCCTTTTTTCCCCTGGACATCCATCATACTCCAGATGGAGGACGCAATGTTAATACTCAGGAATAGCGCCAAACCAATTCCTATCAACAACCCCGTAGTGTATCGAAGTTTATCTTCGACCCACCAAACACCTATGCCTTCTACCAAAAGTCCATAGACCAAAATTGTTGCAATCAGCATCGGTAATGCTTCATTCAACCGTCGCAAATACTTAATCATGATGTGCATCTTCCTTTTTTTCTTTCTGCTTCTCAACAACAGGATAATCCCACGAAGTCTCATCCTTGTGAAGCATTTTCTTACTAATTCTGTAGATGCTCGTCCCTCCGGATAATGCGCCAAAAAAGAACCCTAGAATTACGACAAAAGAAGTTCCCAATTGGGTATCTATCCAATATCCTAAAAATGTACACGCAAAAATCGGTACAATCATGTTAATGGAGAATTGAAGCAAATACGTGTAAGCCGTCACCTGCTCGTTTTTTCGTTTGTTGTCTTTTTGTTTAGTCATAAAAACTCCTCAAAAGATATTGTACCCCAAATTTTTGTGATTTTTGTGTATATTGCAATTATATCATCAGATTTTTATTTGTCTACGAAAATTCTATGAAATTTACAAATTTATCAAAATTCCAGCCAAAGCTCCTAATCCAATATAAATTATTGGATGTTTTTTTAGCTTCATAACAGCTGCAAACAAAATAATAAACAAAATTACTGCTTTAAAATCAATGAAGTTTAGTAAATCCTCCGTTTTTTTCACAGTGCCAGTAAGAAACGTTACTTTTACTATGGCAAAGGATGCCACCGCCAAAAGTCCTACCACTGTTGGACGAAGACCTTCAAATGCATTTTTCACATAGGGATTCTTCTGAAACTTATCCAACATTCTGGCAATGATTAAAATAATCAAATAGGAGGGCAACACCAAGGCAAATGTGGATAAAATACTGCCCGGCACATTTGCCGCCAAATATCCGGCAAATGTGGCCATGTTGACCCCCACCGGTCCCGGAGTGGATTCTGAAATTGCAATCATATTGACCAACTCCGATGTCGTATACCAATCATACCTTCCTGCAATTTCATACAAAAAAGGTATTGTGGCCATTCCACCACCAATGGCGAATAAACCGGTTTTAAAAAATTCTAAAAATAAAAGCAAGTAGGTCATGATTTCCCTCCCTTACGATCCAGGATCATACGGTACAGGTTGCCTGCAACAATGGCAACAATCACCATGACTACACTGGTTATTCCAAATACACCGGTGACCAGAATTGCCATGAGAAACATAATCATGCCAAACAGATTTTTTACACCGGATTTAAACAGCTTAATTATTGAACTAAGAATCAATGCGCATGCCGCAACACGAATTCCCCACAATGCATTCTGCACTATCGGATATTCACTTACGTTTCCAAGAAAGGCTGCAACCATCATAATGATTAACAGAGATGGAAAAACAACACCCAACGTAGTACAGGCGGCACCCAGTGTTTTTTTCTGTTTATATCCAACGAAAGTGGCAGTGTTCACCGCGATAATTCCCGGTGTACACTGCCCCACTGCATAATAGTTAAGCAACTCATCTTCCGTTGCCCAACCTTTCTTGTCCACTATTTCGGCCTGCAGCATGGGCAACATTGCCATGCCACCGCCGAACGTCATGATCCCGACCTTAAAAAAGCTGGTAAATAGTTCTATATATTCTTTCATATTTTACCTAACCTTTATAATTTCAAACTCACTTCGCGATTCGTATGCTGATACTGGTAATACTCAACTCCTGCCGCGTCCAACATGCGCTTTGAAGCAATTGTCGATGGTGTCTTAGCATACTTGTCGCTTTCATATACAATGGTCTTTATTCCAGCTTGAATAATTGCTTTGGCACACTCATTACATGGGAACAACGAAACATAAAGCTTCGCGCCCTCCAGACTGCCGCCGCGATAATTCAGTATTGCATTTAATTCACTATGAGTGGTATAGAAGTATTTATTCTCCAACGGGTCTCCCTCCCTAGTCCAAGGGAATTCATCATCCGAGCAACCCATAGGGAATCCATTGTAACCCATAGATAAAATCTTATTATCCTGACTAACGATACAGGCTCCCACCTGCGTATTCGGGTCTTTAGATCGCATTCCCGAAAGAATGGAAATGCCCATAAAATACTCGTCCCAAGATATGTAATCCTGTCGCTTTTCACTCATAAGTATATCCCCCTCACCTGCTTTTCTACTTTGTTCCGAAAATTCTATCTCCTGCGTCTCCTAATCCAGGAACAATATATCCCTGCTCATTCAATCGCTCATCCAACGCACCAATGTAAATATCAACATCCGGATGTGCTTCCTTCATACGCTCTACACCCTCCGGAGCTGCAATAACACAAAGGAAATGAATCTTCTGCACACCTTTTTCTTTTAACATCTGAATGGCAGCCACAGAAGAACCTCCGGTAGCCAGCATCGGATCAACAACGAACACTTCACGCTCACCACAGTCATCCGGTAATTTGCAGTAATATTCCACTGGTTCTAAGGTATCCGGATCACGATACAATCCAATATGTCCCACCTTTGCAGCCGGAATCATAGCAAGCATACCATCTACCATTCCGAGACCAGCACGCAAAATCGGCACAACAGCCAGTTTCTTACCTTTCAATTCTTTAACGGTTGTCTCGCAAATTGGAGTCTTCACAACAACATCGTTCAGTTCCAATTCTCTGGTAGCCTCATAACACTCCAGCATTGCAATCTCGCTAATCAATTTACGAAATTCCTTTGATCCCAATTCCTCGCGTCTCACCCAGCCTATCTTATGCTGAATCAACGGATGATCCATCACTTTCACTTTTGACATGTTATCTTTCTCCTTTACTCACTAACTTCACTAATTTCTTTATGATAATACTAAGAGACTCATAACACAGCCCATAGGACTGCAATGTTCCCCCGTAAGGGTCCATAATTTCCAATTCATCTCCCGTAAGATCTGTCAGCAATTGTACATTCTTTGCATTCTCATACTGCATTAGAATCCTTTGCTTCTGCTGTTCTTCCATGGTTAATACCAGCACTTCATCTCCGAAATCTTCTTCCTTCAATTGACTGCTCACCGCACCGGAATTCGTTATCCCGTTACTGATAAGCACCGCTTCCACCTTCTGATTCATAGGTTGGGGAAAAAGCACCACCAATCCCTTTGCATCTGCTTCCACATCTTCTTCTGTATTATTTTGGTCAAAAATAGCCTTCGCCATCATTGCCCGTTCATTTCCATGTTCTTCCACAAAAATAATCTTGCGAATCTCTGCCATATATCCCTATCCTTTCCTATTCTTCCGGAACGGAAAGAATTCTATGTCCCGCTGCGCGAATCAAACGATTCATAACCGCTTGTCCTACGCCATCCTGAACGAAACCTTCCGAATAAATAACGTCAACCTGTTCTTCATCAAAATCGCGCAGAACCCGATATAACGCTCTTGCTACACTAGCCTCATCATCTTCATGTCCCAGGTTCTTCAAAACAAATTCCTTTCGTTCTTCGAACTCGCGAAAAGCGCCAAAATGTTCTTCCGTGACCATGATTCCGCAACGTTTACCCTCTTCAAGTGCCTTTTGACACAACGTAACCATATATTCTACAACAGCCTTATGACTATGACCTTCCACAATCGCAAGCTCTGCCTTCGGCGCATAATGACGATATTTCATACCCGGAGCCTTCGGTCTTGAATCCGCACTGACCCCGTTTACTGCCGGATCAATCTGTACCTCCTGTTCCACAACCTCTTCTATCATCTCTTTCGTAATAAAACCCGGTCGCAGTATACTGATTACATCACCCGTAAAATCCACAATGGTAGACTCAATGCCAATGCCAACAGCACCTCCATCTAAAATCAGCGGAATCCGACCATTCATATCTTCATACACATGACTGGCCAACGTCGGGCTCGGTCTTCCGGAAGTATTCGCACTTGGGGCTGCAATGTAACCGCCCGCACCCTTGATAAAAGCTAGTGCCACCGGATGATTCGGCATTCGTACACCTACGGTTGCTAATCCACCGGTTGTCTCATCCGGTACAATATTTTTCTTATAAAAGCACATAGTAAGAGGACCCGGCCAAAATGCTTCTGCTAATCGTCTCGCCTCTTCCGGCACTTCCGTCACAATCTTCTCAAGTGCTGATATCTCTGCAATATGAACAATCAACGGATTGTCACTTGGTCTTCCTTTAGCAGTATAAATCTTTCTTGAAGCATCTTTATTTAACGCATCTGCCCCGAGTCCATACACCGTTTCCGTTGGAAACGCCACCAGCTCACCTGCCTTAATGAGTTCGCCGGCTTTCTGTATATCTTCTTTTCTGATGGCCCCTTCGTCCATCTTGATGATTTCTGTATTCATATCTTTTATTATATCATCTTTCCACAACTTGACAAGGTTTAGGAAGTAAAGTAATTCAAAATTCCTACACAAATGCCCTCTGCAAGTTTTTTTTGATAGTTTTTAGTATGCAATTTTGCGGCTTCCAGTGGATTGCTTAAAAACCCACACTCTACAATTACCGTTGTACAGAAACTGTTTTTTAGCAAATAGTAAGAAGAGTTTCCGCTCTCCTGCCTCCTGTTTCCCGGACAAGCCCACTCATTTACTCCTGCTTGAATCTGATGGGCCAATTCGCGGCTTTCTAAATTACCTTCATAATAAAAAACCTGTGCCCCCTGGGGATTTTGTTCCGGATAACTATTCATATGAATGCTAACACACAACGAAGCCTTTGCTTTTTCAGTACAGGCTATTCTCTGCCTCAAATCATCTGTTTTGGCACTATCCACCTCTCCTGTTGCTGTAACGTCCTTACTACGTGTCATGACCACCTTGTAGCCTCTCTTCTTAAGTAATTTCTCAAGTTGTTTTGCCACTTGCAAATTCAGCGTTTTCTCCATCGTTCCATCTGAACCGATTTTTCCCGGATCTTTTCCACCATGTCCCGGATCTATCACAATTACCTGAGGCGACCTATCCACTTTTACAGTCTCTTCGCAACAGCTTATTTTTAGCTGCAAAAGCACCAAACAAGTGAGTACAAGCGCAAATAAGCCAAGCATCCATTCCTGTTTGTCTGCCTGGCTTATCATTTTTTCTTTTCTATACAGCATACCCTATTCCTAACGAATTTTTACTATTGTATGCTTTTTCAAAAAATTTATCCCTAATTACTATATTTAATTACCATATTCCATGCCGCTTCGTTCTCAAATCCAAGTTTCCAGAAGGATACACCGGCCACGTTGTTCTTCGTTACCACCTTCAATTTCTCCTCCAAAGACTTCGCATTCTCAAACCAGATTTGATATTTCTTACCATTCTGCTCATACTCCACAAAATCCTGTCCCAGGCTGGCATCCCAAGTTGGTGTTACGCCATTTACACTTGCCAAATTATCCGCCTGTGTCATACCAATCGCCTGACTGCTAGTAGTATATTTAGACTTGCTTCCCTTCTTCGGTGTCAGTTCCCACAATCTGGTATAAAATGGCAACGCAATAATAGCTTGGTCTGCCGGCACTTCTTTCAGCACGTTTGTTGTAGCTTCTTTTACATAGCCCAAGGAAGATACGCTTCCTGCATCGGAACCTGCGTAATGCTCATCATAAGCCATCGTTATTATATAATCGGCATATCTCGCCTGCTCAGAGCGGTTATAGAAAGAAGTATAAGCAGATGGAACATAATTATCTACTGACAAAATCAAATCATTGGCATGGCACTTCAACGACAGCTCTCGAATAAACTGTATATACGCATCACCAAATTCAGGCTTCAATGATTCAATATCCACATTGATACCATCCAACTTATATTCAATCGCTTTTGCAATCAATGCACTGACCAGATTCTCGCGATAAGTTGTCTTCTCCAACACCTTACCGGTATCTACTCCTTTGGCAACCAGATTACTTACAAGTCCCCACACCTCAATATCATGGGCATGACAATAAGTCACATAATCGGCGCTTGCAAGACTTCCGATTCCTCCCTTATTGTCTACGAGGTAAAACCATGTTGGAGAAACAACCGTCAATCCCTTTGTTTTCGCAAGCACATTCGCGATCTGTGTATTGGCAAACACGCTGGTCACCTGATGCCAGGCCATCTCAATCCGATCATCTTTCATACAATGATTGTATTCCCATTTCATTTTAATCTTGCGCGTTGTCTTCTTGCTATCGGATACCTTGCTACTCTTTACAAATCCCTGGAACCCATCTTTGCTGGAAACCTGATACCAGTTATCATATTTCTTAAGTACCGTCAATTTCGTTCCGGACATTACATCCGATAGAATCGGACTCTTAACTCCACCACGCAAACGAATCTCCGTGTCCTTCGTTGTCTCCACCTGTTCGATCTTCTTCGTCTCGTTGAATACAACTAATCGATTAGGCTTCTTATAAAAATGATATTGCAAGTTGGAATTCAATGCCACATAAGAGAAATTTACCCAAATCTCATTTCCGTGTAATTTGACGATCTCCCCGAATTCTCCGGCAACTTTCTTTCTTCCTTTGTAGTAATTATCCGTTCCGGACTCTACCCAAAACGTATCCTGAGGGGTTGTATACAACAACTTACTCTCACTTTCGTCCCAATAATATCGACCATCAATTGCATCATGCAGCACATCATATCTTACATATACATGCCCATCCGCAAGCATAGCATTATCCGACTTATCAAGACGTTCATCCTCCAAAACAATCGCCACATCCGACTTGCTATCTAACGCAAAATATTTTGCAAGATTCACTCGCTCATTGCTTGGGGCATACCGCTTAACCAGTACAACGACGACGACTGCTAACAATGCGAATAAAGTCACCCCTGCCGTTATCCATAATTTCATTTGCTTTTTCATTGTATATCACTACCTTCCCTTTGCTCATTAGTATTCAATCTTAATTAGTATAGCATACTTCATAAAAGTTTAAAAGCCGGTCATTTTCGACCGGCTTTCGTTCTGGCGTTTTGTTTTAAAAAATAGTTTTCTGTAACATCCTTTTTCCAAAGGCTACATTCGTTTAATTTTTTCTCTGTCGTATACATGCATAATATAACTACGCACAATATTCCCATCCATTCCGATTACGTAATCGCGCATATAACAACCTTCTTCATGCACCTGAATAACCTTTCTGTCCGGGGCATATTGTTTTCTGTTCTTTTCTGGAATAATTACTTCTCTACTTCTCATATCTCTCTCCGTTTTTTTCCACGCATATCCACACGCGTGATATATTATTTAAATGTTAACTGATACAATTCTCTTAGTCTCTTTGTGGATATGCTAAAAGGATCTTCCGCTTCCTGCCACGTCCATGCTTTCATCTTGTCTTTTTTTCGTAAATCGTTTATCCGTTTTTTTCCACATGTTACTAAAAGCTTATTGATTTCTTCGGCGCGCTGTTCCTGCATAAGCAGTTGTATATGATCCATACGCCAAGGCATCAACTGACACAGCAAAAAGCTGCGTGTGCAAAAATGTTGAATCGAGAAAAATTGTTCCATATCGTTACCACAATCTATAACCAGAAACACATCATCCCGCGCTGCCCACTTCTTCACTTCTGCCTCCGTGACTGTCGGAAGAAACAGAATGTTGTCCAATTGAAAATCACCTTTTGCATTCTTAATTTCTGCCTGGTAATACCGGCCAATTCCCGCATACTGATGTTGTTTGCCCAGTTCTGCCACTACTACCATCAAATAATCCAGATTTGACGCCATAATTCCCAATTCAACAGCCAATCCGGTGGCACTTTGCGCACTATCAATGCCAGCCACTCCGACTACCCACTTATTACTCGTCCTTTTTTTATGAAAAAACGTACTGATTCTCCCTTCTACTTCTTACACTCTAATTTCTTTTTTATCTGTAAAATCATTTTACATAACTTTCTCTCCGGCATATACGGATTACACAGCACCGGGATTCGATACACAATCTCATCCATCTGTTTTGATAACTCCAATACTTCTTGTCTTGTTGTCATCGTACTGACAAATACCATCCTCGCCTGTGTCCGTATCGCATTTTTACAAATCTTACTTTGATGTTGTTCCCATGGTCTTGCCCCGACAACCATAACCACCAGTTGAAAAGCTTTCAAATCACATTTTTCGTGGTAAATACCCATATCATACACATGAATTTGCCCGTTTTTTATATTATTTACCGCTCCACGCTTTACAAATGGGCCAAAATCAGATGCAAAATGAAACATTTTCCTTCGTCCAACTTCTTCGGAATAACACCCTTCTTTCACCAGGGAACTTCCCTGTATCCATCGATTCTGTGGATTTTCCTGATAGCAAGCCGGAAGATGTAACCGATTTAGGCAGCTAGTTAATAAGGTCGCCACAAACGTGGTTCCTACACGCGGTTGACTTCCTACAACTGCTATCTTATAACTGAGAACATTTTTATCATCGCTTTTCGATTGTAGCTCCTGTAAACCGAAAAACACTTCCAACGGTTCTGACAGTGATTTTGGCCTGTTTTTCACACTTTCATCCGTCATTTTTGTCAGTATTTTCCGCGCAACAAATTCATCCGTGGTACTTTCAAATCTTGTTTTGTCAAACATTTCCCTCAAAAGTACCCCCAGACTGTACACATCTGATTGGATCGTTGCCACCTGCGTCTTTACAGTTTCAGGTGCTGAATACTGTTTTGTCCCGAAATTAACATTCCCCTTACATCCTTCCGATTCAACCGTTGCCAATCCAAAATCAATTAAATATACTTTGTTTTCACGTACTACAAAATGCTCCTGCTTAAAGTCCAAATACAAAATCGGACCCTGCGGACATTCATGTAAAGTTTGTACTATTTGCATCATTTGAATTGCATAACTGATAAACTGTTCTTGAGAAATAAACTGCATAAGAATGGTCTGCAATGAGTCTCCGGAAATATACTCTTCAACGATTACACTGGAATCGGGCGATTCATAGAATTCGTGCAAATCTGGTATACCCGGAATTGATAGATTCCTTAGAACGAAAACCTCGTGGTGATGTTGTGCCAAAGCCCAGTCGAAAGGCTTAGATTCTTTATATATAAATAGCCTTGACAGCTCCTTATGTCTTACTAAATAGACTTTGCTACTACTCCCCTCACCGATTGGATGTAAAAATTCATACTTATCTTTGATACTCTCTTTAACTATGTTCCTCCTTTCTGCTTGATAAAACATTCTCGCATAAAGTTATATCACATTTTTTCTGAGATTGCAAGACATATTTTTTACACTTGTGTATTTTTTTCATGAATTAAGTCTTCAATTCCTTGACCATATAGTGTCTATGGCATATAATTAGTATAATAAACGTACCATATATAGTATGCTGCATATACTATCTGTAGAAATTACTTTACAGAAATGCAGAAGATGTTTATAATGGTAGTGCTGTTTACCTCAATTTTTAAAAGCAAGGAAGTGATATTATGAGAATTGAAAAAGTAAACGATACCCAAATTCGCTGTACTCTTACGAAAGAAGATTTAGCAGAAAGACAGATTAAATTAAGCGAGCTTGCATATGGTTCCGAGAAAGCTAAGACGCTTTTTCACGATATGATTCAACAGGCTGCTTTTGAGTTCGGCTTTGAAGCTGAGAATATACCGCTTATGATTGAGGCCATTCCTCTATCAACCGATGCGATTATTTTAATCATTACGAAGGTAGAATGTCCGGAAGAACTCGATACGCGCTTTTCCCAATTCTCGCCTGCATCCGAAGAGGATGACTTCGAAACGGAAGTTCCTTTCCCGGAAGCTCCGCTATTAGAAGGAGCAGAAGATATCCTTCGTTTATTGAATAAATTAAAGGAAGGCGCAGTTTCTAAGAACGCAGAGGCCAACAAATCTGCTGTTGCTCCTACTGAGAAACAAGCGAAAAATGAACCTAAGAAGCCAGAGAACTCAACACCTGTACCAAAATTATTTGTTATGAATTCTATGAACGAGGTTGAACAAGCAGCACGCGTTTTGGCAGGCATTTATTCCGGTGATAATAATTTATACCATAACACCAAGGATCAGAAATACTACCTTTTCCTTCACAGAGGCGATAGAGAAACGGTAGAAGATTTTAATAAAATCTGCAACATTCTTTCTGAGTATGCGAAACAGCAACGTGTATCCACGGCAACCGAAGCCTTTTTTGCAGAGCACTTTACTCCAATTATTGCTAAGGATGCACTTCAGACAATTGAACAATTATAAGTAAAAAAAAGAGGCTGTGTCACTTCACCGTACACAGCCTCTTACCACATTCAATTCCATTCTTACGCCTGAGTAGCTAAAAATTCATTGATGGTATCTACTAACTGATCTGCATCCACACCATGAACTGCAGCAGCATCTTCGATGGACTCCATCTGAGAAGACGGACATCCAAGACAATGCATTCCGATTCCTAAAAGAATTGGAGCCACATTCTCATTGATGTTTAATAACTCGCCAATCATGGTCTGTTTCGTTACCTGAGCCATCATTATATCCTCCTTGCAAAATTTCATACTATGGGAATCATTATAACCCTTTCCCTTAAAAAAAGCAATTCTTTCCCCACAGATACTTGAAAAACTCTGCCAAATGTATTACAATGTCCGTAGGTTAGGAAGCTATTTTCTTAATTCATATTTTTTAAGGAGGTTATTTATTATGGCATATGTTATTTCTGACGCATGTGTAATGTGCGGAACATGTGAAGGACAGTGTCCTGTTGGTGCTATTAGCCAGGGAGATACTCAGTACCAGATCGACGAGAGCGCTTGTGTAGAGTGCGGTACTTGTGCAGGTGCTTGCCCAGTTGGTGCTATCAACAACTAATCACATAGTTAAAGACTAAGTAAGCTGTTATGTTTCGGTTACTATTTTAGTTGCCTGCGTAACAGCTTCTTTTTTATTTCGATTCAACTCCTCTTTCAGTTTCGCTGCTTTTTCCCTCTGTCCCCACTTAAAGCGAGATTTCCGTTTCGACTTCTTCACCTGATTACGAATTGCCTCATCTAGTCGAAGATAGCGCTCTTCTTGTTTCTGATCCGCAAGATGGGCAATCGTTCTCATTTCATAGCAAATACCTTCCGTCAGTTCCTTTCCCCATTCCTCCTTATTTTCCATGATTGCTTGTCGAACAGCTTCACTTATCATTTCTTGAAATTTTTGCATTTTTTCTTCCTTTGAAGCGGTATAGTCTCTAAAATCGCATGACCCGTCCGTGTAATCGCCCATATCCGTACCTACCTGCGCACGTATAGCATTTAGTTGATATCCTTCCTCCTTCAATCCCTTGATGTTTCGAAACATATCCAGCTGTTCCTGGTAATACACCCTATGGCCTAGCTCATTTCGAGGAATCGTCAAATGCAATTCTTCTTCCCAGTAACGTAAAGTATGGGCATGTACGTTCAAAATATTTGCCGCCTCAGTTATTGTATAGCGGTTATTCATGTCAATCCCTCCCGATTTTTGTTCTATTTTTAGTGTAAATCTAAGTTGACTTGAACTCAAGAAAAACTTATCGCAATTTTTGACAAAAAAAGAGATTCCTTTGTCGGAACCTCTTTCGTATTTCTTATGATTGTCGTGGCATTTCCAAATTAGCAAATCGTGTATGCTCTCCAATCCAAGCAAGATGAATTGTACCTGTAGGACCATTTCTTTGCTTGGCAATAATAACTTCTGCCATACCTTTATCCGGTGTGTCCTTATTATAGTACTCGTCTCGATACAGGAACATAACCACGTCGGCGTCCTGCTCGATAGCTCCGGATTCACGCAAATCCGAAAGCATCGGTCGATGGTCAGGTCTTTGCTCTACCGCACGGCTAAGCTGAGAAAGGGCAACCACCGGCACTTGCAATTCTCTTGCTAACGCCTTTAACGAACGGGAAATATCAGAAATTTCCTGCTGTCTGCTCTCTGACTTACCTGAACCACTCATCAACTGTAAGTAGTCAATGATAACAATCGACAAATCATATTCTAACTTATATTTTCGACATTTGGAACGCAACTCTGTTACGGTAATACCCGGTGTATCATCGATAATCAATCGGGACTCACCAAGAACACCGGCACCTTCCACCAGTCGTTCCCACTCTTCCGCATTCAAATTACCATTTCGAAGTGTTTGAGCATCCACACGGGACTCCGCAGACAGGAAACGGTTCATGAGCTGCTCCTTTGACATTTCCAATGAAAAAATCGCTGTAGTTTTTTTCTCCTTAACTGCAATATGTTGCGCAACATTTAAAACGAATGCCGTCTTTCCCATGGAAGGACGCGCCGCCAAAAGCACTAAATCCGAAGGTTGCAATCCACTGGTTCGATAATCTAAATCGATAAATCCTGTGGCGATTCCCGTTACCGTACCGGTATTCTGCGAAGCTTTCTCAACCTTCTTCAACACATTCATAACAACTTGTTTAACCGGCACAAATTCACCGGTTGCACGCGACTGTAACAAGTTAAAAATATCCTTCTCGGTTGATGCAAGAATGTCATCCAATGGCTCCTCACCCTGATAGCATCGATTTGCAATACCCTCAGTAACACGAATCAGTTTACGTTCTATAGAAAGTTCTGCTACAATGGTAGCGTAATATCGCACATTGGCAGATGTCGGCACAGCATTGATAATCTGCATAATATATTCGGTACTGGTTATGTGTTCCGGTGCACCCTTTTCTTTTAACCGAGCCACGGTTGTAACCGGATCTACCGGCTGTCCTTCATTATAAAGTTCCACCATGGTCTCATACATCAATCCAAGTTGTTGACTGTAAAAGTCGTCTGCAATCACAATGTCTGATGCCGCGGTAATGGCATCTTTATCCATTAGCATGGAACCGATAACCGATTCTTCCGCTTCCTGGTTATGGGGCATTACCCGCTTATTAATCGAAACTTCTTCCATATCACACTCCTAGTTCTCTACAACCTTCACGCGAAGAATTGCTGTAACCTTTGGATGCAATTTAATTGGCACTTCCGTCACGCCAAGACTGCGAATCGGTTCTTCTAACTGCATTTTTTTCTTATCAAGCACAAGTCCAAGCTGTTCCTTCGCTGCTTGAGAAATTTCTTTCGTTGATACAGAACCAAATGTTCTTCCGCCTTCACCGGCTTTAATCTTAACTGTAACTGACTTGTCCTCAAGGCTTGCTGCCAATGCTTTGGCCTGATCCAAATTCTCTTGTGCAACTTTTTCTTCATTCTTATTCTGTAATTTCAAGTCGTTTAAGTTCTTCGCATTCGCTTCCACAGCCATCTTCTTAACAAGAAGATTCCGTGCATATCCCTGACTTACTTCAATAATATCTCCTTTTTTACCGTGAGATTTCACATCCTGTAATAAAATCAACTTCATTGTTCGATATCTCCCTCTTCAATCATAATGTCTAAGGTTTCCTTTAATTTAACCCTTGCTTCCTCTATGGTCATATCCTCAAGTTGTGCACCGGCCACATTTAAGTGACCTCCTCCACCAAGGCGCTCCATAATAATCTGTACATTCACTTCATCAATAGAACGGGAACTAATGAAAATCTTGCCCCTGTAATCTGTCAAAACAAAAGAAGCCTTAATTCCTACAACATCCAGCAACTCATTTGCCGCCTGTGCTCCTGCAATGGTCGGGCTCTCAAGATGTTCACTTTCACAGGTAGAAATCGCAAATACATCACGATAAACCTCTGCCTGGCGAACCGCATCTGCCCTGGCCTTGTAAGATTCCATATCATTACGCAGCATCTTACGCACACGCACCACATCTGCACCGCTTCGTCGCAGATATGCTGCTGCCTCAAAAGTACGCACACCTGTCTTGGTCATAAAATTATTTGTATCAATTAAAATTCCTGCATACAAGGTATCTGCCTCCACATCCCCAAGTTTAATGTCCTCGGAAAAATACTGCAATACCTCTGAAATCATCTCACAGGTAGAAGATGCATATGGCTCGATATAAGATAATACCGCATTTTCAATCACTTCCGCACCCTGTCGATGATGATCGAACACTACTATGGTTTTCACCTGTGTCAATAGTTCCGGACATTCCGTAAAAGATGGTTTATTAGTGTCTACAACCACAACCACGGTATTCTTGTCCACAAGTTCCATCGCTTCGTTACTAGTTACAAACATTTTCTCGTTATAACCATTTTCTTCATTGAAACGATCCTTAACCGGACGTAACGAAGAGCTAACACTGTTTAAAACAATATACGCGCGCTTACCAAGCACATTCGCTGCACGATAAATTCCTACGGCAGCACCCAACGCGTCCACATCACTGATGGAATGACCCATCACGATAACCTGTTCCTTACTTTCCAGAATTTCACGTAAAGCCTGCGCTTTTACACGCGCTTTAACTCGGGTTGACTTATCTACCTGCTGCGTCTTTCCTCCATAGTAGGAAATCTTCTCCGGGGTCTTAACAACCGCCTGATCACCACCACGTCCAAGAGCCAAATCAATAGCTGCTCTGGTATACTCATAATTCTGGGTATAGGTCCTACTTCCATTACCGATACCGATGCTCAGCGTGATAGCCATTTCATTACCAATCTTGATGCTCTTAACATCTTCAATTAAACTGAAACGGTCACTTTCCAAATCATCTAAATATTTTCTCTTAAAAACAATGAAATACTTATCTTTCTCAATTTTCTTCACAATACCATCGGTATTACCGAAGTATTTATTCACCTTCCGGTCTACCAGTGCAATCAACAAAGAACGCTTTACCTCTTCAATACTTTCAAGCGCTTCTTCATAGTTGTCAATGTAAACCAACGCCGAAACCAGCTTCTGTTCCTCATTCTCTTTCAGGCTTTCCTGAAGCTGTGTTTCATCAAACATGTACATGACAAAAAGGCTCTCATATTCATTTACCGCTTCCTTTCTGTCTTCCGCCTCCTGCGCGCTATCATCAATGAACACACGACGGATAATCAGATGATAAAATACATCTTCTTCTGTAATATACAAGTGATGCTCATCCACTACCTTATGTAGCATCTCCTTCGTAACCGTTGGAATCAGCGTCGTAATGGACTTATGATATCCCTTAGATGTATCAAAATGCTCCACAAATCGTTGATTCTGCCAAAGCACTTTACCATCCACGTCCATAAGTACATATGGCACTTCAAATTCGTCTAATAAATAGCGTTGCATTACGCCATACGCAGTTGCATAATCCGTCAACGCAGATTTTGCGTAAGGCATCATTGCCATACCGATTCCAAAGGCAATTATCACATACATCGTGGATAATCCGATTACAAGAAAACCGGATTCCGGATAAAAATAAAATATAATACCATCCAGTACCACTAATAATACAAGTAACGCCGCAGGAACGGTATACAATCCTCGAAACCTATTCTTCATTGGGGCCTCCCCTTTTTTATTCTTATTTCAGCATAGAGTTATTTATATTATACCATTTTTACGCAATTCTGCAAAGTTTTGTTTTTGGCATACAAAAACAGGACCCGCATACCACGAGTCCTGCACTTTTTTTATTGATTATGCATATAAAGGATATTTGTCTGTTAATCCTTTTACTAATTCTTTTGCTTTCTCAACGCCATCGCCTTCACGCTCATCAATTGCAAGACGAATTGCTTCAGCAACAACGACCATATCTTCTTCTTTAAATCCACGGCTTGTTACTGCTGCTGTTCCAAGACGAATTCCGCTTGTTACAAACGGAGAAGCCGGATCGTTTGGAATGGTGTTTTTGTTACAGGTAATGTTTGCGGAATCAAGTAATTTCTCGCACTCTTTACCGGTAATGTTTTTGTTAAGAAGGCTTACTAACATCAAATGGTTATCGGTACCACCGGATACGATTTCGAAACCTCTCTTAATTAATTCTTCAGCTAAGGTAGCACAGTTCTTAAGAATCTGCTGCTGATATTCCTTGAATTCCGGAGATAATGCCTCTTTAAAGCAAACTGCCTTTGCTGCGATGGTGTGCATCAAAGGACCACCCTGGATTCCCGGGAAAATTGCCTTATTGAAGTTGAACTTCTTATTTGCTTCTTCGGTTGCCATAATCATACCACCACGTGGTCCACGAAGTGTTTTGTGGGTTGTGGTTGTTGCAACATCAACATATGGGAATGGACTTGGATGAAGTCCGGTAGCTACCAAACCTGCAATATGTGCGATGTCTGCCATAAGTACTGCTCCAACTTCATCAGCAATTTCTCTGAACTTCTTGAAGTCAATGGTTCTTGCATATGCGGAAGCACCACAGATGATCATCTTTGGCTTACACTCTAACGCAATTCTTCTAACTTCATCATAATCGATAAATCCCTCGTCGTTAACACCGTAAGGTACAACGTTGAAGTATTTACCGGACATGTTTACTGGGCTTCCGTGGGAAAGATGTCCGCCATGATCAAGTGACATACCCATATAGGTATCACCCGGCTCTAACACAGCGAAGAACACGCCCATGTTAGCCTGTGCGCCGGAGTGTGGCTGTACGTTTACATAATCACAGTGGAAAATCTCTTTCGCTCTTTCTCTTGCAAGATTCTCAACAACGTCTACGCACTCACATCCGCCATAATATCTCTTACCTGGATATCCTTCTGCATATTTGTTTGTAAGTTGGCTTCCCATAGCTGCCATAACGGCCTTGCTAACCACATTTTCAGAAGCAATGAGCTCGATGTGGCTCTGCTGTCTGTCATTCTCGGCTGTAATCGCAGCCGCAATTTCAGGATCTACTTTCTGAATTTCATCAAAGGTAAACATTCCCTTTCCTCCTCAAATACTATACTTTTTTAGAAAACGGTTCGTGAATTTTCACTCCACTTCCCATTATAACAATCTCCTTTTAGAAACTCAATGGAAATATTGAAAAATTTTCTGTTGATTCTTACCTTTAATTTAGTATAATAAAATAGTTATAACTATTCTGTCAATTTGGAAGGAGGACGCAATGCGCTACCCTGCATTTTTAAAAAAGAACGGAACCATCGGATTCGTGGCCCCATCCCTAGGTTGCGCCACCGAACCCTATATCAGCCGATTCGCCTCGGCACAGAAAAAATTGTCGAAGCTCGGACACACCTTCACTTTCGGTCCGAACTGCTCCATCTGCGAAGGCATCGGCATCAGTAACGCCCCAGAGAAGTGCGGGGAAGAACTGAACACCATGTACAAAAATGATGACTGCGACGCCATCATCTCCTGCGGCGGTGGTGAAATGATGTGCGAAGTCGTACCCTACATGGACTTTGAAGGTATTGGAAACGCTAAGCCAAAATGGTACATGGGCTATTCCGACAACACTAATTTCACTTTCCTATCAGCAACTATAGCAGATACTGCAGCTATCT
>SVEW01000037.1 GCA_015057205.1 Lachnospiraceae bacterium | reverse complement strand
AGGGAACCGGTCCCATGCGTGGGCTGAATGTAACGGCAGATTCCCATGGACATGTAAAAGGGTATCCCTTTGAACCGCAGGTAGACATTCCGGCAAATGCGCAGGGAAAATTAGATGTAGGCGGAGCTATTGGCGCAGGAAATCTGGTTGTGATTAAGGATTTGGGATTAAAAGATCCTTATGTGGGACAAACCGTATTACAGACAGGAGAGATTGCGGAGGATTTGACCTATTATTTTGCTACCTCCGAGCAGGTGCCGTCATCGGTTGGACTTGGCGTATTGGTAGATACGGATTGTACGGTAAGACAGGCCGGTGGATTTATTATCCAGTTGATGCCGGATGTGACGGATGAGGTAATTGATAAATTAGAAAAGCGCATCTCTGAGGTGAAATCCGTAACGGAGATGTTAGAAGAAGGACATACGCCGGAGGATATTTTAAAAGAACTTCTCGGCGATTTGGAACTGGAAATATTAGATACAATGCCGGTTGCATTTCAATGTGACTGTACGCAGGAAAAGGTACTCGGCGCTATCGCAAGTATTGACCCGAAAGATTTGCAGTCCATCATTGATGACGGAGAGCCGATAGAGGTGCGTTGTCAGTTCTGCAATAAGAACTACAAGTTTGATGTGGAAAAGTTAAAGGAGATTCAGAAATAATGTATCAGGGGTTTGTAAAAGTGGCAACCGCCACCCCGAAGGTGGTAGTGGCAGATGTTGCGTCCAATGTAAAAGAGATTATCACGATGATGAAGAAGGCAGCTGCAGAGGATGTAAAGGTTACGGTATTTCCGGAATTGTGTATAACCGGGTACTCCTGCGGTGAACTTTTTTTTCAGCAGAGCCTGTTGACGGCAGCGGAAAAAGGCTTGAAGCAGATTGTAAACGCATCTGCAAAATTAGATGGCTTGTTTTTTGTTGGTATGCCACTTACCGTAAATCAAAAGTTATATAATGTGGCGGTGGCTGTAAGCGAGGGAGAAATTCTTGGTATTGTACCGAAGTCATATCTGCCGAATTACGGAGAATTTTATGAGGCTAGATATTTTACACCGGCAGGAGATGAGATGGAACTTGCGGAAGGAATCGAGCATCGATTTGGCGGCAGTGTTACAATCGCTCGTGAGTTGATTTTCCAGGCGGAACAGATGCCGGATTTATGTATTGGTGTAGAAATCTGTGAAGATTTGTGGGTGCCGAATCCGCCGAGCAATGAGCTTGCAAGAAACGGTGCGACGGTGATTGTGAATTTGTCGGCCTCCGACGCCATTACCGGAAAAGCCCAGTATCGCCGGAATCTGGTGACAAGCCAGTCCGCTCGGTTGAACTGCGCATACCTGTATGCCAGTGCAGGAAACGGGGAATCCACCATGGATGTGGTGTACTGTGGGCACAGTATCATTGCGGAAAACGGGCGTGTGTTAGCGGAGAGTCCACAGTTTTACGAAGGATTAACCATTACGGAAATTGATGTGGAACGCTTGATGATGGAGCGTAGAAGAAAGAATACGTTTACGATGGCTTCCGAGTGGTATACGGAGTTTTCCATTAAGCGCCCAATAGGAGCGATTCACTTAACCAGAAAGGTAAATCCAATGCCCTTCGTACCGTCTGATCCGGCAACTAGAAAAGAGCGTTGCGAAGAGATTTTTGAGATTCAGGCAAGGGGGTTAGTGAAACGATTGGAACATACCCATTGTAAGACGGCAGTGATTGGTATCTCCGGCGGACTTGATTCTACGTTGGCCCTTTTGGTAACAGCGAGAGCCTATGATATTCTGGGAATGGACAGAAGTGGTATTTTAGCAGTAACCATGCCGGGATTTGGAACTACAGACCGCACTTACGACAATGCGGTTTCCATGGTGAAGTGCGTGGGAGCGACTTTGAAGGAAGTGTCGATTGTAAAAGCGGTGCGCCAGCATTTTGCAGACATCGGACAGGACGAATCCGTACACGATGTAACCTATGAGAACTGTCAGGCAAGAGAACGTACACAGATTTTGATGGATTTTGCCAATAAGGAAAATGGTATGGTAATTGGTACGGGGGATATGTCGGAGCTTGCGCTTGGCTGGGCTACGTACAACGGCGATCATATGTCTATGTATGGGGTGAATGTATCTATTCCGAAGACGCTTGTGCGTCATTTGGTTTCGTACTATGCCGAAGATTTGGCACAAGAAGCTTTAAAGGCTGTGCTGTTAGATGTTTTGGATACACCGGTAAGTCCGGAGCTTTTGCCGCCGGAAGATGGCAAAATTTCTCAGAAGACGGAAGATATTGTAGGGCCTTATGAGCTTCATGATTTTG
Organism: Lachnospiraceae bacterium; assembly: GCA_015057205.1. Classification (GTDB taxonomy): domain Bacteria; phylum Bacillota; class Clostridia; order Lachnospirales; family Lachnospiraceae; genus XBB1006. Next base: position 15,421 of record SVEW01000037.1, on the reverse strand, counting down.
TTTTATATTATGTGTTACGTTTCGGTTTTTCGCCGAAGAAGATTTATCGGTTGGCGATAGCAGCATTTCGGGGAACCTATGACGGAAAGACGATTTTGAAGTGGATGAAGACCTTCTATCGACGCTTCTTCAGTCAGCAGTTTAAGCGTTCCTGTTTGCCGGATGGACCAAAGGTAGGAACTGTTTCCGTATCACCAAGGGGAGACTTACGGATGCCAAGTGATGCATCAGCAGCTGTATGGCAAAAGGAGTTAGAAGAAATTGAATCTGCAGCGAAAGTATGGTTTGACGAGGTGGAAGAAAGCGAAGAATGAGAAAGAAGTTACAACAACTTCTTTGCTTTGTGCTTGTAATTGTTAGCATAAGCTGTCTGGTGGGAGTTTATACGGTTCAGCGGATGCGAAAAGCAGAAAGAAGAGAGCATAAGGCAGAGATTGCAAATTTAACGGCTCCGGACGAATGGCAATTGGAGCACGAAATGGATTGGGATGGGTATTTTGAAACAGGTGGATATTTCGGAGATTTTGGTGATGAGAGTAGCGTTTACAAGGCGAACAAGGTAAAAGGAATTGATATCAAAGCGGAGTATGCCACCATCCACATTGTGGAATCGGAGGAAGCAACGGATGTTGAGGTCTTTACCCAGATAGGAAGCGATGAGGATGCGATTTCCTGTGAGTTGAAAGATGGTATTATCAGCATTATTCAGGCGAATTTGGATGAAGAGGAGGCCTCAGAAGGTTCTTACATTGAGGTAACGCTTCCGAAACTGAAACATTTGCAGTCCTTTTCCTTATCGCAAAAAGGAGGCGCAACCTCTGTTTCCTATACGGGGCAGGTGGATGCTGTTCGGATTCATATGGATGACGGTAGCTTTATGGCTGAAAGCTGCATGGGGAAATCCTTTTTAGCAGATGCCAACACAGCAAATCTTTTTATTAAACAAGTGGAATTTGATGAGATATGTTTACAGATTGAAGATGGTGTGTTTCGCGCCGACCAGATGGATGTGGTAAAGGAACTGGATGTGAAGAACCAGAACGGAACGGTGACGGTCAGCATGAAAAGAGGGTACGATGAGTATGATATCGCAGCAGAACCGCAAGAAGGAAGCATCGAATTTGCCGGAGAGAATATTGAGAAGAAGATAGAAGGCGAAGGGAAAAATCCGCATCTGTCTCTTTTTACCAAAACAGGAAGTATTACGATTTCAACAGGAGAAGCATAGAGCATGGAGACAAGAGGACAAAACGTTAAACGTCAGTTTATACAGTTCGTGTCATTGAACATCTTAAGTATGGTGGGGGTTTCCTGCTATATACTGGTGGATACGTTTTTTATAGGAAATGGTGTGGGCGCAGACGGGCTAACGGCATTGAATCTTGCGCTGCCACTTTTTAGTTTTCAACAGGCTTTTGGATTTTTGTTTAGCGTAGGCTGCGGAACAAAGTACGCTATTTGCAAAGCGCGCAAACAGGATGAAGAAGCAGATGAATTGGTATGTAGTACTATTTTGTGGGCAGGATTGTTTGGAACGATTCTGGCTTTGGTTATTTTTGTTTTTTCAAAGCCCTTCATGATTATGATGGGAGCAAAGGGTGAAATGGTAGCATTGTCAGCAGAGTACATGCGGACAGTGTTGTTATTTACACCCTTTTTTCTGTTAAATTCAACCTGTAATCTTTTGGTTAAAAATGACTTTAACCCGCGACTTGCCATGATAGCAACGCTGGCAGGAAGTCTGTTTAATATCGTATTTGATTATATTTTTATATATCCGATGCACATGGGGATGATAGGAGCGGCACTGGCTACCGGTTTTTCGCCCTGGGTGAATCTGATTATTCTGTCGATCCATGTGTTTAAGAAAAAGAATCAATTTCATTTGCATAAACCAACCCTTAGGCCGGCATTGATAATGGAAGTTGCGAAGCTGGGGTTGACTTCGGCGGTTACAGAACTTGCTGCCGGAGTGGTGGTATTGGTTTTTAATTGGGCAATTCTTAGTCAGACCGGAAATGTGGGTGTTGCCGCCTATGGTGTAGTGGCGAATATAGCAATTGTGGTAATGGCTATTTACAATGGAATTGCACAGGGAATGCAGCCTCTTGTTAGTACCTATTATGGGTTGGGAAAGGAAGAGACGACTAGGAAGCTGTTGCGGTATGGTGTGGAAATCACAGTGGCCTTTTCTACACTAATGTATACTGTTTTAGCGGTCTATGCAGTACCTATTGCTGAATTGTTTAACGGGGAGCATTTGGTAACACTTCGAAAAATAGCCAGTGAGGGAGTGCGTATTTATTTTACAGGAATTTTCTTTGCAGGCGTGTCCGTTGTACTTGGAGTTTATTGTAACTCAAGGGAGAAGGTGAAGCCGGCCTTTGCCATAGCCGTTTTAAGAGGTGGAACCGTTATGGTACCGGTGCTATTGTTCCTGTTATTTGTAGCAAAAGCAGGTATGGTGGGTGTGTGGTTGTCCTTTCCGGTTTCGGAGGCAATCATATTGGTAATTGCAATTGTTTTAGTAAAGAAAGGAATGGGAAAAGGAGAATGAAACAAACAAAACAATTAGTTATTGCAGCATTGTTTGCTGCGTTGTGCTGTATTGGAACCATGATTCATGTTCCAACGGGGATTACTAGTGGTTATGTACATTTGGGAGATGCCTTTGTATTATTTAGTGGCATTTTTCTGGGGCCGTTTTATGGTGGAATGGCTGCGGGCATTGGCTCGGCTATGGCCGATCTGGTAAATGGCTATGCTATTTACGTTCCCGCAACGTTTGTAATCAAGTCTTTATGTGCCATTGTATGTGGTGGCTTATTTCATCGTCACAAGGTGAAGAAGTATGTATTGATTCCGTTGGGCATTTTTTGCGAATTGATTATGGTAGGTGGTTATTTTTTATTCGAAACAGGGTTAGTAGTTGCGACATCACAAAGGGCGACTGGCATTCGGACAGCAGTAACTTCAGCGGCTTTGGGTATTCCATTTAATTTGTTGCAGGGAGCATTTGCTGTGATTCTTTTACTGGTACTTGTGCCCCTGTTTATGAAGATTCCGGATTTGAAACGGTTGCTCTTGGAAGAAAAATAGTTGAAAACATATAAAAATTCTGAACATTTTATGGTTTTCATTTATTTACAAAATAGTTGTGCTATACTTGTGCCATGGACTACTATGCAAGGAGGTTAATTCAGTATGAAAAAAGAAAGCAATGAAAAAAAGGACAAGTCATCCATAAGTATGAAAAACAGCGTTAAGACAAGGTTGATACTTTGTATGATGGGCGTAGCGGCAATTCCGCTTCTGATTGCAATTGTCATTAGTTATTTATCGTCCACAGGCAAGGCAAAATCTGACGCAGAGGAAACACTTGCATGGCAAGCCCATTATTTGGAAGCGGAAATTAATGGAGTTATTAAGCAAAATCAGATGGCCATCGAAGCGTTAGCAAAAGCACCGAGTACCGTGGCTTATGTAAAGGATGGAGAAACAGGATTTAGTGAAGTGAGGGAGCAGATTGCCAGTATTTGTGATTCCTTTAATGATGGAAATGCAATTGTTATTACCGGAAAAGACGGACTCATGATGATGCGAAGTGATGAAGCGGAGATGGCAGATATTTCTGAACGTGAATACTTCCAGAAGGCCATGGCTGGAGAGGCAACGATTTCAGAGATTATTGTTAGTGCGTCCACCGGGCAACGGTGTATCTCTATTGCGGTACCGATTAAGGATCCGGCATCCGGTGAAGTTGTCGGAATGGTACATCGCAACTTTAATTTAGCCGCATTCCACGAATTGCTGGCAAGAGAATCAAATAACGCATTTTTAATAGATGAGAAGGGCATTTTAGCTGCTCATTCGCAGTACGAAATTAAGGCGGACGATGAACCGCAGGATTTTAGCGCCTCGCCGTATATGACTTCCGGAAAAGATCACGATGTATATTTGAGTACCGCAACTAGTACAAAGTCTTACGTTGCTTATTATAAAGAGCCGATTACAGGCTATACCGTATGTGTAGCAATTGCAGAGAAAAACGTAGTGTCAGAGGCGAATAGAAGTGCTATGACCATTGTTATTCTTGGTATTGTGATGATGATAGTTGTAGTTATCCTGTCCTTTATGTTAGCAAATTCCTTTGTGAAACCGATTTTTGAGGTGGATGGAATGCTTCATCAGCTGGCTCAGGGACGTTTTGCTAAAATTACAAAGTTTACGAAACGTAAGGATGAATTTGGTCAGATGGTTCGTAATTCCAACGCGGTAATTGAGAAGTTGGATGGCATTGTTCGTAAGATTAAAGATTCTTCAGCGCATGTGGGTGCATCTTCGGAGGATTTGTCCATTATGGCAAACCAGATTGCGCAGACTACGGACAGCGTAGCAAATACAGTGCAGGAGATTGCAGCCGGTGCTATGCAGCAGGCAAAAGAAGTACAGGATTCTGCTGAAAATACCGGTTTGATTACGGACGCAGTAGAAAATGTACAGGGCAGTACGACAGAGCTAAATGACTTGGCGAACAGAATGAAAGAAGCATCGGAAGCATCCTCTCATTCCTTACAGAACTTCCAGAGGATTAGTGAGAGTATGTCAGAGAAGATTGATGAAATCTCTACTAAGATTGCGGCAACTGAAAATGCAGTTGCAGATATCAACGAACGTGTGGAAGGTATTTCCGATATTGCGGCGCAGACAAACCTTTTGTCATTGAATGCTTCTATTGAGGCTGCGCGTGCCGGTGAGGCCGGTAGAGGATTTGCCGTTGTTGCAGAAGAAATTCGTAAGTTGGCGGATGATTCTGAAAGTATGGCTTCCGAAATTCGAGGCGTTATGGATGCGTTATTAGCGCAGTCCCAGGATGCGGTGGCAGCAGCTGCTGAGATTATGGAAGGCAATAAATCACAGCAGGAGGCACTTAGTGAAACCCTTGTTTCCGTAGAGGGAATGTTAGATGATATTGATACAACCGTAGGCAGTGTTGCACAGATTTCTTCGCAAACAGATACCTGTGTAACCAGTAACCGTGTAGTAAGCAATGCTATGGCATCCTTGTCTGCAATTTCGCAGGAGAATGCGGCATCAACCGAAACAACCGGAGCCGCTGTGGAAGAGTTGTCAGCAACGGTAACTACATTGGCCGAATCTGCGGATGAGTTGAAGGATGTTGCGAAAGAATTAAAAGAAGAGATGGAGTTCTTCCAGTAATTTCTTCCATTACTGTATAGAAAGAAGGCATATGCTGCCGCTCGCAGCCCACGGGCTGGAATCGCGGTGCGCATATGCCTTCTTACTATACATAACCGGAAGATATTATTGCCCCCAAGTATTAAGAAAGTCGAAAAAAAGTGTGGTAAATTTGTGGAGTTGTGAAAAAATTTGAGAAAATGTGCTAGAATAGATTATATGTTATGCACGTATTTGTTTGGTGCGTGCATGTGAGGAGGGAGACTATGGTTCACTTGTATTTGGTTATAGTGCTAGTTACGTTGATTGTGTCCGGTACAGCAATATTTTATTTAATGGGAAAGGAAAAGTCACAAGAACAACGGCTGCTGGTATTTATGTTGCTACTTGGATTTGTCCATAATTTAGGACTGTATCTGGAACTGACTTCGAATACGGTGGAAGGTGTTATGGGTGCTACGATGGTAGAGTACGTTGGAAGTACATTTTATTCCATCGCTTTTTTGATGTTTGTTTCCCTGCATTGTAATCGAAAACTGAGAAAAGAAGTAATCTGGGGATGCTATGCGTTGGGTTTAATTGTAATTGCATCGGTGTGGACCGATCCGATTACGCATTTATATTACACGAATTTTGAAGGTGTGAATGAGCCATCCTTCCATGTCGTGGTGTCTTATGGGCCATTGCAATATCTTTTTTTGGTTGTTATCATAGTTCCCTATTTGATTGCAATATATAAGCTGCTTAACGAGTATCATAGAGAACAGGAAGTGCATCGTAGAAGTGTATTGCGGGGCGTTGGATTGATGTCTTTGGTGCCGGTTATTTCTATGTTTCTTTATATGATATTTGGCATTTTACCATATGATATCACGCCGATTATTGCCGTATGGGTGGTTATGATGTCTATTTTCTTATTGTATAGGAGTAATACCTTTGATGTAAATCGCCTGGCCTCCAGACGTGTTTTGGATATTATGGATGATGGCGTTATAACGTTGGATGCGGAGAATCATATTTTGTTTGCCAATGAAGCTGCAAAATTCATTTTTCCGGACCTGCAAAAGGCAACAGATAAAACGGTTATATCGGATATATCTGATTTTCCAATAGACGTAATGGATGGAACCGGTAAGAATGAGTACGAGGCAGACGGAAACTTGTACGAAATTCATCTAAACGTTGTGCGGGATCGCTATGAAGCAGTGCGTGGCTATGCAATCCTAATTGTAGACCAGACAGAAATGTATGGTTTCTTTGATGAACTGGTATCTATGAAAGATGTTGCAGATAAGGCAAGTAAGGCAAAAAGCGAATTCCTTTCCAGTTTATCTTTTGAGATTCGTACACCGATGAATTCCATTATCGGGTTGTGCGATATGATTATGCATGAAGCAAAAGAGCCGCGTATGAATGAGCTTGCAAGAGACTTGATGACGTCTTCAGCAGGTTTGATGACGATTATTAGTAACATCCTTGATATTTCAAAAATAGAAGCAGGACGAATGGAATTAAAGGAAGTGGAGTATCGTGTGGATGCCTTGATGAATGATATCAATGGCATGTTGAAGTACATAGCCGCAGATAAGGGTCTTACCCTTGCGATTGAGAGCCAGGAGGAGATGCCAAAGCATTTTGTGGGTGATGTAAGCAAGATTCGTCAGGTGTTAGTGAATATGTTAAGTAATGCCATTCGTTATACAGACGAAGGGTATGTAAAGCTAACACTTGTTTATAATCCAATTTCGGATGTACGTGGCGAATTGGTGTTTACGATTACAGATTCCGGAACGGCAGTAAAGGAAGAAGAAATTCCGGTATTTTTTGAAAATCTGGGAACGGACGTTATCGATAAGGATGCCATAGATGAAGGAACCGGACTTGGACTTGTGATTGTAAAAAATGATTTGGATTTATTAGGTGGAAACATCTATGTATCCATTGGAGAAAATGGTGGTGTGGTTACAAAAATTACCATTCCGCAGAGGAAGGCGGAGCTAGATGAAGAAGAAATGGCATTGTTAGGAGGAAGTGGAAAGGCCATGGAAGAGTTTATTTGTCCAACAACGAAGATTTTAATTGTGGATGATAATAAGATAAACCTAAAGGTTGCAGTAGGACTTATGGCAAGATATCAAATGATGATTGATGAGGCCACAAGTGGCAAGCAGGCAATTGAAATGGTTAAAGAAAACGCATATAGCATTATTTTTATGGACCATATGATGCCGGAGATGGATGGCGTGGAAGCTATGAAACGGATTCGAGAAGAGTGTGGAGAAAATGGCAAAAATGCCATTATGGTAGCGTTGACAGCCAATGCCATAAAAGGTGCGGAAGAAATGTTTATGGAAAATGGTTTCCAGGAATTTTTACCAAAACCAATCGATAAGATGAAGTTGCATGAATTGTTGAAAACTTACGTTCCGAGTCAGGACATTCATTATGTGGAAGCCCCTATAGAAGAGATTACGGAAGTAAGCAAAGAACAGATGCAGAAGCTGTGGATGGCCGGCGTGGATGTAGAGGATGCGTTGCGGCGCAAGCGTCAAAATGTGGAAGATTATCTTGAAGTGCTTGAACTTTTCTATACAGATGGTTTGGAAAAAGTGATGCTGATTCGGGAATACGCTGAGTCTCAGGACTATCATGATTATGAGATTGAAGTGCATGCCCTAAAGAGTGCTTCAGCTAATATTGGGGCAAATAACCTGTCCATTGAAGCAAAGACCCATGAATTGGCAACCCATGATGGAGAAGTGGATTTTGTAAAGGACAGGTACGAAGCGTTGCTTAAGCATTATGAAGAGATATTGTCTGAGGTGGAGCGTGTCTTAGGGGCTTTTGGCAAGTTAGGGAAACCGGAAGAAACGGATATCATGCGCCCGGATATTTCAGAGAAGGAAGTAATTCGACGCGTGGAGGAAATCCTTGGATTGTTGGAAGATTTTAAACCAAAAGATGCCACTGCCAAGGTGAGAGAATTGTTACTATATAACCTGGAGGCGGAGACGCGAAAGGTGTTACAGAGTATAAAAACGAAACTGAAACTATATGACGATGATGCGGCAGAGGAATTGTTGCATGAATTACTGGATGTATTAAAGTTATAGGAGAGTTATCAGATGTTAGAAAAAATGAAGATTATGGTAGTTGACGATAATACGGTAAATCTTGCCACCGTAGAACAGGAACTGAAAGACAAATATGAGGTGATTCCGATGATTTCCGGAAGACGTGCGATTAAGTATCTCTACCGTGATAAAGTGGATCTGATTCTCCTGGACGTGCAAATGCCAATCATGGATGGTATTGACACCCTAAGAGAGATTCGTACCCAGCCAAATGGAACAACGGTACCGGTTATTTTTCTTACCTCCAAAAAAGATAAGACCACGGTTATCGAAGGTGGCAAGCTTGGAATTATGGATTATATTACGAAACCGTTTGATTCGATGGATTTGCACGAGCGGATTGAGCGTGTATTCAAACGACTGGGCAGACTGCCTATGGAAGAAGAAGAATTAATTCATCGCGTGAAAGAAATTCTGAGCGATCTGGAAGAAGACAGGGAAAAAGGCGCCAGCACGAAAATGGAAGAAGTGTTGGGCTATCAGATTAGCGAAGAAATTTCGGGGCGTTTGAAAAATGCCCAGGAAAAAATGAGCCGCGGTGATAAGGAAGCGGCTGTCAGCATGTTGGACCGTATCATACGTATGCTTGATAAGTCTATGAACGCTACAAAGAGAACAAGTGTATTGCCGATTAGTACCGGAGAAATCAATGCAAGGCTGTTATATATTTTGGACGATTTGAATAATTTCAAAATTCAGGAATCGGCTAGTAAGGTATCGGATTTGCTCCGCTATGATGTGCCTGAATTTGTTGCCAATGCCCTAAGAATTATTAAGGGAAAGTTGGATAATTATGATGACGATGAAGCAGAAAAGCTGGTGAAACAATTATTAGAAGAGGTGAAAAAGAGTAATGCCTTCACCATGGGAATGCGAGATAATGGTGGTAATGAGAAGGAGAAAACAAAAGATAATGACTTATCCGGATATCATTATCATCGACTGCCATAGCAGCTGTAGAAGGGTCCGTCGGACTCTTCTTTTTTATTAGTAGAAGCATAGAATAAAACAAAAAGGAATGTTTTGTGGAAGAATGGATTGTGCAATATGTAGGAGAGGCGACGGAGGTATTCGCTGATTTTACCGGGGAGTATGATGTGCTATTGGGAGGGTTTGCTATCGTATCCGGGGATATGGAGGAGGTGACTTCTTTAAAAAACCGTTCCGGTGTGCTGTATGTGGAAGGACCTCAGGTATTAGAATGTGAACAGTTTCAGGAGCAGAGAGCAGGGCAACAGGCGATTTGTCTTGAGGATGCAGGATTAGGGAAGGGAGAGGGAGTTTTGATGGCGTATCTGGATTCCGGGATTGATTATCGCCATCCGGAGTTTCGAACGTTAGAGGGTAAAACCAGATTGGTTGGCATTTATGACTTAAGTCAGATGCCGGCTAAAGAATACAGTCAGGAAGAAATTGATGAAGCATTGCTCGTATCCGTGGTAGATGGAAATCGATTGGTTCCGGTTGCGGATGTAAGTGGGCATGGAACCCATGTGGCTGCCATTGGTTCCGGAAACACAGGCGTTGCACCCCAAAGTGAAATTCTAATGGTAAAAATTGCAGGCGGATTACAGGATGAAAGCAGTACACCTGCGTTAATGCGTGGCGTGGACTATTGTGTGCGAATGGCCATGCGGTTGAGACAGCCCATGGTAATTAACATAAGCTTTGGAAACACGTATGGAGCTCATGATGGAAGTAGTTTGGTGGAGTTGTATCTAAACGAAATGCTAAATTACGGGAAATTGTCCATTGTGGTGGGGGCAGGAAATGAAGGAGATAAGGCAGGGCATGCAAAAGTGATGTTGGATTCTGACGAGGAAAAGGCGGTGGAACTTGCCATAGGGCCTTACCAGGCACCTTTTTTTCTGCAGATCTGGAAGCGGTTTGAAGAAGAGGCGGTCATCTGGCTGCGTTCACCATCGGGAGAAGAAGTGCCATTGTCGGAAAAGGAACGTCAGGCAGTTTTTCGAGTTGGAAAAGTCCGGATTACGGTTAGCAGTCTAGAACCGACGCCCTATATGCGAAGGCAGGCATTTTTGGTTGCATTTGCATCAGAAGAATCTTATTTATCAGCGGGGATTTGGAAATTTTACATGAAGCGAAGGCAAAAGCGTCCCATGCAAATAGATCTTTGGCTGCCGGCAAACGGCCAATTGCAGGAAAAGACGGAGTTTTTAGAACCGTCACCGGAGACGACTGTCACCATACCGGGGACAGCAAGCCGTGTGATTACGGTGGGGGCATACGATGCGCGATTTGGGCAAATGGCTTCTTTTTCCGGAAGGGGATACCCTACGTTCTCCGTTGAGATTAAGCCGGAGATTGTGGCTCCCGGAGTAGAGGTGCTGTCGGCTTCTCCGGGAGGAGGCTATACGTTTCGTAGCGGAACGAGTATGGCAACCCCCTTTGTATCCGGCGCGGCTGCTTTGTTGATGGAATGGGGCATAGTAAAAGGGCAGGATGTCTTTTTGTACGCTGATCGGTTAAAAGCATTTTTATTGCGGGGTGCACAGCCACTTCCCGGAAATGAACAATATCCAAATCCAATTTCCGGATGGGGACGCCTTTGTATAAGAAAAAGCAGACCTTAGGACTTGCGCTCTTGTCAAAAATGTGAGAAGATAATATCAGGAAACGATTGGGAAATAGAAGTGTGAGGAAACTCTATGAAATATGGTAGATGGAAGAAACTGATAATAGGAATGCTGGTGCTTCTACTGGTGGGAGAGGCTTTTTTTCCTGCGCATGCGAGCCGGGAAAGAAGGATGATACGCGTGGCATATTACGAAATGCCCGGTTTTTTTGAAAAGGGAGAGGACGGAACAGTAACAGGATACGGGCCGACGTTGCTTGAAAAAATTAAAACGTATGCATCCGTGGATTTCAAGTATGTGAAAGCAGATAGTTATGAGGAGCGAAAAGATTTGTTGCTAGAGGGAAAAGCGGATATTACCTTTCCGGTTACCAGTAGTGATTCTTTTTTGAATGGAGAATTTTATGTAGGGTTCGTGAGTTATATGGAAACTTACCATGCCCTGATTACAAAGAAGACCAGAAACGATTTGGCTTACGAGGATACGGCGAAATTCAAGGGCTTGGTAGTTGGAATTACGCGTGTAATATATGAAGCGTCGGGAATGCGGGATTATTTGAGCGAACTTGGAATACCATCCAGTCACTTACATATTTATGACACGCAGAAGGCTTGCTTGCAAGGTCTTGATGAAGAGGAAACGGATGCCGTAATGATTGATGTAAAAGCTGTTACGAATCAGTATAAAATTCTAGCGCGTTGCGGGTATACCGGCAATTATTTTGCGTGCTGTGAAAATTCGGATGTGGTTCGCAAGGTAGATGATATAATTGGTAAAATTAAAGTGGAAGAGCCTGCTTACCTGAATAATTTGTATGCCACCTATTTTTCACGCTTTGACAGGGAACCAATTACGAAGAAAGAAGCTGCCTACATGAAAAACGTGCAGAAGTTAAGCTTCGGCATCAGCAATGCGCAAGGATACTATGCACGCCAAAATGATCGGGGCGAAAAAAAGGGCATTTATCCGGCGGTAGTTAGAGAACTGTGTCAGCGTCTGGGGGTGGAGTGTGAGATTTATACGGTACTTCCCCGGGAGTTTGAGAATTGGGCGCATCCGAAAAAGCAGATATCAGGCAGTATCTGGGGAAATTCGAAATTAAAGAAAATAGATGTGTGGGTGGATTGTGTTAAGAAACAGGAAGATTTGGAAAAACGCGGCATTCAACTTACAAAAGCTCCGTTTTATCATGATTACTATCTTGTGAACCGAAAAGGGGAAGAGGTGAACGTGGCAAAGGATTGTTGTGCACTGATTCGTGGTTATGAGGTTTCCAATGAAATCCGGAAAATGATAAAAAGCGATAATATTTTGTGGTGTAATGATTACGAAGACTGTATGAAACGTGTGCGACAGGGTGAAGCAAAGTTTTCGCTTGTGGATACGTTGGCAGTGGAGTACTATTTACCATATTATAAAAATTCCAATCTGTCATCGGTATTGGTGAACTATCAGTCGAAGAGTTATATGGCTACAAGAGATAAGCGTTTGTCGTCTGTAATCAATAAAGTTTTGATAGAAATGAATGAGGATGGAAGAATGCAGGAGATTTTTGACGAAGAGCTTTTGCATTCCCCAAAGCAAAACGGGTTCATTGGAAATATTTACAACAATCCGGAACAAAGTATCAATAATCTGATTACGATGATGGTGTTGCTTTTTATCATTGTAACGTTATTGGTTATTTTATTCCGTGTGCGCAAGAAAAACGAATTTCTGGAAAAAGTGTCCGCTGCAAAAACCGATTTTATGTCCCGAATGAGTCATGATATTCGAACACCGATGAATGCGGTGCTGGGAATGACCCATTTGGCAAAAGAAGAGCCGGATTTATCTCCGAGGGTGAGCGAATATCTTGAAAAAATTGAAGGCGCAGGGGAATATCTTTTGGGACTTATTAACGATATTCTGGATATGACCAAGTTGTCTAGCGGTGCGGTTGTATTTAAGGAAGAATGCGTGGATATTCGGGAAGTAAAAGACAGTCTTACGGAAATGTTTGGTGCACAGCTTATGGAAAAGGGGATTACGCTTCAGTGTGATTTTTCCGGCGTGGAGGATTGTTACGTTATTGCAGATAGGATGCGTATGAAGCAGATTTTTTCTAATCTAATTAGTAATGCATTAAAATTCTCAGCGGAAGGGGCCACCATTCGGTGGACTTGTTCTACTACCCGGTTAGGAGCAAATCAGTTACGGGTAACAAATGTGATTTCCGATGAAGGATGTGGTATGAGCGAAGAATTCTTAAAGCGCATGTTTGAACCGTTTGAGCAAGAAGAAAACGCCATGAGCCAGTCCGAAATGGGAACGGGGTTGGGGCTTTCCATTGTCAAAAATCTTGTGGAACAGTTGCGAGGAACCATTGAGGTAAATAGTAAGTTAGGAGAAGGTACAACATTTACGTTGTGCTTTATAAGAGAACGTGGAGAGGCTATTTTCAAGAATCAGGAGAGGATTTCTAGTGAAGAAGAGAATGGCTTAAACAATGTGCATGTTCTGGTGGTAGAAGACCAACCGCTAAATCAGGAAATTGTGAAAGGAATCCTTACGAAACAGAATATCCGGGTATCTTTAGTCTCAAATGGTGCAGAAGCGGTAGAATTTATGAAATCACAAAAAGGGGAAGAAATCTCTTTGATTTTAATGGATATTCGCATGCCGGTTATGAATGGTGTCGAGGCTGCAAGACAAATACGAAGTTTGCCGGGAGAATATGCAAAATCCGTACCGATTATTGCCTTAACAGCCAATGCTTTTGAGGAAGATCGGGAGATGACGAAGGAAGCCGGTATGAACGGACATCTGGCAAAACCAATTCATCCCAAGGAATTGTTTGAGACAATGGAAAAATTTATTAAGCGGTCATAGAAACAACAAACTATTGTGCTATACTTACCATAGCTAGGAGTATGCGCAGGAGGTTTGTTTACATGGGAAAAGAGTTTTTTGCCGGATTTTATTTGGTAGCAGGCACAATAATTGCCACATATCTGTTTCGCGCCATGCTAAAAAAAGATGAAATCGGAAGAATAATGGCCAGGGCTTTGGGCGCTGGCTTAGTTGCTATCATGGCATATATTTTGTATTTGTGCACCAATAGTTATTTATTAATGTCGATGGCTAATAGCGTTATGTTTGCCAGTGTGGACTGGAGTTTGTTTTTTCTTTTGCAATTTGTAATTCGATTTACGAGAAGTGAAAATAGGGAGTATAATGAGACGAAAATAGCAGTCGCTATCTTATTATTAGATAATCTTCAGTTGTTGTTAAATCCCATTACGGAATATACCATGCGGTATAAGGTTGTGGAAATGACAGGGAGCAAGTACCTTGTTTTCCGCATGCAGTGGCCATTTTACGTACATCTTGTTCTTTGTTACATTATGGTTGTTTGGATTATTGCAAGTCTGACCATAAAGTATTTTAAGGTTGCAAATTTCTATCGTGCGCGTTATGCAGTGATAAATTTAGCTTTTATAGCTGTAATTTTGCTTAATATTGTATTTTTGGTTATCGGTGGAGTCGTAGATTTTTCCATTATAACCTATGCTGTGCTAAGTTGCTTTCTGTATTTCTTCGTTTATGATTATAAGGGAACGCCGGCGGCAAATGCCACCAAGGCATATTTCGTGGAAGAAATGAATAATCCGATTGTATTTTTCGATTATGAAGGCCGTATGCTTATGAGTAACCGACGAGCCAGAGAGGTATTATCACTTGCTGAAAACGAGAATCTGGGGGAGTTTTTGAAAAACAATTCCTATCTTAAGTTAACAGATGAGCGGGAACAGTATTTTGAGACAACGTTGATTCATAAGGATTTGGTTATTTATTTCCAGATTCAATATAAATTTTTGCAGGACAAAGATGGAAAAACCATTGGAAGCTTTTTCGTTTACGATGACATCACAGATAAGAAGCGGGCTCTGATTCAGACGGAGTATAATGCTAACCACGATATCCTAACGGGAACCTTTAATCGTAATTATTATGCTAGTTTTAAGAAGATGATTGCGGAAAAGGAGTTGTATCCGGTATTTGGAGCCATCTACAATATTAATGGATTGCGTGAGATTAATCAGAACTACGGTGTGGATACCGGTGACAAAATACTAAAGCGTTTGGCTTGGCTATTGCAGCAGTTTTCCCGGGTGACGGATTGTGTAATTCGTATGGATGGCGGAGAAATGGCGTTGATTATGCCGGCTACGAACGAGAAAAAAGCCAATGAAATATACAGAAAGATAGAGCGGCGCATTGGTACGTTTGAGGTATCAGGGATTGATGTTACGGTAGAAAGCAGTTACTTTTATTTTGAGGATACAGAAGATTTTGATCGAATATACGAAGAAGCACGACGGGATATTGTTGAGAAAAAGAAACGTGAAAAAGGATAGCATCAATGCTATCCTTTCAGAGTGTAGACAAAGTCCGCGGCGATTGCCGCGGATTTTTCTTACAAAAAATCACCAAAACCCAGTGTTTCTC
>SVEW01000036.1 GCA_015057205.1 Lachnospiraceae bacterium | reverse complement strand
TAGAAGTGGATGGGATAAAAAATAAAATTTTTTAAGATTTATTAGCCCCTGCAGAATATGCACTGCAGGGGCTTTTCATAGTTATTTACGTATTTTAACTTTCTTTGTAGTGCTATAGGAGGAGTACACCTTTTTTCCCTTCACGGTCTTGTAACTACGAATGGATACGGAATAGGTATTTCCCTTCGTTAGACCGGAGAGGGTGGTTTTTACGGTGTTTTTACTCTTGATGGTTTTTGTTTTGATGACGGTTTTGCCGTTTTCCTTGGTGGTGTAACGAATCTGGTAGCCGTCAGCGCTTGCATCTTTGGTCCATTTTACCGTAACTTTTTTGGAGGAAGTGTTCGCTACGGAACTTACGCTGGTGCCGGTTGGTTTTACAGAGGCATCTTTGGTAAGTACGTTTGCCGCAATGTTGTTAACGGCTTTTCCGGTGCTGCTACCGGAGGTGTACGTAGTAGAGCCAACGGTTAGGGTATAGCCGTTTAGGTCGATGGAGCCGTCCACACAGCTAAGGCTTGAAATGTAGCTGTCGCCGGTGAGTTTCCAGGTACAACCTTCCGGAACTTCTACGTAAACCGATCCTGCAGTTCCGTCAGTGTTGATGGCGCCTTCGTAGGTGCTACCATCGGAAAGCAAAAGGTTTAAAGTAGAGGAGGAATCTACGATAATGTTGCCACTTAATTGCTGTTTTGCGGCACTAAAGGTCACATTACCGCCATTGCTTCCGGATTTGCCCCAGCCACCTTCCGCAACTTTTAACAAAACATTGCTGCTGTCTTCGTTTTTAATGGCTACGTTACGCAAACTAATCTGGGCGGAGGTGTTGGTAACGTAGAACACATTTCCTTTTTTGCTGGTAATGCTTCCGCCATTGGCTGTAAAAAGGGAGGTGCCGTTGGCTGCATCACCGGACATGGACTGGTAAAGCATAACCGTGTTGTATTCGGTAGCATTGCCGTTTAATTTGGTATTCTCTGCTGTTAAATTGGTATTTTCCAAAACAACGGAATTCATTCCTTCAATAACAACGCCTTCTGAGGTAGTGGAGGTCAGAGTAGCATTTTTTACTGTGGTTTTTGCTGTGGAGTAAATCGCCGGAGAGCCTACTCCACTTGTGGTATAACTTCCACCGTTTACGTTTACGGTACCGCCGCCGCGGTCGCTACGGATGGCTGCGGAAGACCTGCCGGAAGTCTTGATGGTTAAGTTCGTGGCGTTGGTTGTACCGCCGCCGGCTGTCATAATGCCACCGGCCTGATCTCCGGTGGTGGTGATGCTGGAATCGGAAATATTAATGGTGGTTCCATCACCGGCTGCAGAGTTTTGTGCGCCGTTGCCGCCGTAGGAAAATGTTCCGTTGGCACCGTTGGCTGTGGTTTTGATGGTGGCACCGGAGATGTTTACAACGGCTTTATCTTTTGCAAGGATACCGGAATTGGTTCCGTAAAAATTATTGCTGTCTCCACCTTCGGAGTCGCCGCTTTTGGTTACCTTAATGTTGGAAAGAGTAGTGGAGATGTCTCCTTTTACCAATAGGGCGTTTTGGTCTGAGGTGGTACTTTTGTAGGTTTTGCCGGAAACTTTGGTGCTCTTGGTGATTTCGGTAGCGCCATTGGCCTCTACGGTTGCACTATTCTGACCCGGACCGCCGCCCTGACCGTCCGGTTTATCCGGTGGAGTCTGGCCATCCGGTGGAGTTGGTGGCGTGTTTTGTTGTGTAGTGGATTGCGCGTCAGTTGATTCAGCTGAAGCAGTGGATGTACCGATGCAGCCTACTAAGAGCGCTGATGTTAAAGTAAGTACCATAAGTGTTTTTAAAAATTCTTTTCTTTTCATAATAATCGCCTCCTAAGCGGGTTGTTTTTTGTTTCTGAGGTTAGTATAGGGGGCGAAGCTTAAATGAAACTTAAAAAATGAAAGAAATAATAAAACATGTAGATGTTGACAAATCAACAAGTGCTGACGTATAATGCTAGATGTTGATAAATCAACATCTAAAAGTTAGGAGGACACAACATGGCAATCAGAGTTATTGTAGATTCGACGGTTGATTTGGGGAGAGACGTTATGGAAGAATGCATTGTGATACCACTTACAGTTTGTTTTGGGGACAAGGAGTATAGGGATGGAATTGACTTAAGCAAAGATGCATTTTATACTTTATTGGCAGAGGAAAAAGAATTGCCTCGCACCAGTCAGGCGACTCCGGCGGTTTTTGCTCAGACGTTTGAAGCGGTTACAAACCAGGGAGACGAGGCAATTGTGTTGACGGTATCCGCTAAACTGTCAGGAACGTACCAGAGTGCTTGTATTGCGGCGGCGGACTACGATAATATCCGTGTCGTTGATACCCGGAACGTGGCAATCGGTAGTGGAATTTTGGCAAAATTGGCAATTGAACGAATTCAGGAAGGGAAATCCCTGGATGAAGTTGTTGAAATTGTGGAAGCAAATCGCAATAAAGTAAATCTTATTGCACTACTGGATACGCTGACTTATTTACAAAAGGGTGGGCGTATTTCTAAGACGGCAGCCCTTGCAGGCACGGTGCTAAACGTTAAACCGGTAGTTTGTATTAAGGATGGAGAAATAGAGCTTTTGGGAAAAGCCAGAGGTTCTAAGAAAGCTAATAATTTTCTGAATGATGAAGTGAGCAAAAGCGGCGTAGATTACACGATGCCGATTTTGCTGGGGTATAGCGGACATTCGGATGCCATGCTGCAGACATATATTGAGGATAGTCGCAGTTTGTGGGCTGACAGGGTAGCGCAGTTAGAATGCGTTCAAATAGGAACCGTTGTTGGTACCCATGCAGGACCAGGAGCTGTGGCGGTAGCATATTTTGGAGGATAAGGATGAATCGACGGTTTGAGGATTTCTCTACGATTATGTTTCGTATAACGCATTATTGGAATAAACTTGCAACAGAAGAGATGAAGGTGTACAACTTAAAGGGAGGCTACGCCCTGTACCTACTCATTTTGGCAAATTGTGAGGAGGAAATGACCGCAGCAACGCTTGCTAAGATTTGTGGCAGGGATAAGGCCGATGTTTCAAGAGCAATTTCCACTATGCAAAAGCGGGAAATTATAGAACCATTTTCCAAGGGGGCGTATCGTGCTCCCTTGCGTTTGACCGAAAATGGTAAGCAGCTAGCTGAAAAAATTCAGAAGCGGGCAGATTTGGCACTTGCTTTGGCGGGAGAAGGCCTGGAGGAGGAAAAACGGGAGGCAATGTATGAAAGTCTTAGCGCAATTGTGGATAATCTTAAGCGGTTGACGGAAGAAGGAATTGAAAGATAGGTTGAGAAAAAGCCAATAAATATAAGAGTGGGGCGTCGCACTAAATATTAGTGCGATGCCCCCCATTCTCTTTATATTTGTACATCGAACGTGCTATCACTGGATGGTGCAGCCGCAGGTATGACAGCTTCGACATTTACTGCCACCGGAGAAACTGCGCCGATTATTGGCATTTGGCTGGTGCCAACTCCCACAACACCACCGCTTTTTTCGTTTAGATGCTTGATGATACCCTTTAGGTAATCCATATCCGCTTTCATAATCGCTTTGTTTTCAGCTGCGCGGTGTTTGCGCTTGAGTTCCGCTAAATCCTCCTCGCTCATATGAGGATCTACGACTTCCATGCATTCAAGCATTTCCATGGCTTCTTCTAATTCTTTTAGTTCATCTTCACCAAGCTTGGCAACCATCTCGCTTAAGCTGCTCATGGTTTCCTCAATATTTTGTGCACCGGATTCGCGAAGAGCAGCGGCCGTATCCTCCATGATTTCCTGGCGTTCGTCAAAAATGGCGTCTTCCTTGGCTGATAATGTTTCTTCTTCTTTACTAACCATGGAGTCCTTCGGATTGAGGTGTTCCTCTCGATTTTGGGTTTGCTCTACCATTTCCTCCAGTTCCAGGTGATGTTTCTTTTTTCGTGCCACCATTTCCATTCGTTTTGCGTGGGTTAGTGCAAGCTGGAGTTCTTCTGCATCGCCGTCGTGGGCAGCAATTTTTCTTCGAATTTCAACAACCTTTCTACGGGCTGCCAAAACAGCTTGTCCCGCACTTAGTGCGGTTTTTGCCTGACGGATTTTAGAGGAAACTTCCCTATAATTATATGTTACCGGTTTGGAAGACTTCTTGGTGTCTTCTTTTTCTGTGGTTTTTGATTGCTCCAAGATTCCCTTCACCAAAGGATCGGTGATTCCCGTATCGGAATCCTGATCAAGCGCTCGTAGCAACTGCCGCATTTCTTTGGACTTTGCTTTTTGGTTTTTGACCTCCGGGATTTGATTACCCGAATTTTTCTGCTTCCTTCCATAAGAATTGACGGCATCTCGCCCTTGCGAATACGCGAATAGACGATTGATACCATTCATACCTTCTACCTCCCTGTAGATAAATAAGTGCTTACATCCTTGTTAGCCGAAAAGGCATACGTTTGCTTATCTACCATGGATATCGGTAACTTGACAGGAATTCTTAATAGAAATTTATAAAAATGTATAGTATGTATAAAAATGATGTCTTCAGGATTGTGCTGTGTATAACAAATTATTGGAATAAACTTGCGACAGAAGAGATGAAGGTGTACAATCTAAAAGGAAAGTTACGCCCTGGACCTGATTATAATAAGATGGTGTAAAAATTGGCAAGAACGTTTGTTTGCTTTCTGAGATAAATTGTGGTAAAATAATAGTTGGAGCTACTTTTAAACGGTAGGCGGTTGGCCCCGCTGCTTATGCAGAGGAGCCGGAACTCCTCTGCAATCTGTAACCCGTAAACCTGGTTTGAGTTTGCAAAGGAGGAATGCCATATGTACATATCGTTGTCTGACTTGTTAGGCATCTTGAATCTGATTATTGCAGTTTTGGGATTGGGCTACTTGCTTGGAAAAGATATAACAAAAAGCAACCGCCGCAGTTCTCGCAAATAAACTAAGCAGTTGCTTTAAATAATATGCGGAGTCAACCGTCTGCTGGTAGCTCCTTAATTAAATATATTATAAGATAAGTTAGGAAAAAAGTCAATGGATATCAAATGATAGGGGGTCTCATGGAGGTTCAATTTGCGGATCTGGAAAATGTGGATTATAAAATCGATTGTATATATAAGGGCGGTACTGAGCCATTTCATAAACTGATTCCCGGAAATGATATTGCAGGTATTTTGCGCAGAAATTCTAACAATTCAACGAATGTAGAAGAGTGGTTGACTACAGTTGATAGACAAAATCGTAGGCTAGTTGAGTATTGCGGTAAATTAAATAAAATGGCTAAGCAGCCAATATAAGTGGGAGGAAAGGGAATTGGTTGATAAGGAAAAAGGGTATGATCCAACAGATGCCAAAAGCATAGAGGATTATGCAAAAAAGCTTGTAAATAAAAGTTTTGAGGAAATATTGATTGAAAAAGATTATGCGGATGGAAAGGCAATTCAGGCATATGCGAATAAGCTTCGTAAGGGCGGCTTAGGAAATCTTTTGGAAGAGGTATATTTTGGCTATAAGGCAAATTCAAATCAAGAGGCGGATTTTCCTGAGGCTGGAGTAGAGCTGAAGGCTACACCGTTTGATTTGACAAAAAAAGGTGAAAAGCGTGCAGGCGAGAGATTGGTTTTGACGATGATAAACTATGATGGTCCGATAGAATCGGATTTTTATAAATCACATGCATGGGAAAAAATGAAGCAGATACTTCTGGTGTATTATTTGCGGGATAAATCTTTGGAGAGTAAACTTAAATATACAATTGATTATGTGAAGTTGTTTACTCCGCCAGAAGCTGATTTAGAAATCATAAAACAGGATTATGCGTTTATTGTTGAAAAAATCCGTTTAGGAAAAGCGCATGAATTATCAGAAAGCGATACCATGTATCTAGGGGCGTGTACAAAAGGGGCGACAGCAGAAAAAAGTACGGTACCACAGTATTATGGCGACAATATACCGGCGAGAAAGAGGGCTTTTTGCTTTAAAAATTCCTATATGACATACGTTTTAAATCATTATGTTGCTGGAGTGACGGATAGCAATGATTCTATTTTAAAAGATGCAACAGCATTGAAAGAAAAGTCTTTTGAAGATGTTTTGGTGGATATCGTAAAGAAATATATTGGAAAAACGGACAAAGAATTATGTGCTCAGTTTGGCAGAGAATACAATAATAATAAAGCGCAGTGGACGGATTTGGCTTGCAAAATACTGGGAATTCGGAATGAACATGCAGCAGAGTTTGAAAAAGCGAATATTAAAGTGAAGTCTATTCGTTTAGAAGAAAATGATAGTATTAAAGAGAGTATGTCGTTTCCACCGTTTAAATTTATGGACCTGGTTGAAGAGGAGTTTGAAGAATCAGCCTTACACGACTATTTTGCGGAAACACGTTTTTTCTTTTTTGTTTGGAAGAAAGACGGGGAGGTATATCGGGTGAAAGGTTGCCAATTGTGGAATATGTCACATTATGATTTGGAAGTTATTGTTCGAAAAGAGTGGGAAGAATATAAGAATATAATTGAATATGGAGTTCGTTTTACAAAGTGTATTGATAAGAGCGGTAAAGTCAGCTTTAAAAATAATTTGCCGAATAAAACTGAAACAGAGATTATTCATATGCGACCGCATGCAAAAAAAGCGGCCTATCGTTTTAATAGTGGCGAAGAATATGGAAATGTTGAGAGGGATGCCAATGTATTACCAAACGGTGAGTTTATGACGACACAAAGTTTTTGGATTAATAATGATTACTTGGTTCGAAAATTAAAAGATGTCGATAATAAAAAAGGGGATTGATCGAATCGGGATTCCTTGGTATAATGTTATGAGTAAGAAATTTGAAGGAGTTACAAAATAATGGAAAAGACAGTATGCGAATTGTTTGCTGGTGTCGGAGGCTTCCGATGCGGGTTAAATCACATCAATTCATTAGAAGATATGCAGAAAGAGGAAGTATGGAAAACCGTTTGGTTTAGTCAATGGGAACCGGCTGAGAAGAAGACCCAGTACGCACACGACTGTTATGTTTACCATTTTGGAACTTGTTTGGACAAGGATGGAAATGATACTACAAATGTTGACATAGAAGAGGTAGACAAAGCTACAATACCGGATTTTACGTTATTGGTTGGAGGGTTTCCGTGCCAGGATTATTCCGTAGCTTCGTCTTTAGCAACATCGAAAGGGTTAGAAGGCAAAAAAGGAATTTTGTGGTGGTCTATTCGAGAGGTTTTAGAAATTAAAAAACCGCCATTTGTTTTGTTGGAAAATGTAGATCGTTTATTGAAATCGCCTGCAAAACAGCGTGGTCGAGATTTTGGAATTATGTTGGCATGTTTTCGTGATGAAGGGTACACCGTGGAATGGCGCGTAATCAATGCTGCCGAATATGGATATCAGCAGAGAAGACGAAGAACGTTCATTTTTGCTTACAAAAATGAATTGAAGTATGCGAAGGAAATCGAACGACAGATTAATTATGTTGCGGACTTTGGAGATGAATTACATAGACGCAGTGTTGCCAAGCTGATTTTGAACGAAGGTTTTTTTGCCAAAACGTTTCCTGTAGACCCAGTAGATTCAAAAAAACTGAAAATAGACAAATTGCCGGATGGCATTGGAGAATTGTCAGAGACATTCAGTTTCCCGTTTGAGAATAGCGGGGTAATGAAAGATGGTATGGTTTACACCGTGAAAACAGCACCGGACTATCATGGTAGTCAAATAACATTAGGTGATGTTATGGATACCGGGGCGGTCGAGGAGAAATACTTTATTCCAGAAGAACGGTTATATTATACTTCACCAAATGTTACGCACAGTGATGAAACGCATACCTGCCTAAGTAAGGAAGAACGTCAGACCTGGCAGTATCTTAAGGGAGCAAAGAAACTTCGGAGAACGGCTGCAAATGGGCACGAGTATGTGTTTACAGAAGGACCAATCGCAATGATTGATGCATATGATAAACCGGCTAGAACTATGCTTACATCGGAAGGCGGATTTAGTCGAACAACACATATTGTAAAGGATAAGCAAACAGGGCGAATTCGTTTGCTGACAGCAGAAGAAACAGAGCGCATCCAAGGGTTCCCTACGGGACACACGAAGTGGTGTAAGGTAGGCGAAGAAACAGTGGAAATGCCGTTAAATAAGCGGAGATTCATGATGGGAAATGCGTTGGTTGTTGACTTGGTGAAGCAGATGGAACCGATGCTGGCAAGCATTTTGGATAAAGAGTAGATTTAATGAAAACGCTTCATTGCATGGAACTAGGCAGTAGGTTCATGTGGTGGGGCGTTTGTTTGTGTGAGGCAATAAAGAATTTTGCGCTTTAAAGTGATATATATTTTGGACGTTTTTTGTGGAAATGGTGTCAATACTGTTTGATTGTGATATAATAGTCGATGTGGAATAATCTGGATATGTATTTAGTTATCAAGAGGAAACATAAAAATCTATTAAGGAGACAACGGAGAGGGAGAACAAAAATAATCTTATTTTTCTTAGTCATTCAACTAATGACTAAGAATATGCTGAGGAGATAGTAAATCTTTTTGAATATATGGGGGTGGATTCAGAGCAAATATTTTGTATTAAAAGGCGGGAGACAGCGAAGCGACTGATGAAAAATGCACTTGACATCGTGGCGAGTTTGTCGATGAATCTGTCTATTACTAGGAGTGGAGGGTGTGAACTTTGGAGATTGGAAAGGAAACCTATGTTGACATGATGTCAGGATTCGAATTTTTAGAAGGGCATATGAAAATGATATATGGTAATCGAGGGGATTTTAAACATAATTTAGAACGCTATATTTCTAGTGAGTTATTTCAAAATGCAAGTAGAGTGCCCAAAACGATTAATGACATTCCGATAGTTGATTTTGAGCAACTGAAAGGTTTGTGTTATCGAGAAAAGTATTATAATGATTTAAGTAGAAAAATAGTGGCAGAATATGATAGCTTATCCAAACAAAAAAGTATTACAAAAGACGATTATTTAGAGTGGGGAGGAGTTTTGGGCGTTTGTCCATGGATAAAACCGGAAACGGAAGTATTGTATCCATATTTATTGGATTTATTTGTCAAATCAAATGATGAAGGAGAAAAAATCTGGAAAGAAGTGCAAAATCAGATGCCAATTTTGCAAATGATAGTTGATAATCTAGTGTGTTCCATGCGAGATGGTCAGATTTACAATTATAAAGGGAGAATGGTGTGGTCGCAAGGATATATAAGAAACTTTTTTCGAGGCGAGAATGCATACTATTCTAAAAGTCGTCCGTCTATGTTCAGAGGGGAACCTGCGCGGCATGGAGAAAGAGAGAGTAGTCGGTTAGCAAATGCGCTTAGGACGGCAGAACTTGCTTTGTGGATGAGAAGTTTGGAATGTATTAATGGGTGGCAATATAGTGACATATTTGATTCTGCAATTGCTCAACACTATGGGATTCCGACATCACATATGGATATTTCTGGTAATATTATGGTTGCGCTATTTTTTGCTTGTTGTAAGTGGGATGGAACGGGATGGAAACCATTGAACACTTTAGATTTTAAATATGCAGATTCAAGAAAAAGTGTGTATGAATTAGGTGGCGATTCTCGATATGGGGTGTTATTTGTTGCACCAGCAATTATATCAAGGATGAGTGGCATTTTAAATGACGATTACTTTAATCTTACAGAAGTAGAACCTATCGGGTACCAACCATTTATCAGATGTAGTGCACAGAACGGTTTTATTATTAGGGGAAACCCAGAATATGATATGTTTTGTGATCCTGCTTTTGCAAAGGTTAGATTTCGATTGACGCAAGAGATATGTGATTGGATATACGACGAAATGGATTGTGGAAACAAGATTTACCCTAAGGAACCATTTGTTGACATTTCGAGGGTGGTTTCAAGAATTAAAACCACAAAAAGATTTTCGAAGCAGGCATTTGAAAAGCTTATGGATTCATGGGAAAAAAGTGAAGGAGAATGTAAAGTGCAACTAGAAAAATTAAATGAATATGGATATTGTATAGAAGAGAAACCTATAGAATGGTGTGATTCATCAGAAAAAAAGAATATAGAAAAAGCATTAAAAAGTCAGATGGAACAGATTGAAAACAATTATCCGAAAATGGCATATTTTAAACCTGTTTTTGCAATATAAAGTAAAAAGGATATGCTTTGATTAAGATAAAAAACAGGTTTTGAAGGAGTTTGGCTTTTTCAAATAATTAGGATTTTAAATGCTGTTACATTTCGCGGATGATATCAGTGATACCACAAAATACGAGGACCATTTTACCGGTAGAAATAGCCTGATAGCCATTTCGAAGTCAGGGAGAAGTATTGCGTCTGAAGATGTACAGAATTTTCTTCATGCCACAGAGAGAGGCATTCAAGTGCATTTATTTGTGCGCAAAAATAAGGACGATAAGATTTCCAAGGAATTCTACTATTTGGGACATATGAAAGCCAGTGGGAACACAAGACAATTTGTTATGCCGAATACGACAAAAACAGCAGTAGAGATAGAGTGGCTGTTAGATGTTCCGGTGCGGGAAGATTTGTATGAATATATTGTAAATGAATAGAGGTATAATATGAAGACAGTAAGAGTAGTGGCAGCAATTATAAAAGCAACGAATGAAAAGGGGCAGCCTATTATTTTTGCAACCCAGCGTGGTTATGGTGAGCTGAAAGGCGGATGGGAATTTCCCGGAGGTAAAATTGAAGAAGGAGAGACCCCACAGGAAGCTTTGAAGCGTGAGATTATGGAAGAATTGGATACGGAAATTGCAGTTGGTGATTTGCTTGATACCATTGAATACGATTACCCAACCTTTCATTTGTCCATGGATTGCTTTTGGGCGGAAATTGTCAAAGGCGACCTTGTATTAAAAGAGCACGAGGCCGCAAAGTGGTTGACGAAAGAGACACTAGGCAGTGTTGCGTGGCTGCCGGCAGATGAAAGCTTGATAGATAAGATTAGGAGAGGGATGGACAATAGGATGTATCAACCAGATTACGATGCGGCAGCATCTGTTTGGATAGAGCGCGATAAAGTTTCTGCCCATATGGAGTGTGCTGCGTTAAAAGAAAGGATAGAAGCATTCATTGGTGCACATAATACCTGTGCGTTAGCGACTGCTTCGAAAGAAAGTGTGCGAAATACCCCGATTGAATACAACTTTGTGGATGGGTGTTTTTACTTTTTCTCGGAAGGCGGATTGAAGTTCAGAGGTCTAAAAGAAAATAAGAGGGTGGGAATTGCAATTTTTGAATCATACGGTGGATTTGGGCAGTTACATAGTTTGCAGGTGGAAGGAAAAGCTTTAATGGTAGAGCCATTCTCGGAAGAATACTTGAAATTAATGGAGCACAAGAAAATCCCTTTGGAGGCCATGAAGAAATTGCCGCAGGTCATGAATTTAATTAAAGTTGTTCCGGAAACTTACGACTATTTAGATTCTGATTTGAAGACGGAAGGTTTTGGAAGTCGGCAACACTTGGAAATGAGTGCGGACCGCTGATTTTCTATACTTTTTTCTTTGCTCGGTATATAGAATTGGAAAATTCCATGTACCGAGGCTGGGAAAATAAGTTGATTGTTGTGGTGGGGGTATTGGCGGTAGCAGGGTGTCCGACATGCGGACCACCCGTCATAACCCTTTTGTTCTCCTGATTATCCCTGCTATTGACTTAGGTGTTATCAGTTCATAGTCAGTTCTGAACCCTGCATTTTCATGTAGTGAGTCTGTCATCTGTGTTCTTGTATAGCTGATGTTCCACGACTTTTCTCATATCCATTTCTCTGAGAGTTCTTATTATATCTTCACAGGTGTATTTATCGCCGAGTTTCTTTTCCAGTATTCTGTAGATCATAAGAGCAATAAAGCATGTGAGGAAGTGAGCTTCAATCCTGCCGCCTTTTGATGATGGTATATTGACAAAAAGCAATCATAGAGTTATAATGATGATGGAAAAAATAGAAAAATACATCATATACTCCTCGGAGGATAAAGCATTGAACATAGATCAGAAAGACATAGAGAAGTATCTTTCCGAGGTGAAGGATGCTGTTGAAAAGGACAATTATAGGCTTCACAGGAATGCCAGACGTCAGGATAACATCAATCTGTTTCTGGATTATGTTATCGACGAGACAAAAGCCAAAGATATAATATTGAGCCTCACTGCAATGGATTTTTCGGAGATCTTGCAGAATGAGCATAAAGGTTTTGAACATGAAAAGCTGTATGTATTTGGCAAGGATGTAATCCTTTTGGAGAGGAATGGAACAGAAGAAAAAACAGTATCTCTGTATATCAAGTTTAACAAGCTGGAGAACTGTTTCGTAATCGTTATTTCGTTCCATGAACAGAAGCATCCGCTTACATACTATTTCAGATAATCAGGAGGCAAATCGGAGGTGACCATTATGACAGAGAAGGGAAGAAGAGATTTCTGCATAGAGTGCAGGAAAGAGACCGAGTACCTTTTGCAGAAGAAGGACATCGTAAAGAATATAAGGGATAAGGAATATACCTTTGCAATTACTGTGGCTGTTTGCGCAGAATGCGGGGAGGAAATGAGCATTCCGGGTCTTATTGATAAGAATGTTCAGGAAATCGATGAGCAGTACAGGGCGGCAGAGGGCCTTGTATCGATTGACGATATTGAAAAGCTTATGAAGATATATAAGATCGGAAAGGCTCCGTTGTCCTTGGCACTTGGGTTCGGAGAGGTGACAATTCCGAGATACCTGGAAGGACAGGTGCCTTCCAAAGAGTATTCAGATATCATGAAAGCAGCGCTTTCATCCCCGGCATACATGAAGCAGAAGCTCATGGAAAACAGGGAGAAGCTGACAGATGCGGCTTACAGGAAAGCTTTTGCTGCGGCAGAAAGCATAGAGAGCCTGTTTTCTGTTTCGAATAAGATACGCCGCGTAATCGCATATATCTTTGAAAAACTTGAAGAGGTAACTCCGCTTATGCTGCAGAAACTTCTGTATTTCATCCAGGGCGTGTATTCCGCATTGTATGGAAGGCCAATCTTTGAAGAGGACTGCAGGGCATGGGTACACGGCCCGGTCTATCCGGAGGTATATGACCTGTTCCGGGATTTCAAATATAATCCGATCGATGACGCGCGATTCGCACTTCTGGAAGGAACAGAGGATGCCCTGACGGATGACGAGAAGCGGGTGATCGACCTTGTTGTGAACACGTTCGGAATGTATGGCGGAAAGGTGTTGGAAAGGATTACTCATAATGAGGATCCGTGGATGGAAGCGAGAAAAGGATATGGCGACAGCATTCCTTCCAGTGAGCTTCTGCCTAAAGAGAGGATCATGAAGTATTATATCCTGATAAACCAAAAATATGGGATAGATACGGAGGATGGCTTGCGGACATATATTCATGATATGCTTGGTAAGGCATCATAATCAATAACAGCTTCATCAGATTTATAGAGTCAGGTTATAAGGCTCAGAAGAGTTAATTTTTCTGGGTCTTATTTTTTGAAGACGGAAGGTTTTGGAAGTCGGCAACACTATGAAAAAATATGTTGACAAAATGGAATGAGATGTTTATAATTGAATGAGTGTGGATAGGAGTATGCCATGAAGATAGACTTATTTGACCTGGTTAGTAATCCGGGTAAGGAATTAAGCCGCGAAGTGTCCATTGAGATGGATGAGATTCGCACAAGAACAGGGGAATACCCTATTACAGAGAAGAGTCCGGTGCAGTTATATGTTAAGAATGATAAGGGGCGAGCAATTACCCTGAAAGTTTCTTCACATATCAGTGCAATAGCTCCATGCGACAGGTGTTTAACAGATGTTACAATACCGCTTGATCTGGATTATGAGCGTGAATTTTCCATTGAGAATCACATGCTTGTGATGGAGGATTTAGACGAAGCTGAGTTTATTGACGGACTAATTTTGGATACAGACCAACTTGTCTATGATGAGATTTTAGTGAACTGGCCTATGAAGGTCCTGTGCAAGGATGATTGCAAAGGAATTTGCCACAAGTGCGGCTGTAATCTAAATGAGCGCACATGCGCTTGCGACAGGACAGTAGTAGATCCAAGAATGGCTGCTATACAAGATGTCTTTAATAAATTTAAGGAGGTGTAACAGATGTCAATTTGTCCAAAGAATAAATCTTCTAAAGGTAGAAGAGATCAGAGAAGAGCAAACTGGAAGATGACTGCTCCAAACTTGGTTAAATGTAGCAAATGTGGTGCATTAATGATGCCTCATAGAGTATGTAAATCTTGCGGTTCTTACAACAAGAGAGAGATCATTGCTCAGGATTAATTTTAACAACCAACGGGCCTTTTCTTGCTTGATAGAGTGAGAAAAGGTCTTTTTGTGTAAAGACACAATTTTTGGTTGAATTTTTAGAGTAGATATAGTATATTTTTTTATAGGCGATAGGAGGTTAAGACATGGAAGAGATGACGAAGGTCGTGCTGGATGCCATGGGTGGCGACAACGCACCTGGGGAGATTGTGTTAGGCGCTGTAAATGCAGTGAAAGATCGTCCGGAGTTGAGCGTTGTGCTGACAGGGCAGGAAGATGCTATTAAGAAGGAGCTTTCGAAGTATACCTATCCGGAAGAACAGATTCAGATTGTTCATACGGAAGAAGTCATTGAGACAGCAGAACCTCCGGTCCTGGCTATTCGCCGGAAGAGAGATTCCTCGATGGTGGTGGGGCTTAGAATGGTGAAAGAAGGAGAGGCTGACGCATTTGTTTCGGCAGGAAGTACAGGTGCGTTACTTGCCGGAGGTCAGTTATTGGTAGGACGTCTTAAGGGCGTTGAGAGGCCACCGCTTGCACCACTCATTCCAACGAAGAATGGAGTGGCCCTTTTGGTTGATTGTGGAGCGAATGTTGACGCTCGACCATCTCACCTGGTGCAATTTGCAAAGATGGGTTCCATATACGTTAAGAACGTGTTGGGAATCGAGAATCCTCGTGTGGGTATCGTAAATATCGGTGCTGAAGAGGAGAAGGGGAATCAGTTGGTGAAGGAAACGTTCCCGTTGTTGAAGGCCTGTGAAGATATTAATTTTATCGGAAGTGTTGAGGCAAGAGATATTCCGGATGGCGTTGCAGACGTCGTGGTGTGCGAAGCTTTTGTCGGAAATGTAATTCTGAAGCTTTACGAAGGTGTGGGAGCGACCTTGCTTTCTGTTGTGAAGCAGGGATTATTAAGTAGTACACGCAGCAAGCTGGGTGCACTATTGGTAAAGCCTGCATTGAAGAAGACGCTTAAGAAATTTGACGCGTCTCAATATGGTGGTGCACCGCTTCTTGGCTGCAAAGGCTTAGTGGTGAAGACGCATGGAAGTGCAACCGCGAAAGAGGTATACAACACGCTTCTTCAGTGTAAGACTTTTAAGGAGCAGAATGTAAACCAGAAGATTATGGAATGCTTTAGCGTTCCCGAGCAAGAGTAATTAGGAAGGAACTATGATATGGAATTTGAAAAGTTGAAAGAAATCATTGCAGAAGTATTGAATGTGGATGTAGCTGAGATTACGAAGGATACAACATTTGTTGATGATTTGGGAGCAGATTCCCTGGATGTTTATCAGATTATTATGGGAATTGAGGCTGAATTTGATATTGATATTGACAATGATGCAGCAGAGAACATTACTACGGTAGGAGATGCTGTAGAACAGATAAAGAAGGCAATTAACTAGGCAGTTTTGAAAAGCCCTGAAGAAAGGGCTTTTCTTTCTGTTAATTAGAAGGAGTATTATGCAGCAATTACAAGAGTTTCAGGAAAAAATTGGATATCAGTTTCGTAACGAAAAGCTTTTGAAACAGGCCCTTACTCACAGTTCCTATGCGAATGAGAAGCGGCTTAAGAAACTTTCGGACAATGAGAGACTGGAGTTTTTGGGTGACGCGGTGCTAGAGATTATTACCAGCGAATATTTGTACCAACAGTATCGTGATGTACCGGAAGGCGATTTGACGAAATTGCGCGCAAGTATTGTGTGTGAGCAGACACTTGCCCTTTGTACGAAGCCACTTCAGTTAGGAAGTTATCTTTTACTTGGCAAGGGTGAGCATATGACCGGCGGACGCAACCGGAAGTCGATATTGTCAGATGCGTTAGAGGCAGTAATTGGGGCAATTTACCTGGATGGTGGTTTTACTAGTGCAAAAGAGTTTATCTTAAAGTTTATTTTGACGGATATCGAGCATAAGCAGCTCTTTTATGATAGCAAAACTATTCTACAGGAGTTGGTACAGGCAGAGTTTTCAGAAGACCTTAACTATGCGTTGGTAAAGGAAGAAGGACCGGATCATGCGAAACTATTTGGTGTGGAAGCACGAATCGGATCAAAGTGCGTAGGCGTTGGTGAAGGACCTACGAAGAAGGCGGCCGAGCAGGAAGCGGCTTATCACGCACTGTTGGCATTACAGAAGAAAGGGAAACAGTAAATGTATCTAAAGAGTTTGGAAGTACATGGCTTTAAGTCCTTTGCAAACAAGATAAAGTTTGAATTCCACAATGGTATTACGGGTATCGTAGGACCGAATGGAAGTGGTAAGAGCAATGTAAGTGACGCGGTGCGTTGGGTTCTCGGTGAGCAACGGGCGCGTCAGCTTCGTGGCGCCAACATGCAGGATGTTATTTTTGCAGGAACGCAGAACAGAAAGCCGTTGAGTGCAGCCACCGTATCCATTACCCTGGATAACAGCGACCATCAGTTGCCGATTGATTTTACAGAAGTTACGGTAACCAGAAGGGTTTTCCGCTCTGGAGAGAGTGAGTACATGATTAACGGAACGCCTTGTCGATTGAAAGATGTGAATGAGTTGTTTTACGATACCGGTATCGGTAAAGATGGCTATTCCATCATTGGACAGGGTCAGATTGATAAGATTTTAAGTGGTCGCCCGGAGGAAAGACGTGAGCTTTTTGACGAGGCGGCAGGTATTGTGAAATATAAGCGTCGTAAGACAGATGCGACGAAGAAGCTTGAGAATGAGCGTGCTAATCTGGTACGTATTACGGATATCTTAGGCGAAATTGATAAGCAGATTGGGCCATTGGAGAAGCAGGCTGAGAAAGCCCGCACTTTTTTGAAAAAACGTGGCGAACTGCAGAATTATGAAGTGAATCTGTTCTTGATGGAGACCCAGCGTGTTCATGAGCGATTAGAAGAAATTGAGAAGAAAGGGCAGATTACGGCGGATGAGTTGAAGGAAACGGATGATGCCATTGATGCGATTAAGGCAGAGTATGAGCGTATGGAGCAGGAGCTGCAAACGCTTGATGATACCATTAATCAGACGAAGGATGAGATTGCTAATACCACTGTTAGTAAGGGTAAGTTGGAAAGCCAGATTGAACTGTTAAAAGAGCAGATTCGGTCGGCAAAGAATAACGATGAGCATTTTACCAGCCGTAAAGATGCACTTTTGAAAGAGCAGGCAGAGAAAGAGACGCAGAAGAACGAATACGCCAATGAGCAGGCGGATTTGGAAGAACAGATGAACAAGATTTCCGAAAGGCTGTCTCGTTCGAAAGAAGAATTGCAAGCAATTCAGGAGAAGATTGCAGCTTGCAATTTGGGAATTGAAAACGGTAAGAATGAGATCATCGAGCTTTTGAATGCAAGAGCGTCTATGAAGGCTAATCAACAGAAGTTCGATACGATGTTAGAACAGATTAATATTCGTCGTGCGCAGTTAAACCAGCGACTTTTACAGAAAAAGAGCGATGAGCAGGCTATGGAGATGCAGCTTGCAGAGTTTGAAGATGTTTATCAGAAGACCTTAAAAGATATCGATGATAAAAAAGAGCTGGTTGCATCCATGGACAAGAAGCGTGGCGAGTGGAATGCAAAACATCGAGAGGCTTCT
>SVEW01000035.1 GCA_015057205.1 Lachnospiraceae bacterium | reverse complement strand
AAATGCTTTTGCGAGAAGATATTTCCGGTGTGCCAAAGCATTATTACATGTCGGTAATCAATTATGCTATGGATATACGTGGTGCGTCGGAATTGCTATTGGGTTTAATTAATGACCTATTAGATATGTCTAAAATAGAGTCCGGAAAAATGCATCTGGTAAATCAGGACTATGATACGGCGGCGATGTTTCGGTCGATTGTTTCGATGATTCGGGTGCGAAGTAACGAAAAAGATTTATCCTTTGACGTAGCGATGGACGAAATATTGCCCCAGAAACTTCATGGTGATGCGGGAAAAATTAAGCAGATAGTACTGAATCTTTTGACGAATGCAGTAAAATATACCGAAAGCGGCGGGTTTACACTTTCTGTACAAGTGGAAGAAAAAACAGAAAAAACCTGCAAATTGAGAATTTCCGTAAAAGATACCGGTATTGGTGTAAAGCCGGAGGATATGGATAAACTATTTATGGCTTATGAACGTCTGGACGAGGAGAAAAACAGTGGAATTCAGGGAACTGGATTGGGACTTGATATCTCAAGAAGGTTTGCTGAGCTGATGAATGGTCAGCTATGGTGCGAGAGTGAATATGGGAAAGGGTCCGAATTTATTCTTATGCTGGAACAGGAAGTAATCGATCAGACGCCAATAGGACATTTTACAGAGTATGATGACGAGCCACAGGATGGTGTTTACGTGCCAAAATTCATTGCGCCGGATGCTGAGATACTGGTTGTGGACGATAATCCAATGAACTTAACGGTTATCAAGGGATTGCTTAAAGCGACACAGATCTTTATCACGACAGCTTCTAGTGGCAAGGAGTGTCTGGAAAAATTAAAATACGGCAATTTTCACGTGGTATTATTGGACCATATGATGCCGGGAATGGATGGACTAGAAACCCTTGTACATATACGTGAAAAATATCCGGATTTACCGGTTTATGCATTGACGGCAAATGCCAGCGCCGGTGGGGATGCGTTTTATCAGGCTCACGGATTCCAGGGATACCTGGCAAAACCAATCGATAGCGCAACTCTAGAAAGAACCATTATGCGACATCTTCCGGAAGAAATTATGATGAAGGCGAGCGCAGACGATGTGGTTCTAAGGACAGAAGAATTGCCGGAAGAACTGCAGTGGTTAAAGGTGTTAAAGGACATCGAAGTGGCCGATGGTGTGCGCTGTTCCGGTGGAGTAGAGACATTTATACAAAGTGTTCATGACTTTTACGATACAATTGATTTCAATGCGCAAATAATTGAGGACGCGTATCAGAACAACGATATCAAGCTGTATACGGTAAAAGTGCATGCGTTAAAAACCTCGGCACGAATTATAGGCGCAAATGAATTGTCAGCATTGTCTGAGCAGTTAGAAGAGGCCGGAAAAAAGCAAAACATGGAGTTTATCCATGCACATTTCAGGGAACATCTCGATTTGTACCGTACATTTAAGGAAAAGCTGGCACCACTACAGGCAAAGGTGGAGGATAGCACAAGGGAGCCGGTTGCAGCAGAGGATTTAGCTGATGCATATGCGGCGCTCAAAGAGTTGGTTCCGCAAATGGATTACGATTCGGTGGAGATGATTCTAGAACAAATTAGGGAGTACCGTTTGCCAGAGGAAGATGCCATGCGGTTTGCAACGTTGGAAAAGAATCTCAAATTACTGAACTGGAATGCTATGGAAGAGCAACTAAAAGAAGTATAAAAAAATGGGATTACGATATCAAATCGTAGTCCCGTTTTTTTTATTTTGAAGCTAGTTCGTCCAATAAATCAACAATGGTTTTAACAGAATCCAATTGTTTGCTGGCATTCATGGCATTGCGGTATTTTTCGCGGTTTGCGTATAAATCACGAATTGCTGCAAGCAGAGATTTTTCAGTCATGGATTCTTGATCTACCTTCATGGCAAACCCTTGTTTTTCAAAAGAGTTGGCGTTTAAAATCTGGTCGCCACGGCTTGCGGATGCCGGCAAAGGAATTAAGATACTCGGCATCTTTAATGCTAATAATTCGCAAATGGTATTTGCCCCGGCGCGGGAAACGACAATATCTGCCAAAGCAAACAAATCAGCCAGTTCTTCCCGTACATATTCATACTGGCAATAGCCATCAATTCCCTGATGTTCTTTGGATAAATTACCGGTTCCGCAGATGTGGATAACCTGAAATTCTTTAAGTAATTCCGGTAAAATCTTACGAATCATCATATTAATGGCAACGGAACCAATGCTTCCACCAATAATCAGCAAAACCGGTTTGTCATGGGATAAACCGCAAAAAGCTTTGCCCTTCCCGGCATCGCCATGCAAAAGCTCCTGACGGATTGGAGAACCGGTAAGCAGGGATTTTCCCTCCGGTAAGTATTTCATTGTCTCCGGGAAGTTACAGCATACCTTGGATGCATGCGGAATTGCCAGTTTGTTGGCAAGACCCGGTGTTAAATCCGACTCGTGAATAACGGCCGGAATACCAAGACGCTTCGCAGCCATAACGATTGGTACAGATACGAATCCACCCTTGGAAAAGACAACATTCGGTTTTTCTTTTTTCATTAAGCGTTTTGCCTGGGTATATCCTTTCAAAACACGGAACGGATCGGTAAAATTCTTCCAGTCGAAGTAACGACGTAATTTCCCGGAAGAAATACCATAGTAAGTAAGCCCGGCTTCTTCGGCCAGATTTTTCTCGATTCCCTCGTAAGAACCAACATAAGTAATGTCAAAGCCCCGCTCTTTTAACAGGGGTAATAGTGCGATATTCGGTGTGACGTGCCCCGCGGTACCGCCACCGGTTAATACAATTTTCTTCATAAGTGCCTCCAACTAAACACATCTTCTCTATTATATTATACTCTAATTCAAAAAAGTCAAACCTTTTTCGACTTGTGGTGAGACAAAAAGAGTGTTATACTGTTCACTAATAGGGAGGCACTTATCATGAATACCATTTTGTATATTATGGGAACTTTGATAATCCTTGGTATTTTTGGAATTATCAGAGAATTACGAAAGATAAGCCTGCTAATGGAAAGGGGAGCTAAACAAATACACGAATACGTTACGGCGGTGCTGTTGCAAGATACGACAGAAGCTATGACGCCGGAAGTATTGGAAGAGGAGAAAGCGCAGGCAGCCGAGGAGAAGCGAATGCTGTTTTCCATTGATCCGGCAACTGTGTTAGATGAATTTATGGGGGATATCTTGTAGATATCCCCTCAATTATACGTGGAAAAGGAGAGAATGCTATGAAAATTACAGTGGATTATTCAAAAACGTTAAACGTGGTAGGAAATCACGAGATTGAGAGTATGAAACAGATTGCAGAAGTTGCTAAAAAAGAGCTTCTGGGAAGAACCGGAGCCGGAAATGATTATTTAGGATGGGTGGATTTACCGGTAGATTATGACAGAAAAGAATTTGCAGCCATCAAGGACGCGGCAGAGCGTATTAAAGCTAACTCGGACGTTTTGTTGGTGATTGGAATCGGTGGATCATATCTTGGAGCACGTGCGGCCATTGAATGTCTGCGTCATAGTTTTTATAACAGTGTGGATAAGTCTGTTCGCAAGACTCCGGAAATTTATTTCGTGGGAAATAACATTAGTTCAACTTACTTATGTGATTTGATTGAAGTGATAGGCGATAGAGATTTTGCAATTAACGTAATTTCCAAATCCGGAACAACGACAGAGCCAGCCATTGCCTTCCGTATTTTTAAAAAGCGTTTGGAAGAAAAATATGGAAAACAAGAGGCTGCAAAGCGTATTTTTGCAACCACAGATAAAGAAAAAGGGGCATTGAAAACCCTGGCGGATGCAGAAGGATATGAGACTTTTGTGGTTCCGGATGATGTTGGAGGACGTTTTTCTGTATTGACTGCAGTTGGTTTATTGCCTATTGCTGTAAGCGGTGCGGATAT
Organism: Lachnospiraceae bacterium; assembly: GCA_015057205.1. GTDB lineage: Bacteria > Bacillota > Clostridia > Lachnospirales > Lachnospiraceae > XBB1006. The sequence continues at coordinate 14,032 of SVEW01000035.1, read as the reverse complement.
TGATGCGCTTATGCAGGGCGCTGTAGATGCACGTAAAGAGGCTATAACTGAAAAGTTCGAAAATAATAGTGCGATGCAGTACGCAGTACTTCGTAACATTATGCTTAGAAAAGGTAAGAGTGTAGAAATTCTTGCCAATTATGAGCCGAATCTTCATTATGTTGCAGAATGGTGGAAGCAGCTTTATGGTGAGAGTGAAGGAAAAGATCAGCGCGGAATTTTTCCTGCATCAGTGGATTTGACGGCAGATTTGCATTCTATGGGACAGTTCATTCAGGATGGTGCCAGAATTATGTATGAAACTGTTTTGAATGTGGAAACACCTCGCAAAACCATTATCATCGAGGCTGATGAGCAGAATTTGGATGGACTGAATTATTTAACAGGCAAGGAAATGGATTTTGTTAATAAGAGTGCTATGAACGGTACTATTCTGGCGCATACTGATGGAAATGTACCGAATTTGAAAATCAACATTCCGAAGTTGGATGAATATTGTCTGGGTGCACTGTTTTACTTCTTTGAGTTTGCGTGTGGTGTAAGCGGCTATATTCTTGGAGTGAATCCATTTAACCAGCCGGGAGTAGAAAGCTATAAGCGAAATATGTTTGCTTTATTAGGCAAACCGGGTTACGAAGAGGAACGCGAAAAACTTACGAAACGTTTGTAGTTTTGAAGAATATTACATAAATGTTACACATCCAATCTCTTAAAAATGGAAAAACTTGACATTTTCGTTTTACTGTGATATAGTAAGTAACAATTTCGTAATAACTGTAACAGAAATGCATAAAAAGCATAAGATATTGTAACACTATAAACAGGTAGTTTTTTACAGGAAATGGAGTGGATATAATTGAAGTTTGGCAAGAGAGAAATTGGATGTATTAGTATAGTTGGTTTGATGCTGGGACTGTTTTTGGGTGCGATGGTGAATCCGACAGTAAAGACAGATACTGGTGTAGCACGGAATGATTCTGCGGTAGCAGGGGTTATTGCGAACGTTGATTTTCCTGTTGAGCAGGAGGCAAATGTAGCGGTTATGAAAGTAAACCTTGTGTCCGAGACGATGGAAGGGGCAGCAGAGGAAGAAGTGCCTGCAGAAGAAGAGCCACAAGTAACAACGGAAGAACCGGAAGAGGTTTCCTATTGGGATTCCCATCTGGTTGTAAAGGTTGATGAGAGCTTGAATGTAAGAAGCCGCGCATCTAAGAATGCTAAGCTTGTCGGAAAGATGTTCCCGAAGAACGGTGCGAAGATTCTTAAGGAGACCGGCAACTGGTATAAGATTAAATCCGGGAATTTGAGAGGATTTGTAAAAGCATCTTATTGCCTTACCGGTAAGAAGGCTGAGAGATATGCCAAGAAGCATGGTATGTATCGCGCAACTGCTTTAAGTGGAGGTTTGCGTATTCGTTCCAAGGCATCCACGGATGGTAAGATTTATACCGTTGTTGACAAGGGTAGCAGTATAGCAACGGCTAAGAGACCTTGTAAAGTGGAGGGCTGGGTAGCCGTAAACTATAAGGGGAAACGAGCTTTTGTTTCCGAAGAATACGTTAAGGTGTCCTTACGAACCAGTAAGGGAATGACCATGAAGGAATACAATGCGAAGTTGGCAAAGGAAGCAGCGGCAAAGAAGGCGGCTGAAGAGGCTGCAAGAACACAGCGTTCATCCCGCTCTACAGAGAGTACAACCACAACACAGCAGTCTAGCGTGGACGCAAACGTGGATGATGTAACACTGTTGGCAGCGTTGATTCAGTGTGAAGCCGGAACGCAGAACTATCAGGGACAGTTGGCAGTTGGCGCCGTTGTGTGTAATCGTATTCGTAGCGGTCGTTATCCGAATTCCCTTCGTGGTGTTATTTATCAGAGAGGGCAGTTTGGACCGGCGCACTCCGGAATTTTGGCAAGAAGATTAAACGGAACGATTGCAAGTAGTTGTTATCGCGCAGCTCGTGCAGCGCTGGGTGGCGAAGATAACGTAGGTGGTGCATTGCACTTCCAGTCTGTCAGAACCGGAATTCAGGGACTTGTAATTGGTGGTCACGTATTTTTCTAAAAATTTGTTGATGTGAGTATTGTTGGAATTATTTGATAATTGCAACAATACTCTTTTTTTTTCTGCATTATCCTTGTACCTTTCGCATAAGTAGTGTATGATAGGGTTATACAATCAATCTGATAGGCGAAGGAGGTGCGCGTATGGATTATTTCCGAATAGCCTGGTTGGTTATTCTGGTGGCCATGTTGGTGATTGAACTTGCAACGCTTGGCTTAACAACAATTTGGTTCGCCGGTGGTGCGGCCGTTGCTGTTTTGGCGAATGTATTGGGGTTGAGCCCGGTTATCCAGATTGTGTTATTCTTAATTGTTTCGGTATTGCTTTTGGCATTAACGAGACCTGTGGCGGTGCGCCATTTGAACAAGAATCGAACGAAAACCAACGCAGAAAGTTTGATTGGGCGAACGGGCTTTGTTCTGGAGGAGATTAACAACCTGAAAGCAACCGGTTGCGTAAGTGTTGATGGGCAGGAGTGGACAGCGCGAACGACGAAAGATGGCGTTGTGCTTGCCAAAGATGCGGTGGTAACAATTCAGGAAATCCAGGGCGTTAAGCTTATCGTAGCACAGAAAGAAAAGGAATAATAGGAGGAAAAAGAAATGGAATACGTACAGCTTGTTGTTTGGGCAGTGCTAGCGGTTGTCCTTTTGACAATTCTCGCTTCCTGCATCAAGATTGTGCCACAGGCACATGCGTATGTAGTAGAGCGTTTAGGTGGATATCAGGCTACCTGGGGAGTTGGACTTCATTTAAAGGTGCCGGTAATTGACCGTATTGCAAGAAGAGTAATTTTAAAAGAGCAGGTAGTGGATTTCGCACCACAGCCGGTTATCACCAAAGATAACGTAACAATGCGAATTGATACCGTTGTATTTTATCAGATTACGGATCCGAAGCTTTATTGTTATGGAGTAGAGAATCCGATTATGGCAATTGAGAATCTGACGGCGACCACATTGCGTAATATCATTGGTGATTTGGAATTGGATGAAACGTTAACTTCCAGAGAAACCATTAACACAAAGATGCGTTCAACCTTGGACGTAGCAACCGATCCTTGGGGAATTAAGGTAAACCGTGTGGAACTTAAGAACATTATTCCACCAACGGCTATCCAGGATGCGATGGAGAAGCAGATGAAGGCTGAGCGTGAACGTCGTGAAGCGGTTACCAGAGCAGAAGGAGAGAAGAAATCTACCATTCTTGTTGCCGAAGGTAAGAAAGCCAGTGCAATTCTTGATGCGGAGGCTGAGAAGCAGGCAGCTATCTTACGTGCGGAAGCAAAAAGAGAAGCAACGGTTAAGGAAGCAGAAGGTCAGGCAGAAGCGATTCTTAAGATTCAGCAGGCGAATGCGGATGGTTTACGTTTCTTAAAAGAAGCCGGAGCGGACGAGGCTGTGCTTAAGTTAAAGAGTTTAGAGGCATTTGCAAGAGCGGCAGATGGAAAGGCTACTAAGATTATTATTCCATCTGAGATTCAGAGTGTGGCCGGATTAGCCAAGTCTGTGACAGAGATTGCAAAAGAAAAATAAATCAGTAAAAGAAGATTTGGGCACATGTGTGGAAACGCACATGTGCCTTTTTGCAAAAAAACATTGTAAACTTTGGGAATAGAGGATATAATCAAAAGTTGTAAGTGAACGATAAGAAGAGGTTGATATGGACGAGAATGTAGTATTATGTGTGTCGAACGCATATGAAAAGAAATTTTACTTAGATGAGGCATTCCAGGGACTGCCAAAAAGTATTAAAGACGAATTAAAGGTTATGTGTGTGCTTTTCACGGAAGATGTGGGAGGCATTTTGAAATTGGTATTTGACGAGGAAGGAACTTTGCAGATTGAGACAGAGTGTGATGAAGAAGATTTGTTGTATGACGACATCGGAAGTGGACTTTTGGTTAAGAAGATGCAGCGGGATAAGGAAGAGCTGTTCCGGTCGTTAGAGATGTTTTTTAAAGTATTTTATTTAGGGCTTGATGAGGAGGTCTAGGGACATGTTAATGGCGTTGGATGTGGGAAATACCAATATTACAGCAGGTGTTTTTCAGGGTGAAGATTTGTGGGCTACGTTTCGTATGACGACGAAGCTTGCCAGAACAGCGGATGAATTCGGAATCGATTTGTCCGGAATGCTGGAGCATAATGAAATAGATCCGGGAGATATAACAGATGTTATTATTGCGTCGGTTGTGCCGGATGTTATGTATTCACTCCGTCGTTCTATTGAGAAATATTTTCATACAGAACCGATTGTGGTTGGAGCCGGTATTAAGACCGGAATTCGTGTGGCAACAGAGAATCCGCGCCAAATTGGTGCCGATCGTATTGTAGATGCGGTAGCGGCATATGAACTATATGGCGGACCGGTGTTGGTAATTGATTATGGAACGGCCACAACATATGATTTAGTAGATGAGGGTGGAAGTTTTCTTGCCGGTGTAACGGCACCGGGAATACAGACGTCTGCCCAGGCACTGTCTGATATGGCGGCACAGCTTCCGAAATTTGAGATTGTGAAGCCGCAGAGCATCCTTGCCAAAGAGACTATCAGCAGTATGCAAGCCGGTATTGTTTACGGTCAGATAGGACAGACGGCTTATATTGTTGAGAAGATTAAGGAAGAATCAGGGCTTGATGACCTGAAAGTGGTAGCCACAGGTGGACTGGGTGTGCTTTTGGCTGAAGAAACAGGATGCATTGATTACTATGATGCACAGTTGACGTTGAAGGGAATGCGCCTGATTTTTGAAAAACAGAAGACGGGTGCACGCTTTGTGATTGAGAAACAGAAATTAGGAAAGAAATAAATATGCCAAAATTACAGATTGGCTCAGTAGAGCTAGCAAATAATTTGATTTTGGCGCCCATGGCAGGTGTAACGGATCTGCCCTTTCGACTCTTATGTAAAGAGCAGGGGGCAGATTTGGTGTGTATGGAAATGGTAAGCGCCAAAGGTATTATGTATAATAACAAGAATACGGAAATACTATTACAAGTAGATGAAAAAGAGAGACCGGCCAGTTTGCAGTTGTTTGGATCGGATCCGAAGATTGTCAGTGAGATGGCGAAGCGAATTGAGGAGCGCAATTTTGACATTTTGGATTTGAATATGGGGTGCCCGGTGCCGAAAGTAGTTAATAACGGAGAAGGGTCCGCATTGATGAAGACACCGAAGCTGGCAGGCGAGATTATCGAAGCTACGGTAAAAGCAATTAATAAACCGGTAACCGTGAAGATTCGCAAGGGTTTCGACGATAACCATATTAATGCAGTGGAGATGGCACACATCGCGCAGGAGTCCGGTGCGGCGGCAATTGCGGTACATGGACGAACCAGGGAACAATATTATTCCGGGAAAGCGGATTGGGATATTATCCGTCAGGTTAAGGAGGCGGTGTCTATTCCGGTAATTGGAAACGGGGATGTTGTGGATGCGGAATCAGCAGCGGCATTGGTTGCACTGACAGGGTGTGACGGTATTATGATTGGTCGGGCAGCACAGGGAAATCCCTGGATTTTTTCTCAAATAAAGCATTGGCAGAATACCGGAATATATCCGGAACGTCCGCCACTGGCTGAGGTGGTTGCCATGGTGCTTCGCCATGCAAAAATGCAGATTGCTTTTAAGGGAGAATATACCGGTATACGGGAGATGCGAAAGCATGCAGCCTGGTATATGTCCGGATATAAGAACAGCGCCAGACTGCGGGGGCGAATTCACGAGGTGGAGTCTTTTGAAGAACTAGAGGCGCTGTTTCGGGAAGTATTGCAGATGCAATAGTTTTTATACAAGAAATAGAAATAAGAATTCCTTGACGAATGGAGAGACGTTTGTTATAATGTTGTGATTATAGTGGAAATCCAACTGGGAAAATAATAAGTTAATGAGGTGAATTTGATGGAAAAGAAACTATTAACATACGCTGGTTTACAGAAATTAGAGGCGGAATTACAGGATTTAAAGGTAGTAAAGAGAAAGGAAGTTGCGCAGAAGATTAAAGAAGCGCGCGAGCAGGGAGATTTGTCCGAGAACGCTGAGTATGATGCAGCGAAGGACGAACAGCGTGATATTGAAGCAAGAATTGAAGAGATTGAAGCAATTCTTAAGAATGTAGAAGTTGTTGTAGAAGAAGAAGTGGACTTAGACAAGATTAGCGTTGGTTGTAAAGTTAAGATTTATGACTGCGAATTTGAGGAAGAATTAGAGTATTATATTGTTGGTTCCACAGAGGCAAATAGTTTGGAAGGTAAGATTTCCAACGAGTCACCGGTAGGAAAAGCATTGATCGGTGCACAGGTTGGGGATACCGTTAAGGTTGAGACTCAGGCTGGAGAATTAGAGTACAAGGTACTTGACATCCAGCGTGTAGCATAAATTTTTATAAACAGATGAGAAAATAAGAAGAAAGTGAGGAAATCATATGGCTGAGGAAACCCGACAGAACCAGGAACAAGACTTGAACAAATTAGTGCAGGTCAGACACGAGAAGTATGAGGAGCTCTTGGCAAATGGCAAGAATCCTTTTGTCATTACCAAATACGATGTAACACATCATTCTGCCGACATCAAAGATAATTTTGATGAGATGGAAGGTAAGAAAGTTGCAATTGCAGGACGTGTTATGAGCAAGCGTGTCATGGGTAAAGCATCCTTTATGAATGTTCAGGATCGCAATGGTAACATTCAAGTATATGTCGCTAGAGACGGAATAGGAGAAGAGCCATATAAAGATTTCAAGAAATTCGATATTGGCGATATTGTTGGAGTCAAGGGCGAAGTATTCCGTACACAGAAGGGGGAGATTTCTATCCATGCAGAAGAAATTACCCTAATGTCCAAATCTTTACAGATATTGCCGGAGAAGTTCCATGGACTGACCAACACGGACTTGCGCTATAGACAGCGTTATGTAGACTTAATTATGAATGAGGACGTTAAGGATACGTTCATTAAGCGTTCTCAGATTATTCGTGAGATTCGTAGATTCTTAGATGATCAGGGATTCATGGAGGTTGAAACACCATTTTTGGTAAACAATGCCGGTGGTGCCGCTGCAAGACCATTTGAGACACATTTCAATGCATTGAACGAAGATTTGAAACTTCGTATCTCTTTGGAATTACCTTTGAAACGTTTAATCGTTGGTGGTTTGGAGCGTGTTTACGAAATAGGACGTGTATTTCGTAATGAGGGTATTGATACCCGTCACAATCCGGAATTTACGTTGATGGAATTATATCAGGCATATACCGATTATCATGGCATGATGGATTTGACAGAGAACATGTTCCGTCATTTGGCGCAGAAAGTATGTGGTACAACAACTATTCCGTATGCAGAAGCTATGATTGATCTTGGTAAACCATTCGAGCGTATTACCATGATTGATGCGGTTAAGAAATATGCGAATGTAGATTTTGAAGATATTAAGACAGACGAAGAAGCTAAGAAAGTGGCGGATGAACATAAGATTGTATATGAAGAGCGTCATAAGAGAGGCGATATCATCAATTTATTCTTCGAAGAATATGTTGAAGAACATTTGATTCAGCCAACCTTCGTAATGGATCATCCGGTAGAGATTTCTCCGTTAACTAAGAGAAAGCCGGATAAACCGGAATTGGTAGAGCGTTTTGAGTTGTTCATTTATGGACGCGAGATGTGTAATGCATACTCTGAGTTGAATGATCCGATTGATCAGAGAGCTCGTTTTGAAGCACAGGAAGAAGCGTTTGCTGCCGGAGATGAAGAAGCAAACCACACCGACGAGGACTTTTTAAATGCATTGTCCATTGGTATGCCGCCAACAGGTGGTATTGGTTACGGAATCGACCGTTTGGTAATGTTACTTACCAATAGCCCGGCAATTCGTGACGTTTTACTCTTCCCGACTATGAAGACCTTAGATGGAGACAAGAAGGCTTCTTCTAAGGCTACTGCAGAACAGGAAGACGGATTCTATACACCAAACAACAAGATTGATTTCTCTAATGTAAGGGTAGAGCCGTTGTTTGAAGAAGAAGTTGATTTTGATACATTTAGCAAGTCTGACTTCCGTGCAGTTAAGGTAAAGGCTTGTGAAGCGGTACCGAAGAGCAAGAAGTTATTGCAGTTTACCTTAGACGATGGAAGTGGAACAGATCGTACGATTCTTTCCGGAATTCATATGTATTATGAACCGGAAGAATTAGTTGGTAAGACCTTGATTGCTATTACCAACCTTCCACCAAGAAAGATGATGGGAATTGAGTCTTGTGGTATGTTACTCTCCGCAGTAAGTAACTTTAAGGATTCTGAGGATGAAGAAGAGCTTCATCTTTTAATGGTTGATAACCATATCCCGGCGGGGGCGAAATTATATTAAATATTTAGGGACTGTCTGTAAGGATGGTCCCTTTTTGTAATATATATAAAGGAGCAGTATCAAATGGATATTCGTTATTTACTATTTCTACAGGAGCTTCGAAATGGAATCCATGACGCATGGACACCGTTTATGGAATGGATATCCCATTTTGCAGTTGTTTACCTGATTTGTATACCGGCAGTTATTTATTGGTGTATGGATAAGAAAAAGGGGTTTTACATCTTGGCTTCCGTTTTGACAGCGCGTATGGTGAATGCGGTTATAAAATTGACTGCATGCGTATACCGGCCGTGGATTCGTGATAGCAGGGTGATTCCGGTGGGAGGGGCCCTTCGAGAGGCAACAGGGTATTCGTTTCCAAGTGGTCATACGGTAACGGCAACGCCGATATACGGGGGCATTGCTGCAACATATGGAAAAAAGCGAAAAGTGATTGCGGTAATATGTGTGATGTTACTTTTTGTAACGGGTTTTTCACGCAATTATTTAGGGGTACACACGCCGCAGGATGTGATTTTCGCAATGCTCATTGGTGGATTTATTTTATTGGGGATGAGCAAAATGCTGGTCTTCTTGGAGAAACATCCGGAGAAAGAAGACTTATTTTTGCTGGCTGGTTGTATGATTACAATTGTTGCCCTTGTCTATATTACGGTAAAGCCCTATCCTACGGATTATGTTGACGGCGTGTTATTGGTAAATCCGCGTAAAATGATGCAGGACGGTTATCGGGATATTTGCGCATTGGGAGCGTTTTGTGTGGCACGCTATATAGAGAAGCATTTTGTAAAATTTCAGGCTACGGGTTTCCGGGCAAAAGGTGTAGCATTGGCAGGCGTTGGTAGCATGTTGATACTTTTGATATCCAGACGATTGCCGGGGCCGCTTGATGAGGCACTTGGTGCGCCATGGGGAAAGGTCATAGCCAGAATGCTAATGATTTTTTTTATTGTCACAATTTGGCCGGCAGTAATAAAGTGGTGTAATAAACGGTCGGTTGCAGGGTGAGATAAATACTATTTTTTTCGCTGTGAATATGATAAAATGAATCTCTAAGGAGGCTATGCAGTAGCGAATGAATATAGAGAATTATGAAATAACGTATGCAGAGGTAAAGACATGGGAATCAGGGTCTTACCAGCTGATTGATATAAGAAACGAAGATAGTTTGAAATACGGAATGATTGCGGGGGCTATCAGCATACCGCATGAATTGTTTGAAACCGATTTAGAAAGAGTGACTGCACAACTTACGAAAGATAAACGAATTGTGTTGTATTGTACAAGGGGTGAGAACTCTCTTTCCGATGCGGTCCTTTTGCGCAAAAAAGGATTTGATGCGGTGAGCATGGCAGGTGGCTATAATAGTTACCTGATGAATATGATGCAGGCGCAGGACGAGCGGACACAGGATGAACTTGCTGAGAGGACAGCGGAGATTGAGAAAAGCATTCGGAAGAAGTTTCACAAGAATATTTTTTCGCCGTTTGCCAGAGCGTGTAAAGAATATGAGCTTATTAAAGATGGAGATCATATCTGTGTATGTATTTCCGGAGGCAAGGATTCCATGTTGATGGCTAAGCTATTTCAGGAAATACAGCGCCATAAGAAAGTAGATTTTAAACTTACCTTTCTAGTGATGGATCCGGGCTATAGTGCAGTAAATCGAAAGCTGATTGAAAGTAATGCAAGATTGCTGGGCATACCGGTTGTTTTTTATGAAAGCGATATTTTTGATGCGGTGGATACGGTAGATAAGAATCCTTGTTATTTATGCGCACGAATGCGCCGGGGGCACTTATATTTTAAGGCAAAAGAGTTAGGATGTAATAAGATAGCCTTAGGGCATCATTATGACGATGTAATAGAAACCATACTTATGGGAATGTTGTATGGAGGACAAGTGCAGACTATGATGCCTAAATTACACTCTACTAATTTTGAAGGGATGGAGTTGATTCGACCGTTGTATCTTATTCGCCAGGATGATATCATTGCATGGCAACGGTACAATGGGCTACGCTTTTTACAATGTGCTTGTCATTTTACAGAAACTTGCGATAGTTGTGCAGAAGATGGAACCAATGCATCAAAACGATTAGAAACCCGCAAGTTGATTGCAGAATTGAAAAAGGTGAATCCTTTTGTGGAATCTAATATTTTCCGAAGTGTGGAAAATGTTAATTTGGCTACAGTGATTGCTTATAAGCAGGATGGAGTAAAACATCATTTTTTAGAGACCTACGATGCGGATTGAGAGGTAGATATGTTAGATCAGTTTTCAAGAACCAGATTATTACTTGGAAATCAAGTAATGGAAGAATTAAAAGGCAAGCGGGTTGCTATTTTTGGAATCGGCGGTGTTGGCGGATATGTATGCGAAGCATTGGTTAGAAGTGGGATTGGCCATTTTGATTTGATTGACGATGACAATGTTTGTCTTACGAACTTAAACAGACAGATTATTGCCACCCGCAAAACGGTCGGCCGTGACAAAGTAGAAGTCATGAAGGAGCGGATGTTGGACATTAATCCAAAGGTGGATGTGACGGTGCATAAGTGTTTCTTTCTACCGGAGAATGCGGATGAATTTCCCTTTGAGACCTACGATTATGTGGTAGATGCGGTGGATACCGTTACGGCTAAGATTGAGATTATCATGCGTTGTAAGGCCTTAAATGTCCCTGTGATTAGCTGTATGGGGGCTGGAAACAAATTGGATCCAAGTCGCTTTAAGGTTGCGGATATTTATAAGACAACCATGTGTCCTTTGGCAAAGGTTATGCGCCATGAAATGAAGAAGCGTGGTGTAAAGAAGTTGAAAGTAGTATATTCCGATGAGAAACCAATTAGGCCGTTGGAAGATATGGGCAATAGTTGCCGAAACAATTGTATTTGTCCACCTGGGGCTGCGCACAAATGCACAGAGCGACGGGATATTCCGGGTTCTATTGCTTTTACACCGGCAGCAGCAGGACTTGTCTTAGCAAGTGAGGTAATGAAGGACTTAACCAATGGATTTGGTAGAGAATAATTATTTTTGAGGAGGTAGACAGATGTACAATTTTACTATGCAGATTCCGACCAAAGTGCATTTTGGCAAGGGAACAATTTCTCATTTATCGGAACTGGCGGAGTATGGAAAGAAAGTATTGTTAGTTTACGGTGGCGGTTCCATTAAGAAAAATGGAATATATGACGTTGCGCAAGAACTTTTGAAAGCAGCGGGGTTAAAGGTTTATGAACTGAGTGGCGTTGAGCCAAATCCACGTATCCAGACAGTGCGACAGGGTGTTGAAATTTGTAAAAAAGAATCCATCGATATGATATTGGCAATTGGAGGCGGAAGCACCATTGATTGTTCAAAGGTGGTTGCAGCTGGTGCAAAATACGATGGTGATGCATGGGATTTGGTGTTGGATGGTTCTAAGATAAAAGCGGCATTGCCGATTTTTGATGTGCTGACACTATCGGCAACCGGAACGGAGATGGATGCTTTTGCGGTAATATCGGATTTGACCAAGAATGAGAAGTGGGGAACCGGTGCGCAGTGCTTGATTCCAACCATGTCGATTTTGGATCCGGAATACACGTTTTCTGTTTCCAAAAAACAAACGGCAGCAGGAACAGCGGATATGATGAGTCATACTATGGAGAACTATTTTTCGATGGAAAATGCAGATTGTCAGAAGTTTATGGCAGAAGGCTTGCTCCGTACAATGATTAAGAATGGACCGATTGCTTTGCGCGAACCGGATAATTACGATGCGAGAGCCAATTTGATGTGGGCGGGAACGCATGCAATCAATGGCATTGTGGGAGATGGTTGCTCACCGGCATGGTGCGTACATCCTATGGAACACGAGCTGAGTGCATTTTATGATATTACCCATGGCGAGGGATTGGCGATTCTGACGCCGGCGTGGATGGAACATGTTTTGAGTGAGAAAACACTCCCGCACTTTGTGGATTTTGCCAAAAATGTATGGGGATTAGATGACGACGATGAATGGGCACTGGCCCATGCCGGTATTGATGCATTAAAGAAATTTTTCTTTGAAACAATGGGCATTCCGGCTAACCTGCGAGCAGTGGGAATTGAAGATGAAAAGAACTTTGATATCATGGCGGAGAAGGCAAGTAAGCCGTGCGCGAATGCATATGTTCCACTGACAAAAGAAGATATTATCGAAATTTTTAAAGCTGCATTTTAAACGTCATTTCCGTTTTTGACAACGGATGCGGTTGATAAGAGCGTTAATAGAATAGAGCGGTGCCTTGATGGCACCGCTCTTTAGGGTGATTATGGTAAACATACCAGAATTTCCAGGTTTTTTACATCGGCAAAGGTTTTTAGAATTAACGTACTTACCTTTAGCCACTCCAGTTGATCTTGATCGCAGCCAATCTGCGGCATTGCAAGTTTTTCAATACGTTGGTTAATTACACGTTCTTTCATCAGCGAAAGACATTGTTGTAATGCCTCATACGAGGTTGTTCCATAATAGTGTTCTTTGGTTACCAGATTAAATATTTGGCCATCACCGGGTTCCCGGTCGGTTTGGATAATGCTGGGGTAGGTGCCTGCCGTAATGGTACCGGCGATTGCTCGTTTTTTTAACTCGCTACGTGTTCCGTAATTTCGTTCAAAAGCCTTTGATGTATTTGACATAAAGGCAAAGTCAGAGCTAATGCATTGAGCCAGGTAATAGTCTTTGGGTAAATGGAATAAATCCTCTTGTAATTCAGTAAAAATCATAAGAAGTCTCCTTTCTCTGCTGATATTCCCCTCAACATAATAGTAGCACAAAATGTGTGTGGAAAATGTGATATGAAGTATAAATGAGCTATAATTTGAAAATAATCGACTAAAATTTACAAAATATACGCAATATTGTGCTATTATTAGAAACATCTTAGCTGTAGGGGGCAATTATATAATGTGAAAGGAGCAGAGAAAATGAGTAGAACCACTATTAATCGATCACAAAGCGGAGAATTTACGGTTTCAGACTTGAACGCAGCATTGACTGCAGAAGGACGAACAATGGAAAAGTTTGTAACAGGAATAACCATTGGTGCGGTGGCTTTTTTTACACTATTCCTTATGTTTGCGGGGTTTGTAATATAACAATATTGACAAAATTAACAATTTAGACATAAAAAATTAGGAAATATTTCCCTTGATTCCCAATGAAAAAATGTGTATAATTAGTGAAACTTGACAGAGAAATGTCGGTTATTGGGCTTGCATACGAGACATGATGTAGGAAATACTGTAAAATGGGAATTGAGGGAAAGAGTATGAACGGTATGAATATCTTGTCCGGCCAGTATTGGTTTGTTCAACAAGTATGTCGGGCAGAGAAGGAGAAGAAGAATACGGCTACATTGCGCAGACAGAAAGAGCGTGACTGTGCACAGTCGGGAACGAAATTTGAAGAAATATTAATTAGAACCATGGAAGTAGAAAGCATCATGTAATGTAGAGTCGTGCTAGAGCACGGCTCTTTTTCATTGTGTGGCAAGGTTTTAATAAACCCCCTGCTATGCAGGGGGACAACAGACGCTTTAGCTTACAGTAAAAACCTCCC
>SVEW01000034.1 GCA_015057205.1 Lachnospiraceae bacterium | reverse complement strand
TGATGAAGGAATCCGTCATCTTCTGAACTTCATCCTCTAACTGACTAACAATATCCTCGGACAAATCCTCTGCCTTTGCAGCCTTCTTCATGGCATCATTGGCATCTCTACGAATGTTACGAATGGCAACCTTAGCATCTTCACCCTTTTTCTTTACTTCTTTCGCAAGTTCTTTACGACGCTCTTCTGTTAACTCAGGGAAAACCAAACGAATAACTTTACCATCGTTTGTTGGATTAATTCCTAAATCAGACATATTGATTGCCTTTTCAATTTCCTTCAACAAAGATCCATCCCATGGCTGAATCTGAATCATTCTCGGTTCCGGAACAGCTACGTTCGCAACCTGCTGAATGCCGGACATCGTTCCATAATAATCTACCTTGATATTATCAAGCACGTGCGGATTTGCACGACCTGCTCGAATGGTACCATACTCATGCACAAGGTTTGCATGAGATTTCTCCATTTTCTCTTTGAATGGCAATAATCTCTCGTCCATCTCATACCTCCGTAATTATACTAATACTTTCGTACCATGAAAATCTCCACTTATCGCCTTCACGATACTATTTTCTTCAGCCAAAGCAAATACATACATTGGCATCTTCTGCTCCATACACATAATAGAAGCTGTTAAATCTACTACGGCTAACTGCTTATCAATGACTTCTGAAATTGTAATTTCATCGTATCTAACAGCATTCGGGTTGGTCTTAGGATCACTGTCATATACCCCATCAATGGCTTTAGCAAGTAAAATAACTTCTGCCTCAATCTCTACTGCACGAAGAACCGTTGCTGTATCTGTGGAAAAAAATGGATGTCCGGTTCCTCCGGCAAAAAATACAACCATATTTTTTGAAAAATATTTATTGGCCCGATCTTTTGAAAACAATTTTGTAAAAGAGCCACACTCAAATGGTGTTAAAATAGCTGTCTTCAATCCTACACTGCGGAATATTTCCGAACAGTATAAACAATTCATGACCGTTGCAAGCATTCCTATCTGGTCTGCTTTCGTTCGATCCATATTCTCACTTGTTCTTCCGCGCCAGAAATTACCACCACCAATTACAATGCCAACTTCTGTCCCCTGATCTACCAGCTGTTTAACTTGTTTACCAACAGCAATTACAGTAGCTTCATCAAATCCTGTCTTCTTATCTCCTGCCAGTGCTTCACCACTAAGCTTTAGTAACACTCTCTTCATGCGCAAATATCTCCTTAACCAAATACGTTCTGAACGTCAATATCAGAATAGCACTGAGAACAATAACCTTCAATAACTGCTCCGTTGTTAATCTGAACAGAACGAGATTTGATATTACCCATAACGACTGCTGAAGTATCTACTACTACAGGTCCCTGTACATCAATATCACCCTTAACAGCTCCGGCAATAACAGAAGATGTTGCGGAGAGATTTCCAATGATAATAGAACCATTACCAATCTTTACAGTTCCTTCAGCAATAATTTCGCCCTGAATTCTAGCATTATCAGCAAAGAATTCAGCCGACTGTGTATTACCATTAATAGAACCGGTAACAACTAATTTACCATTGCAACGAACATCACCTACAACACTACCACGTACTTCAACAGAACCGGTTGATTCAACATTACCGGTAATTGTCATACCTTCCGTAATCACTGCTGTCTCTTCTGTAGCTGCATTTACAGGTCTGCCCATATGCTCCATAGATGGCATTGGTTGCGGTGCTACAGTTGGTGTTGGCGGTGCCTGGTAATAATTTGGCACTGGTGCAACTTCCGGTTCCTTAACCGGTGCTACAGCCTCTCTTAACATTTCATCGATTTCATCCATCTTCTCACCTACTAACTCTTCTGTTTCTTCTGTCATTAACCCTTCACCCAAATTCTCGGCATTATCACCGCCCGGCATCATTTCTTTTGCAGCCGTTGATAAATCTTCCTTGAATTCCTTAAAAAAACTCATGAAACGTACCTCCAATTATTATCTTTAATCGTTTACAACATCCTCCACGGAGACATGTTGAATAACCTTTGTATTCTCATCGATAGGAAGCAATTGATACTCTTGAGCTTGTAACTCCTCAATCATCTTAGGTAATGCTTCTACCGTTGAAGTCTTATTTGGTGCATCATGCATTAGCACGACTGAGTTTTGATGTTTCGTAACACCGGAAATTACATTCTCTCTTAATTCATCCGGCGTATACTGAATCGTTGTAGCATCTCCGCTTACAACATTCCAATCATAATAAGTATACCCCTCTTTAGTCACCAATTCAATAAACTTTTTCATGCTAATGTCACTTACCTGGTTAGAACTGCCTCCAGGGAAACGCATATACTTTGCTCTAACGCCTGTTGTATCATATACCAAGTCACTTAACTTCTTTAAATCCTTCTTAAAGTTATGCAATGATTTATAGATACTGGAATATTTATGTGAATAGGAATGAAGACCCAAGGTGTGTCCTTCCTTCACAATTCTCTTGTACATTTCTAAAGAATGTTCATCTGTACGACCTACAACAAAAAATGTAGCCTTTACCTTATATTTCTTTAGCACATCCAAAATCTGTTCTGTATTCTCACTTGGTCCATCATCAAATGTTAAATAAACTTTCTGTGCTTTCTCGTCATCAATCAATTCCTGCTTATTCATGTCATAAATTATCGGTGCATCTGTATCCAATGACTCTTCTGTCATGGACATATTGTCAAGATACGTCATAACAGCATTACCGGACGACGACGTTAAATAATTATAAATTTTGTCTATCTTCTTATGGAGAGAAAACACACGAACTCCCAACACAACGCATGCCGTCATTGTACCAATCATCCATAAAATAATAATCCACAATAACGCCGATTTCATTCGATTAATTCGTTGGCGTCTCCGCTGTTGTTCTCTCATCCCCGTTATCGGATTGTCACTCATGTTAACCTCCGTTAAAAAGTCCTTTTTTATTTTACCACATCATACAAAATAATCAATAATTTCAAAGGATTTTCTATGTAAAAAATATGCTCTTGGAAACATTGAACCTTCAACGAATCCAAGAGCACTGCATTTAATTATCCAAGTTCATCTCAGACTTCAAGATTAAGCATTCATCTGAGCTGCAACTTCTGCTGCAAAGTCTTCGTTCTTCTTTTCCATGCCTTCACCGGTTTCAAAACGAACGAATCTCTTAACGGTAACAGTTGCCCCAACCTGCTTAGAAATCTCTTCTAAGTACTTAGCAACATTCTGCTTTCCGTCTTCAGCTTTAACATAAACCTGATCCATTAAGCAGATTTCTTTTAATTCTTTGCTTACACGTCCTTCGATCATTCCATTAATAACCTTCTCAGGTTTCTGAGATTCTTTCGGATCGTTCATAATCTGTGCAAGTAAAATTTCTTTCTCATGTGCAATGTAGTCAGCACTAATTTCGCTACGATCTACATACTTCGGATACATAGCTGCAATCTGCATAGCAACGTTGTTTAATGCTTCCTTAACAGTATCGTTAACAACAGTAGTCTCAGCTTCTACAATAACACCGATTCTTCCGCCACCGTGTACATAGGAAACAACACATCCATTCTGAGCTTCTACTTTCTCAAAACGACGAATGCTTAACTTCTCACCGATTGTAGCAATCTGCTCTACTAATTCATCAGCGATTGACTTAGAACCTTCCCAGCTCTCCGCCATAAATGCATCCATATCTGTTGCAGATGTTGTTAATGCCTTCTCAGCAACTGCTTTAACAAATGTCTGGAACTTTTCGTTCTTTGCAACGAAGTCAGTCTCAGAGTTAACTTCAACTACCGCTGCCTTTGTATCTCCGTCTACAGCAACGCAACAAATACCTTCTGCTGCAATTCTGCTTGCCTTCTTCTCTGCTTTAGCCTGTCCGTTCTTTCTTAAGAACTCAACTGCTTCATCCATATTTCCGTTGGTTTCATTAAGAGCCTTCTTGCAGTCCATCATACCTGCTCCGGTAAGCTCTCTTAATTCTTTTACCATTGCTGCTGTAATAGCCATTTCAACTTCCTCCGATTCGTTTATTAGATTATTCTGCTGCGATTTCTTCCATGGATGGTTCGCCGTCAACTTCTACTTCTTCTGTATAAACAGCTTCACCCTGGTTTGCTTCAATAACAGCATCAGCCATCTTAGCCACAATTAATTTAACTGCACGAATTGCATCGTCGTTACCCGGAATCACGTAATCCAACTCTTCTGGATCGCAGTTTGTATCAGCGATACCGATAAGTGGAATTCCAAGAGTATGAGCTTCCTGTACACAAATTCTTTCTTTCTTCGGATCTACAACAAAAATTGCATCCGGAATCTTCTTCATTTCTTTGATTCCGCCGAGATTTTTCTCAAGTTTAGCTAATTCTTTCTTAAGTTCAATTACTTCTTTCTTAGGCAATACATCAAAGGTTCCATCTTCTTCCATCTTCTCGATAGCCTTTAATCTCTTAATACGGCTTTCAATGGTCTTGAAGTTAGTAAGCATACCACCTAACCATCTTTCATTTACATAGAACATTCCACAACGCTCAGCCTCGGTCTGGATTGCTTCCTGTGCCTGTTTCTTGGTTCCTACAAAAAGAATTGTACCACCATCTGCAGCGATATCAGCGATTGCCTTATAAGCTTCATCTACTTTACCTACAGACTTCTGTAAGTCAATAATATAGATTCCGTTACGCTCTGTGTAGATGTATGGAGCCATCTTAGGATTCCATCTTCTTGTCTGATGTCCAAAATGAACACCTGCTTCTAATAACTGTTTCATTGAAATTACGCCCATTTTACTTACCTCCATTGGTTCATTCTTCCATATGCATCATCCTTGAGAAAAACCTAGGCACCCTTTCCCAAGTCCGCACATGTGATTGCTAAATTATAGTATCTCATCAAGCGAAAAAAGTACCCACACCGGCACGCACTCCGCTCAGACTAATATAGTCTAGCATACATCGCCCTTAAGTGCAAGTACTTTTTCCAAATCCATTTAATGTTCGGATAATTTCTCAGCTATTTCACGATAGCTTGACCCTTCCTTAATGAAGTATACCCCCGGCTGTATCTTGTTATCATATCCGTGTCTTCCAAGCCAGCGATTATAGCGTTCCGCATTACGAATTAAGCCCTTATCCTTCAGATGATTACAAATCACATCAGAATATTCTCCACCGGATACAACAAAACGAATACGTCTTGGTTCTTCTTTCTTATCATCATCCGATTTCTTATCATCCGATTTCGAATCATCCGATTCCTTATCATCTGATTTCGAATCATCCTTTTTGTCTTTTTTCTTCTCGTCTTTATCTTTCTTATCCGATTCTTTTTCAGACTTCTTGCTATCTTCTGCTTCCTGATTCTCTTTATTAGTACCGTCGTCTTTTTTATCTTCTTTGTTGTCTTCTTGTGATTCTTCTTTTATTTCTTCAGTTTCATCGCTTTTCGATACCACAGCCTCTGCTTCTACCATACCAAGTTTTCGCGCCTGTTCTCTGATATCATCAGCTGAAAGAACCGGTTTATATCTAAAAAATGCAATCGTCAAAAGAATCGTTGTGGCAATAATACCTACTCCTGCGCCTCGGAGATAATACTTAAATTTCATTCCTATTCCTCATAAAGGTCAATGACCAAACGCACTTCACCAATGCCCAAAGCCAATGCCTTTGCAATTTCAACTTCATTCATACCTTTTCGATAGCAAGCAAGTATTTTCTCGCGGTTTGAAAACATAGGCGCCTTTTCTTCCGCTTCCTGCATCACTTTCTGTGAAGGTTGTTCTTTTTCAATTACCGGTTTGGTTTCCATTGTTCTCGCAACTTTAGATGCTTCAACAGCTTGTACCTGTTGCACACTTCTGGATTGCTGCAATTCCTGCATCTGTTGCAATTTCTGCATCTGCTGTTCCTGTCTCACACGTTCAGATTCCTGCATCTGCATTCTTGTCTGATTCGTATAATTTGAAACCTCTCCTTGCAAAGCAGATAAATCATTTGCCAATTTTGTTAATTCTGTATGCTTGTCATTCAGCATACTATAGAGAAACATAACTTCATTGTGTGTCTTATTAATGGAATCTAAAACTGTATCTGAGTATTCGCTGATGGCCATAATCTTTTCATTACTAACCTGCTCCATCAAACGCTCTGAATGTTCCTCTCGCTCCACTGACACCTCATACAACGCATTTTCCACCTGCTTTTTGGCATCTTCCACCTGTTTATCTGTTATAATTCTCAACTGCGCTTCACTTAACTGCGCAATTTCCTCTACATCTTTATCGGATAATTTATCTGTGACAAAAAAACTGGCTATCACAAAAGCTACACCGACAACGATGAGAATTGCCTCTAGTAATCCCATATCAACCTTTAGATTTTTACATCAAAGCCTCCGACATAAGCCTGCTTTGGTGTTACTTTATCTTTCTCCTCCTTTTTTTTCTTTTTTGCATTGGAATTTGCAAAATACTTATTTTTGCCTTCATCCCTTGCATCATACTTTGTCTGCGCCTCATCTTTTTTCTCAGACTGATTCACCTGATGTAGCCGATGCTCAACTTTCTTTTCCTCTTTATGTAATAGTTGTTGCTGCTCCACAACAGGACGCTGATCTTCATGCTGTTTCATCATACTGACATCCTGACTTCGCTGCATCATGCCACTTAAATCCACTGGTCGAATTGTCATTCCAATCACTCCTTACTTTCTCTTTATACATAGGTAATTACGAGAACGATTTTTATGCAAATTGCTCATGCGGCATACGCCGCAGAGCAGTTTCGCAATTATCAATTCTCTTTATATAGGTAAGGCGAAACATTTATGTCACCAACATTTTTTACAAATTCTTAACCGTCACTTCGCCTGCTTCCCTAACAAACTGGCAAAACGATCTGGTACTTTTGGTTGTAAGGCTAACATCCGAAATCGTAACCGTTACACCAGCATAAACATCTTTTAAAACCTTTACCTTTGCATCCTTACCGGTAGTAATCTCAGCATTCAATATCTCACTTTCTTCATTTAAGGATTTCAATTCTGCCTGCAGACCTTTAAACGCTAGGGATAATTTTTGTACATATTGCATCTTCTCTGTCGGAATCTGCACACCGGTCGCCATCTTTTCTGAAAAATTCTGTAAAATCGGCTTAATGGATTCTAACTCCTTACGTTTCTTAGCAATGGTATCCTTCACTTCCACGAATCGTGCTTTCTTCTTCGGGTCAGCCCCTACTTCCACAATCGTTGTGGCCCCCATTTCGGAACCAAGATGATCCACCTCTACCAATGCACCGGCTCTTACAACACCGCCTGCAATCATGGACTTCTTACCATGAACAATGATATTGGTGGCAGCCGATACATTGCTGTGCATAATACCTTCTGTTTCAAGATAGCCGCCGGATATCACCTTTGCATTTTCCACAAATTTGCATAAAACGTTACCCTTGGCATCTAAAAGCCCTTTATTCATTCCATGAATACCACGTTTGATTACAATCTGCCCCTCTGAAATTACTTCAGCGCCTTCAACAACACCTTCTACTACGATGTCGCCTTTTGCTTGTACTTTAAAACCGGATTTCACATTTCCATGAATCAGAACCGCACCTTCATAATTGATATCGCCGGTTGATGTGTCCACATCTGCCGGAATATCTAATACATCTGAGACAAAAACCTTTCCCGTCGTCAATGTGGCATGCCCGGTTACATCCGAATAAATAGCATTTCCATCTTCTGAAATCGTAATATTGTTTCCATAAGCCAACGTTGCTTCTTTAACCGCACGCGGTTTTACCTCTTCGCCAAAAACATCCACTCCCGGATCACCGGGATCAGCCGGGATACGTGCAGCCAATTGTTGCCCCTTCTGAACAATACTTACCGTATTCAAATCATGATAATTAACGGTACCATCTTCATTCTTCTTTGGTTTGGTACTTAATGATGTATTAAAATAATACTCAATCTTTCCATCTTTACCATGACGTGGCGGTTGCCCTTTTGCAACCACAAATTCTTTATTATATTCTCGATTCTGAAAATATTTGTTCAACATTTCCTGATCGATGCCTTTTACTACTTTGTTCTGGTTAAGATGCGTAATAACATCATCTGCGCTTAACAAATTGCCACCCTCCGATGGTGGAAAAAAGCTACAAAACACCAGCATCTTATCCAACGATACATTAATATCTACCTGCTCGTCAAAAGGACGAAATGGCGCCGGTCCAACCTTAGCCAATGTTTCGCCATCTGATTTCTCACACAATACCGAAAGTTCTTTAACACCATACTCCGTAAGCTGGTTACGGTCCAAATATTCGGTAAGTATGGTCATATCCTGCTTCTTGCCGCCATCTGTTGGCGGCATTACCTTCACATAGGTACTACCATCCTTTACCACTAATTGTGCAAAACCGTTCATACATTAAATCCCCCGACACGTTTAATTATACAACACATCCATGTAATCGCCCATAGTTTTTTTCATTTTTTGCAATGCCTTTGTATGCAATTGGGAAATACGTGATTCGGACACATCCAGCACAAGACTGATTTCCTTTAACGTCATTTCCTCATAATAGTAAAACAAAATGACCTGTTTTTCTTTTTCCGTTAAAACCTCGAGACTCTTTGCAAGTGCCTCTTTAAGACCTTCTTTCTCAATGGCTGCCTCCGGCTCTTGAAAATGACTGTTATGTCTGGCATCCATCACCGGCTCCGGACCCTGATCTTCAAATTCATTCAAAGAAACCATATTGGTAACCTTCATCTGATTCTGCCATTCCAGGTACTCTTCCAATGACACCCCAAGTTCATCGGCAATTTCCTGTTCATTAGCAGATCTTCCAAGCTGGTTTTCCAAAGACTTTACAGCCTCATCAATCTTACGCTGTCGTTGGCGAATTGTTCGTGGTATCCAATCCATTTTACGAATCTGATCAAGAATCGCTCCACGAATGCGTAAACTGGCATAGGTTTCAAATTTAACCTCCTTCTCCAGGTTAAATTTATCGATAGCATCAATCAGACCGAAAATTCCATAACTAACCAAATCTTCGTATTCCATATTACCACCTAAATACATGCCCAGACGGCCAGCGACAATTCTTACCAGCGGAGAATATTCAATAATTAACTGTTCCCGTAACTGGGGCGTTGGTTCTTTTCTGTATTTTAACCAAAGCATTTCCTTTTCTTCTGACTTCATCTAGTTTCCTCCATGAATGCATTTTATTCAAAAGATTCTGAATTATCGTCATCTCCCAATTGTTCCGAAAGTTTTTCCTGAATGAATCCCCCCTCATTCATGTTTCCACCTTCATCCTCGATATTCTCAAGTTCTTTCTCTTCACCCTTCTCTTCAACAGGAGCATCTTCTATCATCATCTTGAAATTCCTGTCAAGTACCATTTTTACACAAATACCAATGAAGTAAAAGATTATCATGACCAACACAAGGGACCATAAAAAGCTTTTTATTTCATCTCGGTACAGTATACCAAAAATACAACGAATCAAACCACCCGCAAGCATACATACCGAAGGTATCGGTTTGGTATTCAGCATACTTACTTCATTTTTCTGTTCGTCTTTGTTTTCTTTATCATTTTCTTTGTCGTTTTCCTGTTCTTTGGTACCTTCTAATTCCTTGTCATCCTTTGCCATGCCGGTCCCCCTGTTTTCTTTACTTAATTTTATATCTCCTTCGGCGGTTTGCCAACCGCTTTAATTAAAAACTTTCCATTTTCGCAGTATAACTCAACCGTACGTCCATAATTCAATCCAGTATCTTCCGCTATGAGACGAATTCCTAACTTCTTTAACGTTGCTTTAGAGCTCTCTGCATTTCGTTCACCTACGCTACCAATCGTCGATCCGCCACTCATTTCAAACATTTTGGCGCCTCCAGCGATTTTTGCTACGATGCTACTCTTTCTCGCTCCCATCTTCACCATTTGGTTCAAAAGTTCTACAATTCCTGTATCTGCAAATTTTGCAATATTAGAATTGTTCTTAATTGCAGTACTATCCGGCAACATTATGTGAGCAAGGCCCCCTATTTTTGTTGTAGGGTCATATAACGCAATTCCAATACACGAACCCAATCCAAGGGTTGTAAGTATATCCGGATCACGTCCTGTTTTTAAATCCGCCATACCAACTTTAATTAATTTGCCCATAGAAACTCCTTAAACTTGAATACCCAGTGAAGATAGAATCTTTCCATAAGATTCCAAATCCGGCAACAAAATAAAGTATCCATCAATCATAACATCATCACCAAACTCTGTTTGAATCAATAAAGCGTTATCACCATATTGTCCAAATTGAATAGCCGGTACGCTTAAAATAGCCGCCGCCATATCAATCGCTAAATACGGAACCGATGGTGTAATTGTCAGCTGTGTCATGGAAGCTAGTGCCGATAAATAGGAACCGGCAATGATATTGCCTACTTCTTTTAATGCTGACATCTCTATCTCATCGAACGACTCTGTACTACCGCCCTCTTTCATCATCATCTTGTTAACAAGAAAACGTGCGGATTCCATGGTCAAAAGAAACATCATACTTCCGGAAATATCACTACCAACTTCCAAATAAATTCCAACAATTTGTGTTTCTTCACCACCAACTGCTCCTCCTAATTCAGGAAAAGATAATAGCTGAACTTTTGGAACATTCATATCTAATCGTAGCTGAAGCATAGAAGCAATGGCTGTAGTAGCATTTCCAGCACCGATGTTACCAATTTCTTTTAATACATCAAAGTATATATTGTTTACGTCTTCCAAACTATAATTTGTCATAGAGTCTCCTTTATGTATAGCAATAGTGAGACCTTAAACGGTCCCACTATTGCTTATCTTTACATACCTTCTTTATCATCAATAATAGCGTATAAATCAAGTAATGAAATAAGCTGATTGTTGTTCTTACCAATTCCTTTGATAAAATCACCCCGTTCATCTTTCGTTTCAGGGCTGTAATTATCAATTTCATTTGGTCCTAATTCTACTACTTCTTTCACCTGATCCACAATGATACCCAGACCACCACGATCCTCAATCTTTAAAATGATAATACGGGTATTGTTATTAAATTCATCTTCCTGCAGTCCCATTCTTTTACGAATACTCATTACCGGAAGGACTTCACCACGAAGGTTAATAATTCCATTAAAATACTCCTGAGCCTTTGGAACTCTGGTAATACTCTGCATACGAACGATGTTGTCGATATAACTGATTTCAATTCCGTACTGCTCACTTCCAATTTTAACAACGATATATTGTTTCTTGTCACCATCGATGGTGGTTAACGCATTTTCACCTGCCATGATTAATTCCTCCTACATCAATGTGTTCGCATCCAGAATCAAGGCAACTTCACCGTCACCAAGAATGGTTGCACCGCTGATCATCTTGTTGTTGTTGATATAATCACCCATGGACTTAATAACGATTTCCTGCTGTCCCATTAGTTTATCAACCACAAGGCCTGCAAAATTATCGCCTTTTCGAACAATGACTACCGTTAAGCTTGTCTTATTCTTCTCAGCTTCAGGATCCTTACGTTCAACGTCTAATATTTCGTCTAAACGAATCAATGGATATACAGAACCACGGACTGTAATTACCTCTTTGGCCTGTACATATTTAACTTCATCCACTTCGATATTCTCAATATTCTGAATGGATCCTAATGGAATAGCATACTTCTCGTCTTCAATTTCAACCATCAACGCCTGAATAATAGCAAGGGTCAATGGAAGTCTAACAATAAATTTACTGCCTTCGCCTAAGGTTGTTTTAACTTCAACGTCTCCGCCTAATGCCTCAATATTGGACTTAACTACGTCAAGACCTACACCACGACCGGAAATATCGGAAATTTTCTTTGCCATAGAAAAACTTGGCATAAATAAGAAATCAATAATTTCCTTTTGGCTTAAGCTTTCTGCCTGTTCAGCTGTAACAATACCACGTTCAATTGCTTTTTCTTTTACAGATTGGGTATCAATTCCGTTACCATCATCACCAACTTCAATGATAACGTTATTACCTTCCTGATAAGCGTTTAAGAAAATACGTCCTGTCTCCGGCTTACCTCGTTGTGCACGCACATCCGGAGCCTCAAGGCCATGGTCAGCAGAGTTACGTAACAAATGTTGCAAAGGATCACCAATCTGGTCAACTACTGTACGGTCAAGTTCTGTGTCTTCACCGGTCATAACCAAATCCATCGGTTTTTGTAACGTTTTGCTTAAATCTCTAATCATTCGTGGGAACTTATTTACAACACTTTCAATCGGTACCATTCTGGCTTTCATAACCGATTCATGTAAGCTTGTCGTAATTCTCTCCAGATATTCAATCTGTTCCGCAAATGACTGACTATGCGTTCCGTCTCCTTCTGTATTAGAAATGGATACAATGGAGTTCTTTGCAATAATCAACTCACTTACCTGATTCATCAACGTATCCAATTTCTCAATATCCACACGCACCGTTCTGCTGGTTACAGGTTTATTTGCTGTAGCTGCTTTGCCACCCTTACCGCCTTTTGCTGCCTGTGCAGGTTTTGCCGCAGGAGCTGGTGCCGGTGTTGCCGGTGCCGGTGCTGCAGCAGGTGCTTCTTTCTTTTCTTCCTTAGCAGCTTCCGCCGGTTTATCAAAATCTGCAGAAGTAATCTGTTTTCCAACTACCTCTTCAATTTCTGATACAGTTTTAGCAGCTTCCGCCAATTCTTCAAATTCATGTTCGGATTCTACAAATATCGTAAAATCAAACTCAAATTTTTCATCTT
The DNA here is from genome assembly GCA_015057205.1 of Lachnospiraceae bacterium. Taxonomy (GTDB): domain Bacteria; phylum Bacillota; class Clostridia; order Lachnospirales; family Lachnospiraceae; genus XBB1006. Next base: position 5,191 of record SVEW01000034.1, on the reverse strand, counting down.
CAATATCTTGTGATGGCGGATTATAATAAATTATGTTTCCTAAATCTTCAATGGCCTTAAATACTAAAAACGCCCTGGCTGATTTCAGAAGACAATTTTTATCAATGTATACGGTCATACCGTAAACCTTACAGCCGGCAGATTCCTTTGCTACCAATGCATCTTTGCCTTCATCCGACAAAGGCTCTTTTAAGAACTTCATCGCAAAGCCACCTTCATCGGCGCCTTCTTCATTCGCTGATTCTGCTTGTGAATCCTGTCCAGCTGCCGGTGTTTCTGCTGCTGCTGCAGGGTCGCCACCATTTAAAATTGCATTTAAACTATTAACAATTGCTTCATTTTCTTCAGTACCTTCATTGGAGGTCTCTTTCACCGTATCCAGATATGCTTCAATTGCATCCAGGCACTGGAAAAGAATATCAATCATGGCACTGTTTACTTTAATTTTGTCCGAACGAACTTCCTGGAATACGTTTTCCATGTCATGAGTCAAACGTTGCATTCTCTTAAAGCCCATGGTACCTGCCATTCCCTTTAAAGAGTGTGCTGCTCGGAAAATCTCATTTATGGTGTCTTTGTTATCCGGTTCCTGTTCCAGTGACATAATACAGTCACTCAAATTCTGAATATGTTCGCTGGTTTCATCAATAAAAATCTCAAGATACTGACTTACGTCCATACTAGTGTACCCCCACATTCGTAATGATTGTTGATGCTACGTTTTGTAATGGAACTACTTTGTTGGAAACGCCGGCTTCTGCCACCGCACGTGGCATTCCATATACCACGCAGGTTGCTTCATCCTGGCTGATGGTGTATACCGGTTTACTCTTCTTAAGTTTTGATATACCTTTACAACCATCTTCACCCATTCCGGTTAAAACAACGCATACCACTTCGTCATAACCGCAATTCGTTAAAGAATCATACATCAAGTCGGCACAAGGCTTTAATCCGCCTACTGCAGGAGAGTCATCTAAATGAATACTATGGCTGCCATCAGCGCGCTTAGCAACCGTTAAATGTTTTCCTCCAGGAGCAATATAAACATGTCCTTTTTTCAAAATGTCACCCTCTTCTGCCTCCTTCACCGCCACTTTTGATAATTCGTTCAAACGCTCTGCCAATGACTTTGTAAATCCTGCTGGCATATGTTGAACCAAAACCATTGGAGCATCCATCTCCGCTGGCAACAATGGAATAACCTTTTGCAAAGACTGCGGGCCACCGGTAGAACATGCCAACGCGATTAACTTATTGCCACCGCGTATGCTGCTTCTATCGCCACCTGCAGTTACGGTTCTGGGACTCTTGGATGCTACAACCGGTTCTACTGCAGCCTGAGCTCTGGATGGCTGCGGCTTCATTCTCGGTTCCACTTGTTTTGCAACATTGCGAGAGAAAAAGCTTCGTACTGCACGTTCCTCTTTCGCAGGTTTCTTCTCTGGTGGTGCTTCTGGCTGTCTGGTCGATACAGTACCTTCAAGGCGCAAAGCAAGGCGCAAAATCTTCAATAACCGGGTGGCAAAATCATTGCCCTTCGCTTCAATTACATTTCCCGGCTTTGTTACGAAATCAAAAGCACCTAATTCCAAAGATTCCAACGTCTCCTTCGCACCCTTAACAGTTAAGGTACTTGCCATAATGACGGTTACTTTGATTCTTTCTTTCTTAAGTTTTCGTAGTAATTCCAGACCGTCCATTCGAGGCATATTAATATCGAGAACAATTGCATCATATTGACGCATCAGAATTTTCTCATATGCTTCTTGTCCGTCTCGACTCGTATCCACTACTTCGAAGGAACTATCTGAATTGATTATATCACACATAACCCTTCTCATGAGTGCAGAGTCATCAACCACCATAATATTTTTCTTCATTTGCTCAACCCCTTGAAAGTTTTCTGCTCTTTCTTTCTTCCTCAAAGATAAAGCGAATAATTTCTTCACGCTCTCCGCTTTCAATACAGATGAATTTTACACGATTTACGTAATTCATTTTTCCGTCCTTGATGGAATCGCAAGAAATTATTTTGCCAATCAAATCAAAGGCACTATAGGTTTCTTCCGCATAAGGGATGTTAAACATCATTCGAACATAACTGCCAGGCTCTTGGTACCCCTTTGATACAAAACGTACCCCTCCGCCACTAATATCAAGTATTATACCATCCTCAACAATTTCCATAACATTTTGGCGCATTAAGTCTCTTCGTAACAACATTACCTGCTGCATATCATATTCCTTATTTGGCACCGTATGAAATTGCATATCTATCATACACTCGCAACGGAAATATTCTCTTCTTTGAAATTTTACCGGCTGTGTTTTTAATTGTACACGCAAGAAATAACGGTTGTCGGTCTTATAGCGGTCCACAACTTCACCAATTGCCATATACGTAGTCTTGCCACAATAAAAATACATCTGATAGCGGACTCCATTATGTAATAATACCAGTTTACGCTGATAAGTAGGCATATCTACCTCCAAGTCCCCATTTGGAAATACCTCTTCAATCATGCTGGTATAACTAATTCCCTCATCCTTTACCTCTTCCTCTTCTCCTGGAATCGAAGTAATTTCTAACTTCGTTCCAATTTTTAAGAATTCTGCATTCATAGGCATCCTCCATCTATTTTCCTTTATTAAACAGATTCATAAAAATCTGAGCAATACCACGTCGCATTTCAAACTGTTCGTGTGTTCCATTAATTAGATTATCTGCCAATAACTTGTATGCCTCCGAGGAACGAGCACTTGGATAGGACAATGTTACCGGCATCTGTTGCCGAATTGCCTTATCAACTGCATTGTCTGCTGGAACAATTCCAATATAATCTAAGTAACCACCCAAAAATTTGGTTACTACCGAAGATAATTTTGCAAAAACTGCATCTCCTTCTTCAACCGATGTTACCTTGTTGGCCAATACGTGTACAACTTTATTGTCCGGTTCAAACAACGGATTACGATACAAAGCTTTTAATAAAAAGTAGGCATCTGTCAATGAACTTGGTTCCGGCGTTGTCACAAGCAGAATTTCCGGACTGGCCAATACAAATTCCATAACACTATCCGAAATTCCTGCGCCAGTATCAATAATAATCACATCAGCCATATCATCCAGTTCCGATAAATTACTGATTAGGTAACTAATTTGTTGTCTATTTAGGTTACTCAACTCTACTATTCCGGAACCACCGGAAATAAATTGAACTCCTTCCGGTCCTTCCGTAATAATTTCGCGAATGCTTTTTGCCTTAAAAACAATATCACTTAAGTTATATTTAGGAAGTGCACCAAACATTACCTCCACGTTCGCCAATCCAAAATCTGCATCAAAAATAATAACAGACTTGCCGGCTTTGCGTAATTCTATCGCTAAATTTACGGTTGTATTGCTTTTCCCAACACCACCTTTGCCACTGGTAACTGTTATAACTCTGGCTTTTCCTGGATTCACTTGGTTTTGGCGCTTTACAATATTTCTAAGCTGCTGTGCCTGATCCATTCCTAATTACCCCCAAGTAATTTCTTCACAATACTTTGTGTATCAAATACTTCTATATCATCCGGTACATTCTGCCCGTTTGTAACGTAGGAAATAGCTACATCCGTATACATACGCATATTATAGATATTACCATACGCACTTGTTTCATCCAACTTTGTAAAAATAAGCTTATAATCGGTAATCTCGCGATAAGCATCTGCAATGTCAATTAAATCCCTATATTTTGTCGTTGCGCTTAACACAAGATAAACTTCCTTATCATAACCATCCGGCATTCCCTCGATTAGCTTCTTTGTATCCCCTCGTTGCTCTTGATTTTTATGGGAGAAACCAGCGGTATCCACTAAAATCACATCCATATCTTTAAAGGTATCAACGGCTTCTTCTAAATCCTCCGGAGAATAAAGGATTTTAAGCGGTGCATCCAAAATATTTGCATAAGTACGAAGCTGTTCTTCTGCTGCAATTCTATATGTATCAGCCGTCAAAAGCGCTAACTTCTTACCTGCATCAACCTTTAACTTACTTGCCACCTTTGCTATTGTAGTTGTTTTTCCAACACCGGTAGGCCCGATAAAGAATATCACTTTCGGTTTTTTTCCATTTAAATCAATGGGATTAGCCTGACCAAATTTCAAAATCATCTTCTGATATACGTTTGATAACATATGGTCAATGCTTAAGCTTCCCTTTAATGAACTATCCACTTCATCAACCAACAAATTTGCATATTTCTCATCTACTTCATTATCAATCAGATTCTTATAAATCATTTTGACAATCTTCATATTTTCATCTTGTTGCTGACGAATAGCTCGTGTTTCTTCTAAAGATGACTCCGTTTCTTCTCTTCGTGGAGACAACCTTTGTTCTAACATATTCTGAAGATTACTTAATCTTTCTTCAAATCCTTCATAAGAACTACCCCCCATACGACTTCGACTGGCAGCAGCACTACTACCCTGCACCTGCTGGGACATAATATCATGCAGTTGAACTGCACTGTTGTCTGCTCTAAATGCGCTAGCCGGCTGCGGGCGCGGTTGCACCGGTGGTACCGGTTGTCCGGATTTTTCAGGTTGTCCGTTCGATTGTGGTTGTGCTTGCGCTTGTTTCAAAAGCGTTTGAATATCTTCGTTCGCAGCCAAATTAATTTGATTATTCGAAGCTTTCATTGGCTCTGCATTTTGACGGTAATCCTTTTCTTCAATAGCCGCCGTCACTTCGTATTGAGGCGATTTAAATGCTTTAAACATCCCCGATGGTTTCAACGTTCGTACATTCATTATTACGCAAGCTGATCCTAACTCCATCCTGGCTTTGTTTGACGCTTCTTCTTCTGTTTTCCCAACAAACTTCTTAATAGTCATCTTATCCTGTCACCATCCCTACTGATTGTAATTCAACATTCGAGTCAATCTCATTATAGGAAACTACGATTAAATCCTTAATATAATCTTCTGTTAGTTTCTTAAAGTACATACGCACAATTGGTGACGTAATCACAATTGGCGCTTTTCCAATATTCTCAAGTTTAGCAACTTCCTCTTCCACAGATTTCATAATTTCTTTAGTACGTTCCGGATCGAGGGTTAAATATGCGCCTTGTTCCGTCTGCTTAACGGAGCCCATAATATCCTGCTCGACTTTTGGATCTAACGTAACTACGCT
>SVEW01000033.1 GCA_015057205.1 Lachnospiraceae bacterium | reverse complement strand
AAAAACATCGGACATTTTCTCGTTCCAGGAAAGCAGAATAAAGGAATTCTTGCTGTATGGGGATGCGCAGAAGCCACCGGTAGATTTTCCCTTGTTCTGGGCGAAATCAATCCAACGGTTGCGGTAAGCTTCGTGGACCATGGCAACGTAATCTTCCCCTAAAATAGAAAGGGCGTTGGCAATGGTTTCTTCCGATTCTTCGATGGTAACCGATGGGGTGAAGTCCGGGTCTAACGGAAGCTTTAAGTCTGCAAAGGTCATTTTATCAAGACCGTGGACTTTCTGGATCAGCTTTGCGTATTTGCGCATGTGGGGTGCTAATTTTTCCATGATTACATCCACCTGGCGGTGATATAAGCTCTGGTCCACCTTTTGGTAAAAGAGCAATTTGTCAAATACGGAGTCAAATCCCGTCAAATCAGCCATGATTTTCTCTTTCTGAATCTGGGTCTGATAAATGGCAGCAGTGGTGTTTTCATACTGGCGAAGCTTTTCGGAAAAAGCAGAAAAAGCAGCGTGACGAACAGCCGTATCTTCTTCGTATTCGTAGTTGTTTTCGAACAAGGTGTAGCCAAGTGGGTAGGTTTTGCCGTTTACCGTAAAGTTTTCAAACTGCATGTCTGCAAGTTTGGCAGTATTATAGAGGTTATAAGGCGCATTCAGTGTTGGGGAAAGGGCGCCTAATACACGTTCTGTTTCCTTGTCCAGAATGTGTGGTTTGCGTAAAAGCAAATCTTCTAGATAGTGACGGGTTGAAGCTTCCAATTTTATGGCTTCTTTAATCAGGTCGTCAGACTGTTCCAGAATCTCACAGTCAATAAAGGAAAGCTCACTGCAAAACTGGGCTATATCTGCGGAAACCCGGTTACTTAACTGCTGCAAGTGGGTGTCATAAAAGTCAACGCTGGCCCCCAAATCAGCGTAGTGACTGGTTAAGTCCATGAGCAGATTGAATTCTTTTAAATCCTTTAGGCATGCACAGATGGTGGCAGCGTTTGTTAACTTGCCGCGATAGGTGGATACCATGTGTTGCGTGAGGGCTTTTAATTTTTCCAGGTCTTTTAACATGGATTCCTCACTGTCATATAGTAGTGATAAATCCCAGGTTAACTGTTCCGGGATTTCTTTTCTTGAAAGTAATTCTTTTTTCATACGATTCCTCCGTAAAAATGCATTTCACAAAATAGTATAGCAAAAGCGCATGTAAAAAGCAATTCTCAAAATAGTGTGACAAATACAAAAATGATTGCGTGTAGGCGGGAAGTAATGGTAAAATAGAAGTAGTCGTGAAGAATTAGGAGGAAGTTTAGATGAGTGAGCGACTGATGCATATTTTGGCGGATTCTTTCATGAAAATTCTGGTGCCGGGATTACAAATGACCATACCCCTTACGGTATTATCCTTTGCCTTTGCATTGGTGATTGCGGTTGTGGTTGCTATGATTCAGTTTGCCAATGTGCCGGTTTTGAAACAGATTGCGAGAATTTATATTTGGATTATTCGTGGAACCCCACTGCTGGTGCAGTTGTTTGTGGTGTTTTTTGGATTACCAAACTTAGGTGTGCTGATAGAGCCGTTTCCGGCGGCAGTTATCGTTTTTGCCCTTAATACAGGGGCTTACGATGCAGAGACCATTCGTGCTGCGTTAGAGTCGGTTCCCAAGGGACAGTTAGAAGCAGGCTATTGTGTGGGAATGTCTTATTTGCAGATTATGTGGCACATTATTTTGCCACAGGCTTTTCGAACGGCCTTTCCAACCCTGTCCAATTCCCTGATTGCGTTGGTAAAGGATACCTCGCTTGCGGCCAACATTACCTGTGTGGAGATGTTTATGGCTACCCAGCGAATTGTGGCGAGAACCTACGAGGCGTTGGCACTGTATCTGGAGGTGGCATTTATCTACCTCATGTTTTGTACCATCCTTACCTGGTTACAGGCTTATGGAGAGAAGAAATTAAATATCTATGACTAGGAGGAAGGAACAATGTTAACCATTCAGAAGATTCACAAGTCCTTTGCAAATTTAGAAGTGCTAAAGGGCGTTGATTTAAGTGTGGATAAGGGCGATGTGATTGCCATCTTGGGACCCAGCGGTTCCGGAAAGACAACATTGCTTCGTTGTATGAATTTTTTAGAAAAAGCGGATGCCGGTACCATGATTTTTGACGGGGAAGAAATTGAACTTGGTCATATCAAGAAAAAAGATATTTTAAGACTTCGTCAAAAAACGGCTTTCGTATTTCAGAATTATAATCTTTTTCGCAATAAGACAGCCCTTGGTAATGTGATGGAGGGGCTGGTTGTCGCTAGAAAGATGCCAAAGGAAAAGGCTGGTGCCATTGCCATGGAAATGCTTGAAAAAGTTGGTATGGTAGAGCGTAAGGATCATTATCCGCATCAATTATCCGGTGGTCAGCAGCAGCGTGTGGCGATTGCGAGAGCCCTTGCAACAAATCCGGAAATCATTTATTTTGATGAACCTACCAGTGCACTGGATCCGGAATTGATTGGAGAAGTATTAAGCGTAATTCGTAAGTTGGCAGAAGAAGGAATGACAATGATTGTAGTGACTCATGAGATTTCCTTTGCCAGAAATGTAGCGAATAAGGTTATTTTTATGGAAGACGGGAAAGTGCTTGAGGCAAGCGATGCTAAGAGTTTTTTCTCTAATCCGAAAGAGGAACGAACCAGAACATTTTTAAATACAATACTTCAGGAAAGAGATGTATAGGAGGTAGAAATATGAAGAAAAGAGTATTGGCAATTTTTATGTTAATGACATTGATGGTAAGTGCGATTGCGTTTACCGGATGCGGGGATGAAAAGAAGCAGGCTACCGGCGGTGACGGCAAGAAGGATTTGCTGGAACAGATTCAGGAGCGTGGAACAATTATTGTTGCAACGGAAGGTACCTGGGCGCCTTGGACGTATCATAATGAGAAGGATGAACTGGTTGGATTTGATGTAGAAGTTGCGCAGAAGATTGCAGAGAAGCTGGGAGTAAAAGCTGAGTTTGTAGAAGTGGAATGGGATGGCATTTTTGCAGGAATCGATGCCGGCCGATATGATATTACCTGCAACGGCGTGGAAATTGATGAAGAGCGCGGCAAGAAATATAATTTCACGGAACCTTATGCATATATGCGTACCGCGCTAATTGTCAAAGATGATAACGAGGATATTAAGAGTTTTGATGATTTAGAAGGCAAGAAAACAGCAAATACATTACAGAGTACCTATGCGAAGGTTGCCGAAAGCTATGGTGCGGAGGTTACCGGTGTAGATGACCTGATTCAAACGATTCAGTTGTTAGAGTCAGGACGCGTAGATGCTACCTTAAATGCAGAAGTGTCCTATTATGATTACCTGAAAGAACATCCGGATGCAAAAATGAAGATTGCGGCCCTTTCTGAAGATGCATCCTTAGTATCCATTCCGGTTCGCGCCGGAGAGGAGAATCAGAGCCTTGTGGATGCCCTTAACAAAGCGATTAAAGAATTGGCAGAGGAAGGTGTTTTGACGGAATTAAGTAACAAATACTTCGGAAGCGATATTACGAAGAAGTAAGTGGGAGGACATGACTGTGATAGGAATTATTGGAGCGATGGATATCGAGGTGGCTAAGTTAAAAGAGCAGATGACGGAGGTCACCGTAGTTAAGAAGGCCGGAAGAGAGTATGTAAAAGGCATATTAAACGGTGCACCGGTTGTGGTAGTGCGTGCCGGTGTTGGAAAAGTAAATGCGGCAGGATGTACACAGTGTATGATTGATACGTTTTCGGTGGATTATGTGATAAATACCGGCATTGCCGGTTCTTTACAGGCAAAAATTGATATTGGTGATGTTGTACTTGCCACCGATACGGTAGAGCATGATATGGAAGCGGTTGCGTTTGGATATCCGGTCGGACAGATTCCGCAGATGGATGTTTTTTCCTTTGAAGCGGATGAAGGGCTTCGTAGGATAGCCAAAGAAAGCTGTGAAAAAGTGAATCCGGATATTCATGTTTACGAAGGCAGAGTGCTGACGGGGGATCAGTTTGTTTCCGGTGATGAAAAGAAGAAATGGCTTGTGGATACATTTGCAGGGTATTGTACAGAGATGGAAGGTGCAGCCATTGCGCATACCGCATATTTGAATGAAGTGCCGTTTTTAATTGTGAGGGCTATTTCCGACAAGGCAGATAACAGCGCCCACGAGGATTACCCCACATTTGAGAAAAAAGCAGTTGAGCGTTCCGTGCGCTTGATATATGAAATGGCCGGACGATTAAATTAGTTTCGGCAAAAGTGTATAAGAAAGAGGAGGATACTATAATGGGTACAGAGTACTTGAAGGCACGCCGTGACGCCGTGCTTGACAAAATGGAGAAACGTTCCTTGGCGATTATTTTTTCCGGGGTGGCAGTGCATATGAGCGAGGATGCATATTTACCATTTGAGGTAAATAAGAACTTCCGCTATTTAACAGATATTGCCAGAGACAACATGATTCTTGTTCTTGATAAGAGTGGGGAGAAGCCGGAAAGCTATTTATTCATTGAGGAGGCTGATCCAAAGATGGAAAAATGGTACGGAAAGAAACTTACCAAGGATGAAGCAAAAGAAATCAGCGGCGTAGATCATGTATTGTATTTGGATGCGTTTGAAGGTCGTCTTGGCTATTGGACAACACGCATGATGATTGAAAATGCTTATTTTGACTTGTACCATGCAGATTATAATGATATGCCGGGATACAATGAAATGAAGGCAAAAGAATTTAAGAAGCGTTATATGGGTGTTCAGGTTAAGGATGTTTATCCGATTCTTTCCCTCATGCGTATGACCAAGGATGAGGAAGAAATTAAACGCATTCGTCATGCCGTAGATGTAACCAGACAAGGATTAGAGGAAGTTATGAAGCACTTAAAGCCGGGAATGATGGAATACCAGGCACAGGCGCATTATGAGTTCATGATTCATTATCTTGGTGCAGAAGGCCCATCTTTCCCGACTATCGCAGGAAGCGGATATAACGGAACGATGCTTCATTATGAAACCAACCACTGTGAATGTAAGGATGGAACCTTGCTGTTACTTGACTTAGGAAGCAAGACAGATGGCCTTTGCTCAGATATTACCAGAACTTATCCGGTGAATGGTAAGTATACCGAACGTCAGAAAGAAATCTATGATATTGTTTTGGAAGCAAATCAGAAGGTGACGGAATCTGCAAAACCGGGGGTTACGTTGCGTGAGTTAAATGATATCTGTAAAGAGGTATTGGCGGCAGGATTGAAACGTTTAGGCTTAATCAAGGAAGATTCTGAGTTAGGCAAATACTATATGCATGGTGTGTCCCACATGATGGGGTATGATGTACATGATTGTACCCATGTGGACGGACTTAAGTTAAAACCGGGTTATGTATTTACCAATGAGCCTGGACTTTATATTGAGGAAGAAGAAATCGGCATTCGTATTGAAGATGATTTGTTGATTACCGAGGATGGTTGCGAGGTATTGTCAAAAGATATTATTCGAACCACAGATGAAATTGAAGCCTTTATGGCTGCTCATAAAGAATAATGGGGGTTGCTGCACTTAGAGAGTTCTTTGGGTGCAGCATTCCTTTAGGAAAGAGAGAAAAAACATGGCACTGAACATGATTTTGGGAAGAGCCGGAAGCGGCAAGTCAACTTATTTGTATGACAATATTATAAAAGAAGCGGGGAAGAATCCTGACCAGACCTATCTGGTGTTGGTTCCTGAGCAGTTTACTTTAAGCACCCAGAAAGAATTTGTTAAGCGAAGCAAACATAACTGTATTATGAACATTGATGTATTAAGCTTTGATCGTTTGGCGTATCGCGTTTTTGAGGAGCTTGGTATGGGGGATGTGACGGTTCTTGATGATATCGGGAAAACACTTTTGATTCGCAGGATTGTTCGTACGCAGCAGGATAAATTACGCGTATTGCGTCGTAACATTGATAAGCCTGGGTATTTAGATCAGGTAAAGAGTCTGCTGACCGAGTTTTCCCAATATCATGTGCAGGTAGCAGACTTAAAAAACGTATTAGAAGATATGGATGAAGGGCTTTTGTATTATAAATTGCAGGATCTTACCATGATTTATGAAGCGTTAAACGAAGCCATTAAAGAACGGTTTTTAACCCAGGAAACCCTACTGTGTTTGCTTGCGGATGTGGTGAAAGATTCGAATATGGTCAAAAACAGCGTTGTTGTTTTTGACGGCTACACCGGCTTTACTCCGGTGCAGAGGGTACTGTTAAAGGCAATGATGCCTCTTATCCGCCAGATGTACGTTACAATAACTATGGATCCGGAGGAATATAAGCTGGGAGTGGGAAAGGAACATGAGCTGTTTTATATAAGCCGGAAGTATGTAGCGTCTTTGATAAAATTGGCGGATGAAACCGGCACCCTGCTTGCAGAGCCTATTATTATGGAGACACCGGATAAGCGGCGTTTTTCAAACCGTAAGGGGCTTGCAGCCCTTGAGCAAAATCTGTTTCGTCCAAAACAAACCCCGTATGCCGGAGAATGTGAGGATGTACAGTTGGTTTGCCTTAAGAATCCCAGAGAGGAGCTATCTTATGTGACCTCCATGATTTATCGCTACCGGGAGGCAGGGGTTCGTTATCAGGAAATGGCTGTAGTAACCGCAGATTTGGATACCTATGGGGATGAAATCAGTCGGGTATTTCGTAAGGCGAAGATTCCTTATTTTATCGATCAGAAGAAGAAAGTCACCCTAAACGCTTTTGTGGAAGTGTTGCTGGGATTGTTGGAATTGGTGGAGGATGATTTTACCTACGAAGGTGTGTTCCGTTATCTGAAGACCGGATTTTCCAATCTGTCAGATGAGGAAGTACAAAAGCTTGAAAATTATTGTCTGGCAGCAAGAATTCGGGGATATGCAATCTATCAGTATCCTTTTCAGATGTTGGTAAAAGGCTACGAAGAAGAGGATTTGGCTGAACTGAATACTATTCGGGAAAAGTTTATGGTACCGGTTCGCGCTTTGTATGAGACAAAAGGAGCCGGATATACGGTAAAGCAGCGAAGTCAGGCACTTTTTGCCTGTTTAACATCTCTTGGCATGAAGGAACGCCTTGAACAGTTTTCCGAGATTTTGGAAAAAAAGAAAGAATACAATAAATGCCGGGAATATAAGGCGATTTATGATACTGTGTTAGCGATGTTTCGCAGATATGTGGCTTTGATGGGGGAAGAGGCGATGCCATTTTCTGAGTTTCGGGAAATTGTAGCTGCGGGACTTGCGGCTACCAAAGTGGCAGTGTTGCCGGCAGGACGCGATTGCGTTGTATTAGGAGATATCGAGCGAACCCGTTTGGAGCATATCAAGATACTGTTTTTTGTGGGCGTGTCCGAAGGGGTTATTCCAAGGGTGACGAGTGGATCCATGTGTCTGAGCCAAAATGAGCGTGAGGCTTTACTTGCCCGTAACATTGAGCTGGCAGCGGGGCCCAAGGAGCGTATTTTTACAGGACAATTTTACTTGTATCAGATGATGGGAAAACCGGCGGAAAAATTATTTATACTGTATCCGGAGTATACCATGGGTGGAGAGGTGAAGAATCCGTCCTATCTGGTTGGGGTTTTAAAGGATATTTTACCGAATGTTACGAAAAGTCAGGGAGAAGATTTAGAGCCTGAGGAAACCTATTTTTGTCCGGAGTTGGCGTTTTCACATTGCCTACTACAACCGGAGGAGGCCGGAAATCAGGAACTTTTGGCCTACCTGAAGCAGGATGAAACGTATCGGAAACGAATTGAAACCATTGCCAATGTAGCCCTTACAAAAAAGGATGTGGCTGCTCTTAGCAATGAACTATTCAAACGATTGTACAGTGATGAAATCAAGGGTAGTATTACGAGATTAGAAACTTTTGCCCGTTGTAGAAGGCGTCATTTTCTGGAGTATGGTCTGGAACTGCGTGAACGCAATACCGGCCAGTTTACCCTGATGGATGTGGGTATTTTGTTGCATGGTGCTATGGAACAGTATGCAACGCGTTTATTGAAAAGTGAATACGAGGCGGACACAATTCCGGAGGTAACCCGCGTGGCATGGACAAAAGAGGCGGTACAGGCAGCAGTGGCGGATTTGCGGCAGACATTTTTGTTTGAAAATGCAAGAAACAGTTATCAGATTGAGCGCGTGGGACGGATTGCCCGACGGGCTACCTGGGCAATGGCTAAACAAAAGGCAGAAGATGGCTTTGTGCCTACCTATTTCGAAAAGGTCTTCCATTTAGAGCCGGAAAAAGAAAAAGATATGTTGAATCTGCCGGGAGAGATTGCTATGCGTTTAAACGGTAAAATCGATCGCATTGATGTGAAAAAGACGGAAGAAGGCGTGTGGTATCGGGTAGTAGATTATAAAAGCGGAAATACCAAGCTGGATTTTAACCGGGTTTATGATGGAATTCAGCTACAATTGGTGACCTATGATTATGCCGGAGCGCAGGTGCTTGCAAAGGAAGGAACTCCGGACAGTACCTGTGATGGTGTGTACTATTTTCACATGAAAGATCCCATGATTACGTTAGATCCGGGAAAGGGAATAGGCGTTGTAGAAGAGAAACTTCTAAAAGAGTTATCGCTTACCGGAGCACAGAATCAGGAATTACCTACGTTGGTTGCGTATACAAAACACAAAATCCATGAACTTGGGTGTGAACTTGTAACCGGTAAGACCGATGGAAATCCAACGAAAGAAGCAGAGGTATTGTATTGTACCTATTGTCCGTATCAGGGAGCCTGTGGCTTTGAAGAAAGTACGGATTATAAAGCAATTCGTCCGGTAAAAACAGAAAAAGCGGAAGAGGTGCTTGGGAAAATGAATGATATTTTGGAGAAAGGAACCGAAAAGGCATGAGATTTACGGACAAACAGCAACAGGTAATTGATGTACGTGACCGCAACTTATTAGTTTCTGCCGCTGCCGGTTCCGGAAAAACAACGGTATTGGTAGAGCGTATCTGTCAGCTGGTAATGGACGAACAACGTCCAATGGATATTGATGAATTATTGGTTGTAACCTTTACCAATGCGGCGGCGCAAGAAATGAAAAGCCGACTGTTTGTGGCATTGACGCAAAAAGCGAAGGCTGACCCAACGAATTTGCATTTGCAAAAGCAGTTGTCGTTAGTTCATCACGCGCTGATTACCACCATTGACGGTTTTTGCCTGCAATTTATAAAAGAACATTTTTATTTAACGGATTTAGAACCGGGATTCCGGGTGATGGATGACAATGAGCGCACCCTTTTGTATGAAGATGTAATGGATAAGGTGTTAACCTCCTTTTACGAAGAAAAAGACCCGCGCTTTATTCAGTTTGTTGAAAATTACGTAGATGGACGAAGCGATGAACGGTTAGGAATGTTTGTTGGAGAAACATATGCCTGCGCTATGTCGACACCGTGGCCGAAGCAGTGGCTTAGTCGGTGTCGTAATATGCAGGATGAGCAAATGCACATGCTTATGGCGGATATGAAACAGAAGGTGAAAGATGCGGTTAATATGCTCGCATCCGCCAGGGAGGAAATTGCAGGATATGAGGCGTTGACCAAACTGGATGTGCATTTAAGTTCAGAACTTGCAAAAGTTGCGCCGGTTTTGACGGAAGATACCTATGAAGGATGTTATCCTCTTTTGGCAGGATATAAAATGGAGATGTTGCCAAGAGCCTCGAAATTAGAAGAGGACGAAAAGGAAGCAAGAGAGATTGCCCGGGGATATCGGGACGCTGCAAAGAAACTGTTGACGGACGTGGCTGAGGATTATTTTTTTGAAACACCGCAGGAGATAGAAAAGGATGCACAGGCATTAAACGATATGGTGGATATTCTTTGTACCATGACGGAGGCGTTTATGGATGCCTTTGCAGAAGAAAAGCGGAGACGGAACGTGGTTGATTTTGCTGATCTTGAGCATATGACCTTGCAAGTACTTTATGATGAACCCGGAAAAGTTTCCAAAGCCGGTATGAGTTATGCTAAAAATTTCAAGGAAATCATGATGGATGAGTATCAGGATTCCAATGCCCTTCAGGAGGCAATTATAGAGGCGATTGCAAGAGGTCATGGGGTAGAGAACCGTTTTATGGTAGGGGATGTTAAGCAAAGTATTTATCGGTTTAGACAGGCGGAGCCGGAGCTTTTTGTAGAAAAATATGATCGGTATACCTATGAAAGCAGCAGTAACCAAAAGATTGATTTGGATTTAAATTTTCGAAGCAGAAATCAAGTGGTGCAATTTGCAAATCAGATCTTCGAGGCGATTATGCAGAAAGACTTAGGAGACATTGCCTATGATGACCACACGAGCCTGAAATATGGTGCAGACTATAATCGGGATTTGGATGCGCTGTTTTGTCCGAAGGTAATGGTGCTTGACAATGCGGCTTGCGAGGAACAAAAGGATGTGGCGGAAGCCAGGATGATTGGCGAACAGATTAAGTGGCTAATGGCAGAGGGAAAGGTGAGTGCAAAAGAAGGCTATCGGGATGTATCCTACGAGGATATCGTGATTTTGTTGCGGTCGAAAGCCTTGGCGCCGGTCATTGTAGAAGAACTTGAGAAAATGGAAATTCCGGCGATTGCTATGGAAAAAACCGGATATTTTCAGTCTACGGAGATCGCGACGGTGCTTAGCTTTTTACGCCTTGTGGATAATGTACGGCAGGATATTCCCATGTTTTGCGTGTTAAACAGTCCGGTGGTGAAACTAAGTGAATCTGAGATTGCGGAAATTGCCGCATCTGCACCGGGGAAAGCGTTTTATGAGGCGGCAATGACCTATGAACGAGAGGATTGTATTGGGAAAAAGCTGAAAGGCTTTTTTGATATGCTTGCTGATTTTCGGCAGATGGCAAGATATTTGCCGATTCACGAGCTGATTAAAGCGTTTTATGAGCAAACGGATTATGATGATTTTGTATCATTTTTACCAAATGGAGAACTAAAAAAGCTGAATCTGGATATTTTAGTAGAGCGGGCGAGAGCTTATGAGAGCACAAGCTATCATGGATTGTTTCACTTTTTGCGTTACATTGATAAGCTTAAAGAATATAACATTGATTTGTCAGAGGGCTCAGTAAATGAGGGTAGAAATGCCGTGCGTCTGATGACGATACACAAGAGTAAAGGGTTGGAATTTCCCATTGTATTTGTAGCGGGACTTGGTCGTAAATTCAATAAAAGCGATACAAAAGAGGCATTGCTTGTCAGTGCAAACGGTGGTATGAGCCTGCGGTATGCGGACGCTCAGTTGCGTGTCCGTAAAAATACGGTATATTATAACGCCATGAAGAACCAGATAGACAGAGAGAATCTTGCAGAAGAGATTCGTGTATTGTATGTAGCACTAACCCGTGCAAAGGAAAAACTGATTCTTTCCGGTTGTGTCCGGGATTATGAAAAGGCCATGCAAAAGTATGCAGCCAGAGTCAAAGGAGATAGAATGCTGTATTCCGGAAAGCTGGCAGCAGGATGTTATCTTGATTTGGTATTGCCGGCGCTTTTGGCCAGAATAATTTATACGCAGGCCAATGTCTCTTATGAGGTGATTACGAATGTGCCGGATTCTTCCGAGGTTTCGCTTGAAAACTTAGAGGAACAGCTTCTTTTAAAAACAGCGCTTTTAGAGGCGAAAGGTACACCACAGGGACAGGAAAGAATCAAGGAATTGTTCGGGAAAACCTATGCCCATGAAGAGGCGCTTACGTTGCCGGTAAAAATGTCTGTTTCGGATATTAAGCACCGGTTTATGGAAGATGTATTAAGCGATGCATTTAACACGGAGGAGCCTTTAGAGGAGATAACAGATCTGATACCGGACTATTTTGCTGAGGAAGAAAGCGTAAATCGTGGAGCTCTGCGGGGAACGGCAACGCATCGTGTTTTAGAATGTTTGGATTTTACGGACGAAGAATGGACGAATCCAACACCGGATCTTGTAGAGAAAAAGATGAAGAACATTGTGGAAAATGGCTTGATGAAGGAAGAAGACTGTGCATTGGTTTCTGCAAGGAAGATTGCAACCTTTTTCAAAACCGATTTGTTTTTGCGTATGCATAAGGCAGCCCGCGAAGGAAACCTTAAAAAAGAGCAGCCTTTTGTAATGGGCATCGCACCACAGGTGGCGGGACTTAGCGGCTGTGAAGAAGAACGGATATTGATTCAGGGTATTATTGACGTCTTTTTTGAAGAAGAGGATGGACTGGTTTTGTTAGATTACAAAACGGATTCTGTTAAAACCGGGGAGGATTTGGTGAAGCGTTATAAAAAGCAGATGGAGCTATACAAGGAAGCTATCGAGCGAAGCCGGGGCAAAATTGTGAAAAAGGTGTATCTGTATTCGTTTCATTTGCAGGAAGTCATTGACGTTGCCTTCAATTGAACCTATAATAAAAGTAATATTTAGGAGGTAACATGAAACCAAATATTATTTTGGCCAGCGGGTCGCCACGAAGAAAAGACCTGCTTACGCAAATTGGCGTAGAGTTTGAAGTATGCCCGGCAAAGGGTGAAGAGAAAATTGGAAATGAGTCTCCGGAGGAGGCAGTGAAATTGCTTGCCAGCCAGAAGGCTCAGGAAGTATACCTTTCTTACATTGGGGAAGGGAAACTGCCCCAGGGTGATACCTGGTTTATCGGAGCGGATACGGTGGTAGCGTATCAGAATAAGATCCTTGGGAAACCGAAGGATGAAGAGGAAGCATTTTCCATGCTTCATATGATTCAAGGGAAAGGGCATCAGGTGCATACCGGAGTGTGCATTATTGAGGTGAAGGCTACCGGTGGTGTGAAAATGGAGACATTTTGCGAAACAACACAGGTAAATCTCTATAGCATGACGGAAGAGGATATTCGGGACTATATTCGTACGAAAGAACCTATGGATAAGGCGGGTGCGTATGGAATTCAGGGATATTTTGCACAATATATTAAGGGAATATCCGGGGACTATAATAACGTAGTGGGATTACCGGTGGGACGTATCGGGAAGCTATTGCGAGAGTACCAACGTTAAAGGAGTATGCCTATGTATGAATACGAAGAAGAATGTCTGGAAGTGTTTTTGGCGAATCAGAAACAACTTCTTGGACGGGAAGAATTTATGACAAAGGAGGAAGCAGATGCCTTCCTTGCAGATTGTATGGCTTGTGTGTGTGATAGCCTACAGGATGTTAGAGATTATTTAGAGGAGGCAGGCATGGATGCTTATGGCATGAGCGATGAGGAATTGCTGGCCCAGAGCGAATTGTTTGCACTTTCCGATGGAAGATTTCTGGTGGTAGAAGGATAATGAGAAGAACAATAGGAAAGAGACTGGCAGTACTTACACTGACGGGAGCACTTTTGACACCGATGGTATCCGGATGTAGTTTTCCGGCTAAGATTATTTGGACTACAAGTATTGGTGACTCTACGGTATGCAGAGTCGGTGATGAGAGCGTTAGTCTGTCAGAGGCAAAACTATTTTTACTAAATTATCGGAATATGTATGCCAATACCTATGGTAAGGCTATATGGAAAATAGGTAAAGGAGACAGAAGTTTAGAAGCACATACCAAGGAGACGACGTTGTCGGTCCTTGCAAAAATGAAAACCATGGTGCTTTTGGCAAAAGAGCAGAAAGTTACGTTGACAGCCAAAGAGGAGAGCCTTGTTAAGAAGGCGGCCGAGGTGTATTACAAATCCTTATCCGATGCAGATAAAGATGCGCTTGAGGTTTCGGAAGAAGATGTGGCAAAGGTGTATGCGGATATGGCTTTGGCGACCAAGTTGTACACCGGTTTAACCGGTGGCGTGAATGAGGAAGTCAGTGATGATGACGCTCGGGTTATGGTTGTAAAGCAGATTGTGGTAAATGAGGAGAAGGTTGCAAATACCGTTGCGAAGAAATTAGAAAAAGGGGCCGGATTTGACAGTCTGGCAAGCTATTACAGTACAGAGTCAACTGAGGAAATTACACTGTACCGACAGAAGATGAGTAATCAGATGTATCTTGCACTTATGGGACTAAGTGATGGTGACGTTTCTGATTGTGTTTCGGAAAATGGTAAATACTATTTTGTAAAAATAATTACCAAGATTGACCGGGAACTTACCAATCAGAATAAGGAAGTTATTTTGAAACAGCGTGCGAAAGATGCGTTTGATAACGTGTATCAGAATTTCTGTAAGGAAAAGAATTCCGATGTGAATGAAAAGGTATGGGATGATGTAACCTTTCAGGAGGATACGGAGTGTACCACATCCCAGTTCTTTACGGTATTTGAGAAATATTTGGGCTATTTAAAACGGGAGTAGGACATGGATAAGAAAATCATTTCTATTAGTTTAGCAAGTGTTTTTGGCGGAATTGCCTTAAGTGTAGTGAGTGCTTTTTTGCCGGAAATGAGGGAGTTGGTGAATTACATTGGTGCTACCATGATACTTGGTGGAGCCGTGTATTTGGATCAGGCGATTTTGTCAGCGGTATATGGCGAAAAAAGACCGCCAATGCGTAGTTTGTTACGACTGCCGGTGTTTCTTGCACTTGCCATTGTGCTGATTTTGCTGCCGGGGAAAATGGCAGTTTCGGTAGCGGTCATGCGTGTGACCAGAGCCATTGGAATCGCATTTTTATTATTGGCACTTTTGAAATTTTTTATTTATACAACCATGGAGGAACAAGGCCTTCATGATTAGGTAAGGAGGTAACTGTGAAAATTCGTAAGACGAAGATTGTATGTACCCTGGGTCCTGCTACGGACAAAGACAACGTGTTAGAACAATTGATTCAGGAAGGTATGGATGTGGCTCGTTTTAATTTTTCGCATGGCGAGCATTCAGAGCAGAAGATACGATTTGAGAAGCTGAAAGAGTTAAGAGAGAAATATGACAGACCGGTGGCTGCACTTCTTGATACCAAGGGACCGGAGATTCGAATTCGTGATTTTAAGGAAGGTAAGGTTACTTTAAAGAAGGGACAGACCTTTTCTTTGATGGCGGAGGAATGTGAAGGAGATTCTACGAAAGTAGCAATTTCTTATCCGGAACTGATTAATGATGTTAGTAAAGGTTCTAAAATTCTGATTGATGACGGCTTGATTGAGATGGAAGTCGAGGAAGTGACACAAGAGGCTATTCGTTGTAAGGTGCTTAACGATGGTGTGATTTCCAATCGTAAAGGCGTTAACGTGCCGAATGTGGAGTTGTCCATGCCGTATATCAGTGAGAAGGATCGTTCGGACATTGAGTTTGCAATTGATGAAGGATTCGATTTTATTGCGGCTTCCTTTGTTCGTAGCGCAGATGATATTTTGCAGATTCGTAAGATTTTTGATGAAAAGGGCTGCGATAATATTAACATCATTGCTAAGATTGAAAATATGCAAGGCGTAAATAACATTGATGAAATTATTCGCGTGACAGACGGTATTATGGTTGCCCGCGGTGACATGGGTGTGGAGATTCCGTTTGAGGAAGTTCCGTTGATTCAGAAGAGTATTATCCGCAAGGTTTACCAGGCGGGTAAAGTGGTTATTACGGCAACACAGATGTTGGATTCTATGATGAAGAATCCGCGACCGACCAGAGCGGAGACCACGGACGTGGCGAATGCGATTTTTGACGGAACCAGTGCGATTATGTTGTCCGGTGAAACGGCTGCAGGTGCCTATCCGGTAGAAGCGTTAAAGACCATGGTGAAGATTGCCCTGGCTACGGAAGAAAGTATTGATTATGCATCTCGTTTTAAGAAACGTGAGACTATTGTGAATCCGGATATTACCAGTGCAATTTCCCATGCGACCTGTATGACAGCAATCGATCTTGGTGCAAAAGCCATTGTTACGGTAACACAATCCGGACAGACGGCTCGTATGATTTCTAAGTTCCGCCCGTCCAGCCCAATCATTTGCTTTGCTGTGACAGAAAAGGTGTGTCGTCAGTTGAATCTTTCCTGGGGGGTACGTCCATTTTTATTAGAGGCGCATCATACTGTGGATGATTTGTTTGATGCATCAGTTGATATGGCCATGAAGAAGGGCATTGTGGAATCCGGTGATTTGGTTGTTATCACGGCAGGCGTTCCACTTGGTGTTTCCGGAACGACGAACTTAATCAAGGTACATGTTGCCGGTCATATTTTGATGACGGGTAAAGGACTTGGAAATAAGAGTGTTACCGGAAATCTTTGTGTGGCATCAACGCTAGAGGAGATGGAGAAGAACTTTAAAGCCGGTGATATTTTGGTAACCAAAGAGACAACAAACGAAATGATGCCTTACCTGAAACAGGCAGCAGGTATCGTAGTAGAGGCATTTGGAAACCATTCCCATGCGGCAATTGTGGGATTAAGCTTAGACATTCCGGTTTTGACCGGTTCAACCAGCGCAACTTCCATTTTGAAGAGCGGTGCTTATGTGAACCTGGATAGTAAGAAGGGCGTTGTGACGGTAGAACAGAGATAGGATTATTGTACAAGAGAGGGAATAGCATGCGTAAATTGATTTGTAAGATTTGTAATATTTTAAGTGGGGTGGTATTTGTCATTGTGATTGCAACCTGCGTGGCGTTGATTTTGCCAAGGTTTATTGGATTTGATATTTTCACAGTGTTAAGTGGAAGTATGGAACCAACCTATCATGTGGGTGCAGTTGTTTATATCGATAAGAAAGTGGACGCTGGTGAAATTAAGGAAAAAGATCCAATTGCATTTCATTTGGCAAGTGGCGAAATTGCAACCCATAGAGTTGTTAAGGTCGATAAGGATAAACAGCAGTTTATTACCAAGGGAGATGCCAATAACGCAGTAGATATTGAGCCAATTCCATTTAACCGTTTAATTGGGAAAGCGGTTTTCACCATTCCCTATATCGGTTATGTATCCGCCAATATCCGGACAACAAAAGGCATTCTTGCCTGTACAGGTTGCGTGGTTATTGTAATATTACTGTATGCGATACCGCTACTATTGGATGACAAAAAAGAAGAAGCATAATATAAAAAAGAGCGATTGTTTGATAAGTTGATTGTCAGAACAATCGCTTTTTGATTTATAGTGTGCGTTTGGATATGAATTTAGAAAAGATAAAATAAAAGTTCAAAATATATGAATTATGTAACCGATTCGTAACAATACTTTGTTAAAATCTACTGACACTATAGTAGTCGATTTATAATCTAGGGGTTTTTTATTATTGCTATTTGCGAAACTGCTATGCCACGTTCGTGACATAAGGGTTTCGCAATTACCTATTTTTTATTATTTAAGGAGGAGATGCGAGGATGAAACGAATAACAAAAATCCTAATGGCATTGTTGCTTAGTGTATGTTGTGTATTGGTATGGATGCCTTTGGATACAACGGCAAAACTGGTTAAAGAAGAGGAAGAGTTTTGGAATCAGCCTGCAGGAAATATCTTGGAATCCTATAAATACAAGGAAGAAGGGAACGGTGTTTCTATAACGGCGTATATCAAATTTAGCAATGGTTCCGGTGCGAATAGTTTCGACTTCTTTATTGTGCGGGAAGACGGAAGCCTTATTCATGATGAGGCTGCAAAGGGCAGTATGAGTCATACTTCCAGCGGAAGTTATTATTACTATACTTTAAAGACAACGGTAAAGGCCGGAGAGAAGATAAAGGCCGGATGCTATGCCGTAAGCGGTGGATTGAAAAGTGATGCAGACTGTCTTGGCATGGCAATGGATGTGACTATTCCTACGGCGGTAGTGTTAGATCCGTCCAAGGCCGGTAAACAGTGTGAAAAGTGCGGCAGCACGAACTATAAAGAGATTGGTCGCATTGACTCTACAGAAACAATGCACACCATGAGCTATCAGTGCAAGGACTGTGCTCATTGTTGGGAAGTTACAGAGGAGCATACATTTGGTGATTATAAAAATAATAACAACAGCGGTTATCACACACGGGAGTGTTCCGTTTGTGGAGAGACACAGTCGCAAAAATGTGACTTTGAGGTATTGAAGGCATCACCGGAGTTTTATACGATTAATCCGGAAAATGCAGCAAAGTATCACAATGCTACCTACAAATGTAAGGTGTGTGGATTTAAGAAGACCGAAAAGGGAGAGAACCATACCGGAAAACATTCATGTTCTGTGTGCAAGTGGACCGATAAAAAACCGGGAAAACCGTCAAATTTAAAGATAAAGGTGAAGAGCAAGAAAAGCAAGAGTATGACCTTTGTTCTTAATGGCCATTTTGATAGTCATGGAAATTGGGTTCCGCCTAAGACTACAAACGGATCCTTTAAGATCTGTAAGGTAGCCATAAGCTACAAGCCACCAAGGGATGGATATTTATATATAATTCGTCAAAAAACCGGAAGTGGAACCACTGCAAAGACGGTTTGGACCACGAAAAAGACAAGCGGAACGTATGAGATGTGGTTTACGAGCAGTGATCGAAAAGCCAAGATTGAGATTGATATTTATAATAAAAATGGAATCAAGCGGACAATTAAAAAGACCATCAAGGTATAAGGTAATCGTCTGGAAAAGTGGAGCTGTCGCATTAAGACAGCTCCTTTAATATATAGGCAAAGTCCATGTTATTGCATGCGGCACTAGACATGCCATATTACGGCTCAGG
>SVEW01000032.1 GCA_015057205.1 Lachnospiraceae bacterium | reverse complement strand
TTTTAATAGGGTTTCGAAATCTACCTGTGGATACTCGGTAACGTTACTATTTCCGGTAACAGAGTAAAAAACCACCTTTGCATCAAAGGCTGTGGCAATCCGCGCAACCCGGCGGCCGATGTTGCCCATGCCAATGATACCCCAGGTTTTTCCTTCGAATTCATAGAAAGGAACGTCAAAATTGGAAAAACGGCTTTGGGATGCGTAAGTGCCGCTTTTGACATATTGATCGTAGTGGGGCAGTTTTTCGTAAAGGCTTAGCGCCAGGGCAAAGGTGTGCTGTGCAACCATGGCGGTAGAATAGTTTACGATGTTCTCTACCAGAATGCCACGCTTATTGCAATAGTCTAAGTCTATGTTGTCATAGCCGGTTGCAAAAACGGTTATGAGTTTTACGTTTTTGGCATCTTTTAAGGAAGCTTCGTTTAGCGGAGATTTGTTGCCAACGATGATGTCGGCATCCTTGACGCGTTCTGCTACTTCTTCAGCTGTGACGGTGTTTGCATAATAGGTTACGTTACCGAGTTCTTCGTAGTTTAAGTCGATGTCGGTACCGACACTGTTTCGTTCAAGTACCACAATATTCATGCTTTTGTCCTCTTTTCTGTATTATTGTTCCATTATTTCTATGGTACCACATTACCTATTGGTTTTAAACATAAAAAAATCAATATCTAGTACTTTCCTTGCGGTTAAAAAAGTGTTATAGTATATCCTATTGAAGAAGGGAGAATGAGCGATGTTTTCAAAACTCGGTCTTAAAAAGAACGGACTTAAAATTATTATCGTTGGTTGCGGTAAAGTGGGAATGACACTGGTCGAGCAGTTGAGCAAAGAAGGGCATGATGTGACCATTATTGACAGCAATGCGCAGAAGGTCAGCAGTGTTGCGAATTTTAATGATGTAATGGGAATTTGTGGCAATGGGGCCAGCTATACTACCCAGGTGGAAGCCGGAATCAAGGATGCAGATTTGTTTATTGCGGTTACTGCATCGGATGAATTGAATCTTCTTTGTTGTACCATTGCTACGCAGGTGGGAGACTGTGCAGCGATTGCCCGTGTGCGAACACCGGATTACAGCCATGAAGTAAGCTATTTGCAAGAGAAACTGGGACTTGCTATGATTATTAATCCGGAAATGGAAGCAGCGATGGATATGGCTCGTATTCTGTATTTGCCAAGTGCTTTGGAAGTGAACTCTTTTGCCCATGGACAGGCGGATATGGTAAAGTTTTATATACCGAAGGACAGTATGCTGTGTGACCGCGCAATTTCGGAATCCGCATCCGGTCTTGCGAATAAAGTTCTTATATGCGGGGTTGAACGTGGAAATGAAGTGATTATCCCATCCGGTGATTTTGTGTTAAAAGAGGGAGATTTGGTTTCCTTTGTTACCGCCCGTAAGAAGGTGGCACCGTTTCTTAAGGAGATTGGCATTAAGACGAATCGTGTAAAGGATACCTTGATTATCGGTGGAGGAAAGGGTGCCTATTACCTGGCACGTCATCTGCTTACCCTGGGCATCGATGTTAAGATTATTGAAGCGGATAAGAAACGATGCGAAGAATTGAGTATCTTGTTGCCGGAAGCCATTATTATTAACGGCGATGGTATTGATCAGGAATTACTTAAAGAAGAGGGAATCGAGTATGTGGAATCGTTTGTTCCGCTTACGGGAATTGATGAGGTAAATGTGTTGCTTACCTTGCATGCCCGTTCGGTAACCAAGGCCAATGCAAAGGTTATTACCAAGATTAACCGCATTAACTTTAAGAATGTATTAAACGGTCTTTCTTTGGGAAGTGTGGTTTACCCGAATCACATTGCTTCCGAGATGATCCTTGCTTACGTACGTGCCCGCACGAATTCTAAGGACAGCGTAAGCGTAGAGACCTTAACCCATATGTACGATGGACGTGTGGAAGCCATTGAGTTTTCTGTGAATGAACAGTCGGCGGTGATTGATATTCCGCTGAGAGATTTGAATATTAAACAGAACGTGCTGGTTTCATTTATTAACCATAACGGACAGATTATTATTCCGTCCGGTCATGATATGATTCATGCCGGAGATACGGTTATGCTGGTTACAACACATACCGGATTTACGGATATTACGGATATGTTGGAGGAGACGGATGAATAGTGCCATGATTCGCTTTATCCTGGGACGTGTTCTGAGGATTGAGGCAATTTTGTTATTATTACCTTGTATAGTTTCCGTTTATTACCGGGAGAGTCAGGGAAGATATTATTTGGCGGTTGCGGCAGGTGCTTTTTTGCTGGGGTGCCTGTTGTCCTTCTGTAAACCAAAGAACAATGTATTTTATTTAAAAGAAGGTTGTGTCATGACGGCGCTAAGTTGGATTCTC
Organism: Lachnospiraceae bacterium; assembly: GCA_015057205.1. Taxonomy (GTDB): domain Bacteria; phylum Bacillota; class Clostridia; order Lachnospirales; family Lachnospiraceae; genus XBB1006. The sequence goes on along the minus strand of SVEW01000032.1, from coordinate 16,416 downwards.
ATGAGTATTGTGGGATGTATGCCGTTTTGGATAGCAGGAGAGATTCCGGCCTTTGCGGATGCTTTGTTTGAGACCATTTCCGGTTTTACCACAACCGGAGCCAGTATTTTGTCAGATGTGGAAGCACTTTCCAATACGGCATTGTTTTGGCGTAGTTTTACCCATTGGATTGGCGGTATGGGTGTATTGGTGTTTTTGCTTGCGGTTATGCCGTTAAACGGTGGTTCGCCAATGAACCTGATGCGGGCAGAAAGCCCGGGACCGTCTGTGGGTAAGCTTGTACCGAAAGTTCGTCAGACGGCGCGTTTGCTGTATTTGATTTATGTTGGACTGACAATTTTGGAGTTCCTATTTTTACTATTTGGAAGGATGCCGGTGTTTGACGCCATTTGTACCAGCTTCGGTACTGCCGGTACCGGTGGTTTTGGTATTCGTAACGATAGTATTAGTGGTTATACACCGTATTTACAGTGGGTGGTAACCATATTTATGATTCTATTCGGTGTGAATTTTAATGCCTTTTACTTTTTGGTATTTGGTGAGATACGCAAGGCTTTTTCCATGGAAGAGGTGCGCTATTATTTTCTGACCATTGTTGCAGCCATTGCATTGATTTTGCCGAATACCCGTTTGATTTACCACAGTATTGGCATCGGATTGCGTCACACGGCTTTTCAGGTGGCATCCATTATTACCACGACAGGATTTTCCACGACGGATTTCGATCAGTGGAGTCAGGCCAGTAAAACGGTGCTTGTGCTTCTGATGTTTATAGGTGCCTGTGCCGGAAGTACCGGTGGTGGTATTAAGGTATCCCGTTTTATCATTCTGATTAAAAGTGTGCGAAGGGAACTGGTTTCCTATATTCATCCGAAGAGCATTATGAAGATTAAGATGGACGGCAAGCCGGTGGAACATGGTGTTGCCCGTTCTGTGAACGTATATTTTATCACCTTTGTGTTGGTGTTTGCCGCATCGGTGTTTTTGGTGTCGTTGGAGGGGCGGGATATGACAACCACCTTTACGGCGGTTGCCGCTACGATTAATAATATCGGCCCGGGACTGGAATTGGTTGGTCCGACGTGGAATTTCGGATTTTTCAGTGATGGTTCTAAGTATGTACTTATGTTTGACATGTTGGCTGGGCGGTTGGAATTGTTCCCGTTGCTGATTCTTTTTTATCCGACACTCTGGAAGGAGATGTTTGAAAGAAGAATGCATGTCCATCGTGAGCCACGAAGCAAGGAAAAAGGATAAAAGATAAGCTCCAAGCTGCATTTGCAACCTGGAGCTTTTTTAGACACAGTTCATTATGCATCATACCATAAATGATAATTAAAGTCTATACCTTTTGGGGATTTTTTTATACAATAAGTAGGAACCTAGAAACGTGCACCAAAGGAGGAGTATGAAGAGAAAGCAATTAATGGGAATCAGTAAGCAGGCAGAAGAGAAGAACTTACAGGAGATTCTGGGGATTGCCAGAGAGAATCTTGCAAGAACCGAAGGCTTCCTTGTGAAGCTGAAGGAGGATATGGAGGATATTTGGCAGAACTATGAGGTAAGCGACAAGGAAACGCTGGTGCTTTTTAACACAGCGGAAGCGCAGTATCAGGAGACGTTGAAGGATTTGGCAAGAAGAGAACGGGCGAGGAAAAAACCTTATTTCGGTCGCATCGTGTTCTCGGATCCGGATGTAGGAGGCGAAGAGTCGTATTATATCGGACGTGTGGGCATTGCCGAAGGAACCAGCGAACCGGTGGTTATTGACTGGCGGGCGCCTATTGCCAGTGTGTACTACGACGGAGCATTGGGGCGTGTCAGCTATGAGGTGAACAACGATGGAGCCAGAGAACTGGAGCTTACACGGAAGCGTACCTATGAGATTAAAGATGATACGTTAGTTACATACTATGATTCCGATGTGGTAGCAACGGACGAGCTTTTGACGAAATATCTGTCCCAGAATAAAAAGGCGGTGTTGGGGGAAATTATCGCCACCATTCAGCAGGAGCAGAATGCCATTATTCGAAAGTCACCGCGACTGAACGTGATTGTGCAGGGTGTGGCCGGTTCCGGAAAAACCACAGTGGCTATGCATCGCATTTCTTATATTCTTTATAATTACGAAGATGATTTTCGTCCGGAAGACTTTTACATAATAGGAAGTAACCGGATTCTGTTGAATTACATTACCAGCGTTTTGCCGGATTTGGACGTATACGGTGTGAAACAGATGACTATGGAGCAGTTGTTTGTACGCTTGTTATACGAGGCTTGGGATAAACATACCTACAGTGTAAAGCCGCTAAATAAGGCGGATGATACGGCCTGGCAGAAAGGTACAGCGCAGTGGTTTGAGGATTTGAAGTTTTTCTGTGAAACTTATGAACGGGAGTATTTCGGAGATGGTAACGTTTTTTTGGAAGCCACCGGCGGTAGGTTGATGAGCCCGGAACTTTTAGAGCAGATTCTTACGAATAACAAGCGTATGAGTATGGCGCAGAAAGCTGAGACGTTAAATGAGCGATTGGTTGCGGCTCTGGAGAATGAGATGCAGGGCAAAGGACATTCTTTTCCGAAAAAAGAAAGAGAGCGTCTCTTAAAGGTGTACGGTAGTTATTACGGAAAAAATATTGATAAGTTATCCATATATACGTTATATGAGGAGTTTTTGGAGAGTCAGGCGGTACTCGGCAAAGAGGTGGCTGATCCAAAGAACTGTTTTGATGTGTACGATTTGGCAGCGCTTGCTTATTTATATCGTCGTATGATAGAGCTTGATCAGATTCGGGAAGCCAGCCATGTGGTAATCGATGAAGCGCAGGATTTCGGTATGATGGTGTATGAAGTGATGCATTTTTGCCTTAAGGATTGCACCTATACCATTATGGGTGATGTATCCCAGAATATTCATGAAGGCTATGGTTTAAGTGATTGGAACGGGGTTCGGGAGCTGTTTTTGACAGGCGATTATGATTGTTTTGAAACGTTGAAAAAGAGCTACCGAAATACGGTGGAGATTTCCGAATATGCCAGTGCTATTCTGGCCCACGGAAGCTTTGAGGTGTATCCGGCAGAACCGGTGTTACGCCATGGAAGCCCGGTGTCGGTAAAGGCATGTTGCAATCAGGGTGCGGTTATTAAGACCATTGCAGCGGCGGTGAAAGACTGGCAGGCGAAGGGTCACGAAAGCATTGCTATTATCTGTAAAGACGAAGAAGAAGCGGCAGTGGTTCGTGCTAAGCTTTCTGCAGAAGTGGATGTGGTAGACGGAGATTATGAGACCATGGAATTCCAGACCGGGGTGATGGTGTTGCCGATTTTTTACACCAAAGGTTTGGAGTTTGACGGTGTTGTGCTCTATTGCCCAACGAAAGAACATTACCCGGCAGGGGATGGCAGTGTGAAGTTGCTGTACGTTGCGGCAACCAGAGCGCTGCATGAACTGTGTGTGGTGCATGAGGGTGATATTAGCGATATTCTGGCAACGAAGCCGGTGCAGGTCAATCGTAGTGTACAGGCTCCGACGGGAAGTAAGAAGACGGTTTATGAAAAACCGAAGGAATTAAAGAGCGAGAAGTTTGCCAAGGACGTGAAAGATACCGGTAGGGAGCGGGCATTGCGCGGATACATCGGCCCGAAACAGATTCGTACCGATGACTTAAGACCGAAGGAGGAGCGTCCGGCGGTGTTCCCGGAGAAAAAGCGGGTGTTGCCGAGTGCCAAGCCGGTGCGCAAGAAAATGATGGCGGATGTGAAGAAAACCGATGCGCCATTGAATCGATCTGTGTATGAATTTTTTTCCATGCCGGAAGCAAGTGAATTAACACCGATTGGTCATACGAAGATAAATCAGGGCGTGCGGATGGTGATGCCAACAAAGCAGTATGTGGATTTCGTGACGGCTTACGGAACGCTACGGGTGATGCCGATTAACGATGGTTGTGTACGCATTCAGTTTGTGCGCACAGGCGATGAATTTTGCAACGGATATTTTGCGAAAATGCCGGAAAAAGGTGTTTCCTTCAAGGTGAAACAGGAGCCGAAGCAGACGCTTTTGCACTTAAAAGAGCTGACGGTTATGGTGGAAAAAGCCAATGGTGCCGTGCAGTTTTTAGATGCAAAGGGCAATGTGCTTTTGACGGAAGAGAAGAAGGAGCCAAGGCAGTTAGAGAAAGAGCGTGGCTATGTGTATTTTGCGTTTGACAAAAAAGAGAAGCTGAAGGCCCAGGGCATTCTAAAGGATGATTTGCGGCCGGTAAGTGGAAAGGCGTACTACATTTCCTTTGGTGGCAAAGCCCTCAGGCAGGCCCAGGTGGTTTCAAACAAAGGATATCGGATTTGCTGCGGTGGCGAAGAGACGGTGCTTTTTTGTGGAACGGGTGTGTATGGAAGCTTTTTACGTGAAGATGGTGTGAAGCAGATTGATTATTGTTTTCAAATGGAGAAATCTCTGTTATCATAGTTATGGATAAGGAGAGATTTTATGAATGTAGTAAAGAAATTATTTGAACCGGTGGACATGACAGTGGGCAAACCATGGGAAAAAATTCTTTTGTTCACTGTTCCGATGATCATCGGAAATGTGGCGCAGCAGCTATATAATACGGTGGATAGTGTGGTAGTTGGTCACTACATTGGCGACAATGCCCTTGCGGCAGTTGGAAGTGCCGGACCGATTGTGAACCTGCTACTGGTGCTTTTTGTTGGAGTGAGTGTGGGTGCCAGTATTATGGTGTCCCAGTTTTTTGGAGCAAGGGATAAGGAGAATCTGGCAAAGACCATTGGAACCAGTATTATCTTAACCGGCCTTGCCTCTTTGATTATTATGTTGATGGCGACGCTTCTAAGCCGACCGCTTTTGCAACTACTTAAGACGCCGGATAGCATCATTGACTGGTGTACGGATTATCTGCATATTCTGTTTATTGGAATTGCGGGTATGGCGTATTACAATATTCTAAGTGGTATCCTACGTGGTTTGGGGGATTCCATGTCCGCATTGTGGTATCTGTTGTTTGCCTGTGTGCTTAACAGTATTTTAGATGTGGTATTTGTGGGATATGTTGGCATGGGGGTTCCGGGAGTGGCCCTTGCAACGGCCATTGCTCAGGCAATTTCGGCGGTGCTATGTATTCGACGATTGTATCAGATGAAGGATATTTTTGTACTGGAGCGTAGGCATTATCGATTGGATAAACATCATGCAAGCAACATTATTAAATTGGGTGTGCCTTCCGGCGTGACCCAGGCTATTATGTCCATGGCGATGTTGGTGGTGCAGTCCCTGACCAATAGCTTTGGAGAGATGTTTATTGCAGCAAACGTAATCGTTATGCGTGTGGATGGTTTTGCCATGATGCCGAATTTTTCCTTTGGTACGGCGATGACGACCTATGCCGGTCAGAATGTGGGAGCACGTCAGACGGAGCGTGTTCATCGTGGAGCGAAGGAAGGAACGCTTTTGGCTATGGGTATTTCCGCTACCATTGTGGTGATTATTTTGATTTTTGGAAGACCGCTTATGGGTATTTTTACCGAGACGGAAGAATTGGTAACCCTGAGTATGAATATGATGCGCATTCTCGCGTTGGGCTATGTGGCTGTGGGTGTTACCCAGTCCTTGTCCGGTGTGATGCGTGGCGCCGGTGACACCATGACGCCTATGTGGATTAGTATGTTCACCACCATCGTACTGCGTATTCCGGTGGCATATGGATTGGCGTATTTGACCAGAAACCCGGCGAAACCAAATGGTGAGCAGGCAAGTGTGTTTATTTCTTTGCTTGTGACGTGGGTAATTGGTGCGATTATTACGAGTATTGTGTATAAGAGAGGAAAGTGGACAGAGAAAGCCAAAGGATTGGTGGAGTAAACAGGAAAAGGAGGGGTGTTCTATGTTGGATGCGATTAAGAACCGTTGCTCCGTAAGAAAATACAAGCCGGAGCAAATTAAGGATGAGGAATTAAATACTATTTTGGAGGCGGCACGTATGGCACCGTCCGGAAAGAATGATCGAAAAGCAAAGATTTATGTTTTTCAGAATTCGGAGAAAATGGAGGAACTTGGAAAGATTTTTCTAGAGGCAGCACTAGCGGGGAATGCCGAAGGAATTCCGGCTGCAATGGCAAGCTTTATGAAGCGTAAAACCTATCATTTTTGCTTTCATGCGCCGACATTTTTACTTGTTACCTATGAAAAAGAAAATTATAATGCACTTGCCAATACAGCATGCTTATTGGAAAATGCCATGTTGGCGGCGACGGAGCTGTCCATTGGATCCTGCTATTTGAATATGGGGCGTCGTTGTGCCAAAGATGAGGGGTTACAGAATTTTTTGAAGCAGTTTGGCTATACCGATGAAGAAGAAGTTACGGGAGGACTTGCATTAGGGTATCCGGACGGGGAACCGACGCGAAATAAGAAGACTGCGGGAAATGAAATTGTATGGATACGGTAGATAATTGTTGTGCTTTTATGTTGAAATAGTTGCGATTCGGTCACAGACAGCTACGGAATGCTCTGTGACCGATTTTTTTGCCTCTGAGGCAGGACATTCGGTCAGGGAGGGAATGGATAGTTGTCTGTGACCGTTGATTTTGCAAAAAAGCGAGAAATCCACGGTCACAGGGGCGTTTCAAGGAAAGCTGTGACCGAGCCGGCGCGAAAATAGGGGGATTTCTCGGTCAGCGGGAGTGTGGGCGGTGTCCTGTGACCGAACGGCCAGGGAATGCGACATTTGTGTACGGTTGCTTGAAATCGTGAGAATGATGTGATATATTGCAGATGTGTATAGTGAAGGAGGCTTAGGAGAAAGAATGAAAGCAAAGATAGCAAGACATGCGATATTGTGGGATATTTTTTGGGCAGCAATGGGCACGGCATGCATGACAAGAACGTCAGAATTGCATCCATTAGTGGTCGGAGGAATTATAGGTCTGATAGGCACGGTAGCTGGCTATTTTACCCTCAAGTGGTATGATAAAGAGAAGACAAAATAAAATACATAAAAAGACAAGACAGGTGTATAGACACCTGTCTTTACATATGTTATGATAGCAAAGACGGACAATGAAAAAAGGGGAACGTGGAAAGCGTCGGTCAGTTGCAGGACTTTACAAGACGTCGGTACTTAGGCGGGCTTGTGCGCGCCTTATGTACCGCTACGTCTTGTATGGAATGAGAGTGTTCCTGCAATGACCGATACTTCCCACGTTTTGGATTTTTCATTAGCCGTCGGTGACAAAATAATAGATTTTAAAGGAAAAAAGACTATGGACAAGCAAGCAAGAATTCAGGAATTGAAGAGGGAAAAGAATGCGGTAATTTTGGCGCATTATTATGTGGACGAAGATGTGCAGCAGTGTGCTGATTATATTGGAGATTCTTTCTATCTGGCGAAGATCGCAACCAAAGTGGATGCGGATCGTATTATTTTCGCGGGAGTGGAATTTATGGGAGAAAGCGCAAAGCTGTTGAACCCACAGAAGCGGGTATTTATGCCGGATGCAACGGCGGATTGCCCGATGGCACATATGACGGATGTGGAAGAGATTGAGAAAGTTAAGAAGGAACATCCGGATGTAGCAGTAGTATGTTATGTAAACTCAACTGCAGAAGTAAAAGCACATTCCGATGTGTGTGTAACCTCATCGAATGCAGTGAAGATTGTAAAGAACCTTCCGAATCCAATCATTTATTTTATTCCGGATGCCAATTTGGGTAATTTTATTCGTAAGCAGGTGCCGGAGAAGGAGATTATTACCAACCGGGGTTTTTGCCCAAGACATGTGGCCATTACCATTGATGATATGCTCCGTGCCAAAGAGATGCATCCGAATGCCAAGGTAGCAGCCCATCCGGAGTGTACCGAGGATGTTTTGAAAGAAGCAGATTATGTAGGAAGTACTTCCGGAATTATAGATTACGTTGTAAATACCGAAGGAGACGAGTTTATCGTGGCAACGGTAGACGGTGTGTTCCCGAAGATTAAGGAGCAGGCACCGGGTAAGAAATTATACCGTGTCATTGATCCACAGGTATGTGTGAACATGAAGAAAGTAACCTTGGATAAGGTAATTGATGTATTGGAAAATGAAACGAATGAAATTACATTGGATGAGGAAATCGCTAAGAAAGCAGTGTTACCGCTTGAGCGTATGCTGGAATTAGCGAAATAAGGAGAAAGCTATGAAGACAGATGTATTAATAGCAGGAAGCGGTTGCTCAGGATTATACTGCGCATTAAAGCTTCCTGAGGAGTGGGAAATTACTGTTCTTTCTAAGAAAAAAGTGGAAGAATGCAATTCTTACCTTGCGCAAGGTGGAATATGCATGTTGAAGGATGCGTCCGACTACGATAGTTATTTTGAGGACACCATGAAAGCCGGACATTATGAGAATGATGAAGGTGCGGTAGAGCGCATGATTAAGGAATCTCCGGAGGTTATTGCGGATTTGGTAAGCTATGGAACGGATTTTGCGAAAAATGCGGATGGAAGTTTCTGCTTTACCAGGGAAGGTGCCCATTCCAATAAGCGCATTTTGTTCCACGAGGATATTACGGGAAAAGAGATTACCAGCCATTTATACGAAGAAGCAAAGAAGCATGCCAACATTCATATTTACGAGTATGCAGAGCTTAAAGATATTGTGGTAGAAGATGGCGTGTGCGTTGGTGGAATTGTGGAAAAAGATGGAAAGACGGATGTAATCCGTGCAGATTATGTAGTACTTGCTACCGGTGGAATCGGAGGAACCTACGAACATTCAACCAACTATAAACATTTGACGGGAGATGCGATTACCATTGCAAAGAAACATGGCATTGCCCTTAAGAACTTAGACTATGTGCAGATTCACCCAACCACGTTATACAGTGCGGATAAGGAGGAGCGAAGCTTCTTAATATCCGAATCTGTACGCGGTGAGGGAGCAAAGCTTTACGATAAAAATGGAAAACGGTTCGTCAATGAACTTTTACCAAGAGATTTGCTGACGAAAGAGATTTTGAAACAGATGGAAAAAGATGGAACCGACCATGTATGGGAGGATTTGACGGTAATTCCGAAGGAAGAATTAGACAGTCATTTCCCAAATATTGTGGAACATTGTCGACAGCAAGGCTATGACCCGGAGAAAGAGTGGATTCCGGTGGTTCCGGCACAGCATTATTTCATGGGCGGTGTGAAGGTTGACTATGATAGTCACACCAGTATGGAACGGTTGTATGCTGTGGGTGAAACGGCTTGTAACGGCGTACATGGCAAGAATCGTCTTGCAAGTAACTCATTGCTAGAGAGTCTTGTGTTTGCGAGACGGGCTGCGAATCATATGAAAGAGAATAAGGAAAGTGAGATAACAGCATGTTAAACAACGAAGTGACCTTGCGCCTAAACGCAGATCCGTTTATTCTTGGCGCATTAAGAGAAGATATAACCAGTGAGGATGTGTCCACGAACTGTGTGATGCCAACGCGCAAAGAAGGCAGTGTGGATTTGATATGTAAACAGGATGGGATTATCTGCGGATTGCCGGTTTTTAAGCGGGTGTTCGAATTATTAGATGAGACTACCGAAGTGGAATTTATGGTAAAAGACGGCGACGAAGTGAAGAAGGGTCAGCTCATGGGGCGGGTAAAAGGTGACATTCGTGTGCTTTTGAGCGGAGAAAGAACAGCGTTAAACTACCTACAGCGTATGAGTGGTGTGGCAACCTATACCCACGAAGTTGCGAAGCTTTTGGAAGGAACCCATACGAAACTATTAGACACCAGAAAGACCACACCGAATAATCGGTTGTTTGAGAAGTATGCCGTGAAAGTGGGGGGCGGAAATAACCATCGCTACAATTTGACGGATGGCGTAATGCTTAAGGATAACCATATTGGCGCCGCGGGAAGTATCACCAAGGCGGTGAAAATGGCTAAGGAATATGCCCCTTTTGTACGAAAAATAGAAGTAGAAGTAGAGAATCTGGATATGGTAAAAGAGGCAGTAGAGGCCGGTGCGGATATCATTATGTTGGACAACATGTCCCATGAGGTGATGGCAGAAGCCATGAAGATAATTGACCACAAAGCGGAAGTGGAAGTGTCCGGAAATGTCACCAGGGAAAACATTGCCCGATTGACGGATCTTGGGGTAGATTATGTTTCCAGCGGAGCATTAACCCATTCGGCCCCGATTTTGGATATATCTTTGAAAAATTTACATCCGACGGAGTAGTAGATGAGGGAGGAACACATGACTGGAGAAGAGAGAAGAACACGCATCCTCTCGCTTCTTAAGAAGCAGAGTGAACCGGTTTCCGGAAGTGCACTGGCAAAAGAATTGCAAGTGACCAGACAGGTAATCGTGCAGGATATCGCTCTTATTCGCGCCAGAGGGTATGATATTCAGTCAACATATAAGGGTTATCTGTTAGAACAAACGCCACATTGCACCAGAGTTTTTAAGGTGATTCACGAAGATGCCGATGTGGAGCGTGAGCTGCAGTTGTATGTGGATATGAGTGGTGTGGTGCAGGATGTTTTTGTTTATCATAAACGCTATGGAGTTGTAAAAGCGGAATTGAATATCCGCAGCAGGCGTGATATTGCGTTATACCTGGAGGACATGCGTACCGGCAAGAGTATGCCGTTAAAGAATCTCACCAGCGGGTATCATTATCATACCATCGTAGCACAAAGTGAGGAGATATTAGATGCCATTCAGGAGAAGTTGCAGGAAGAAGGTTTTCTGGCGCAGCTTAAAGATTATGAGCCGGTAGATTTTTGGAGTAAATAGGGGGAGTGGGCGATGACGCTAAAACAGCATATTTTGGATACATTGAAGGAGTGGCAGATTAAGTTGGGGGATCTTGACCGGAGTATCTGCCTGTATTATCCGAGAGAAGTTATTTTACAGTATTTGTGGTTGGAAAAAGAAACGCCCTGCCAGGAGGTTGTGGCATGTGTGAAGGAATATCTGGACAAAGAACTTCCGATGCTTGGCGAAGTGCAGGTGGAAGGACAGATGACACGATGCGAGCTGAAGGTGGGTGAGGTCGGAATTCGATACGTGGAAGAAAAGGTGCCCGAGCCGGAATTTTTGACGGGATTTTTGAAGGTATTGAAGACACAGGAAATGGTGGAAATCTATCGTTATTTTTATGAATTTGCCAAGAAGCACCATACAAAACTGGGCATGTCCACAGAAGATGAAGAACTGGGCTATATTTTTTATTTCAAGAATGAAGATGTGGAGCCGTATATGTATTGCCTGGAAGAAAGCGAACTGGGAATTACCTATCATCGTTTTGCCAGAGAGGATGCAGGGTTTCACAATGCAGATGTTGAGCGGAAGGTGAATCGTAGGGAACAGGAGAAAGAAAACGTAATTGATACGTTGGCATCGGATTACTCATCTGTGTATCATGCAGGACTTGACGAAAATCGATTGCGTATTATTAAGACCACTGCAGAGGTGAATCAACGCCATGGGCGGTTTATGATTGAGAAAAATGGGTTCGAGTGTGTGTTTGGACAGTTTATCGAAACCGGTGTGCAGGAGGAAGACAGAGAGCATCTTCGACAGTTGTGCAGCTGTTCCAATTTGAAAAAAATATTGCAAAGCAGAAAATCTTATGTGTGCCAGTACCACGATTTGATGGGCGAAATCTGGGAGATTAAGTTCGTTAAGGTGGAAGAGGAGATGGAAGAGCCGCATAATATTGTTATCGGATTCATTAATCGGAATAGCGAGATAAGAGAAGAGATGGCGCGTAAAGAAGAACAACAACGGAAGTTGAAGGAAGCATTGGATAAGGCCAATGCAGCAAACAAGGCGAAATCTCGTTTTTTGCAAAATATGTCCCATGACATTCGAACGCCGATGAATGCAATTCTGGGTTTTTCGCAGTTGGCAATCGAGGAAATTGAAGATTCCGATAAGGTGAAGGATTACTTAAATCGTGTTATATCTTCCGGAAATCATCTGCTGACACTTATTAATGCAGTGCTTGATATGAGCCGTATTGAGAGTGGAAAGGTGGTTCTGAAAAACGAAGCGACGAATTTGCATTTGTTTATGAAACAGATGGCAAATATGCTTATGGTGGATGCAAAGAAGCGCGGGCATAATTTTTTGGTTGATGTGGACGTAAAACGCGACTATGTCATATGTGATCAGGTTCGTTTAAGCCAGATTATATTAAATTGTGCCAGCAATGCGCTGAAATATACGCCTCAGGGAGGGGGCCATATAGAAATCCATCTGAAGGAACTTCCGGAGGAACGTGCGGGCTACGGTAATTACAGGATTACGGTGGAAGATAATGGCATTGGCATGAGTGAAGAGTTCGCTGCCAGGATGTTTGAGCCGTTTGAGCGTGAGGAGTCTTCTACAGTGAGTGGAATTCAGGGTACCGGATTAGGAATGACCATTACCAAGAACCTGGTGGAAATGATGGGTGGGCGAATTGAAGTCCATACGAAGCAGGGGGAAGGAACCCGCCTGGATATTTATTTTGAATATCAACTCTCCAAGGAGAAGGATGTGCGACATGAGCGCACGGCTATTAGTCGACGGATGCCGGATTTGAATGGTGCAACCATTATGCTGGTGGAAGATATTGCCATTAACCGTGAGTTTATTACCGCGATTTTGGAAAAAACCGGTGCTACGGTCTTACAGGCGGAAGATGGGCAGGAGGCAGTGGACCTGGTGAAAAATGCGGAGGAAGGTGATTTGCAACTTATTTTTATGGATATCCAGATGCCGGTGCTAGATGGATATGGTGCAACGAAAGCTATTCGTGACTTGCCGGAGAAATGGACGAAGGAGATTCCGATTATTGCAATGACAGCCAACGCATTTGCAGAAGATAAGGCGGCTGCAATCAGTACCGGTATGAATGATTATTTGACGAAACCGGTAGATATTTTAGAGTTGTATCAGAAATTGCGGGAGTATATAGTTATATAGATAAAAAGCAAAATAAGATAGAATTAATAAAAAAAGTACCTTTTTGAGAAACATTGCGACAACTGCGTTCTCGAAAAGGTACTTTTTGAAAATTCTGTGTATTATTCAAAAAATGATAAAAACTTCTTGACCTCGAATAGTCAGAATGTTAAGATTCTATTGCCAATATAAGGAAATAGTGTGAATATAAAACGTACCAACATGCGTTTTATAAAAATAAAAAATGTTCCACGGAACAAGATGAGGAGGAACCCCATGAAAAGAAAGAAACTGTTGTCAGTTCTTTTGTCGGCAGCAATGGTAGCGTCCATGGCACCGATGAACGTAGCTGCGAATGGCAACGACGCTCAGAGAAGAGCGAATCTCGACGTCGTTAAGCTCGAAGCATCCAAGACACACGAGGCTCACAGAAATTTTGATGAAGTTCCAAAGATTGCACAGGATACGGCAGAGAGTGCAACCAACATCAAACCAAATGAAATGGTGACCGTAATCATTGATTACGAGAAAGAGCCGATTCTTGAGAAGGTTGAAGAACCAGGGGAGTATGAGAATTACGCTGAGTTGGTTGCTGACAACAAGGCAGAGGTGAACGCTGTTGAGAAAACTGTTGAAACGGTTACGGACAAGATCGAAGCAGTCGTGAAACCCAATGATAAAGGTGAAGAGCCGGAAACCTTATACGAGTATACCGTAGCTTTCTCCGGAAGTGCTATGAAGGTTGCTTATAAGGATATCAAGAAGATTAAGAAAGTTCCGGGAGTTCACGAAGTTTATCTTTCTCAGAGATACGCTATTCCTAAACTTCAGGAAGTAAAGGATACTCCGAATATGTTAACAAGCCGTGATATGATGCATGTAACCGAGCTTCAGGAAGAAACCGGATTTACCGGAAGAGGAAGTTTGGTTGCAGTACTTGATACCGGTGTTGCATACGAGCACGATGCTTTTGCAAAGAGACCAAAGAGCCTGGCTTTGGACGCAAGAGGAATCAAGGATACCTTAAAGAAATTTGACTTAACGGCTGAGAAGAATTATGCAGAGAACACCAGATCCAAGATAAAACAGTTATGTGCATCCGGTGAAAATGTTTCTGCGGAGGAAATTACAAAAGGATTGGATAATGGAAACGTTTACAAGAGTGACAAAATACCATTTGGTTATGATTACTCGAACCATGATTCGAACCCAACTCCTACCAATGAAAACAATCATGGTACACATGTGGCTGGTACCGTTGCAGCAGATTGCGATGAAATCACAGGTGTTGCTCCGGAAGCTCAGATTGCAGCTATGAAAGTATTCCGTGATGATGGCTATGCTTATCAGGAAGAATTGATGGCAGCATTGCAGGACTGCGTTATGATCGGCGTGGATTCTGTAAACATGAGTCTTGGCTCTAGTGCCGGATTTACCAAGGTTGAAAACAGTGAATTACAGACAGCTTATGAAAATGTGGGAAAAGCTGGCATTAACTTAAATATTTCTGCTGGTAATAATTACACCAGTGCTTATGGAAGCAACTATGGAAACTATACGTTAGCAGAAAATCCGGATGAAGGTGTTGTTGGAACACCGTCTACATTGGAAGCAGCGTTATCTGTAGCAGCAATTGAGAATACCAATTTAGGACCTGCAGCTTGCATTCAGGTTGGCGATACCCAAATCGGCTTCCACGATAATGGTGTAGGTTCCGGAATGGGATTTGATACATTAGGTGCAGGTACATTTGAAATCGTTGATTGCGGATTGGGCAAGGCCAACGAGTTTCCGGAAAACGTAGAAGGTAAAATCGCATTGGTTTCCAGAGGAGAAATTTCTTTTGCAGATAAAGATAAGAATGCATTTAGTGCAGGAGCAATTGGATTAATCGTATACAACAACCAATCCGGTAGTATCGGAATGAGCATTGATACCTACTATATTCCAGCGGTTTCCATCCTTAAATCTGAAGGCGAATTCATTAAGGAAACCATGGTTGACGGTGTTGGAACAATTAGCTATGATCCGGCAGTAAAAATGAACTTAGAAAATCCGGATGCGTATAAGATATGTGAGTTCTCTTCCTGGGGAACAACACCAGACTTAACCTTTAAACCGGAAATAACCGCTCCTGGTGGAAACATCTGGTCTGCATATTACGTGGAAGATGGCGTAAGTATATACGGAAGCATGAGTGGAACATCTATGGCAGCTCCACATATGGCAGGTGCAGCAGCTGTTATGAAACAGTATGTAAACGAAAGCACATCTAAGAGCACAACGAATCAGGAAAAGAGACAGTTAATCAATGCATTAGAAATGTCTACAGCAGCTCCGGTTGAAGATGAAGAGAACGGAACCTTCTATTCACCACGTTGCCAAGGTGCAGGACTTGTTAACTTAAAAGAGGCTACATCTACTCCAGCTTACCTTTCCGTAACCGGAAATGAAAAACCGGCAGCAGCGCTTGGTTATAACACAGACGGCGAATTTAGTTATACCGTAACCATTAACAGATTTAGCCAGGACGATGATGCACTGAAATATCAGGTTAAGACCACTGCATTAACCGAGGACGTATTGGAAGAAGATGGTAAGAAACTTGCAGCACAGTACGACATCGATATTACCGATGCAGTTGAAATTACTTACGAAGGTGTTGACGAAGATGGATACGTAACCCTTCCGGAAGGTGAAGACGAAGTAAGCTTTACCGTTAACTTAAAAGTAAACAAAGATGCTCCGGAACTTGCAGAAGTTGTAGAAGCATTTGAAAACGGATTCTTCGTAGAAGGATTCACACAGTTATTCAACGAAGATGCTTCTGATTTGAGCGTTCCATTCATGGGATTCTGTGGCGATTGGGCAAAGGTTCCTATGTTTGATAAGACACAGTACGAAGAAGGAGCAACCTTTAATTCCGGAACCGGCCTTGTTAGCGAAAAAGCTTCCTGGTTTGGTAGTTCTGCATATCCATTAGGAGTTAACTGGTTTAAATATCTTATGGATGATGAACTGGAATATGATGAGAAATATGCAGTACTTTCTGATCATTCCGCATTGGGAACTTTGGATAATGTTTATCCGAACACCTATCTTTTACGTGGAGCAGCAAAGATGGATATCGACCTCGTAAACGAGAAGGGTGAAACGGTTGAAAGCTTCAACAACGAGAACGTAAGAAAGACCTACTATAACTTCAGCTCCGGCAACTTATTGATTGCAGAGAACTTTATGGATGAGCTTCCATACGTAGAGAATACTTACTATAACCCAATGGAAGAAGGAACTTACCAGTACGTAATGTCAGCATTACCGGGTGGTGTAGAAGATACCGAAGAGAACCGTCAGGTTCAGCGTCTTACCTTCCATGTAGACAATACCGATCCTGTTGTTAAATCCAATACCGGTATTTTCGTAGGAGATAATGGAAACTTATGGATGGAATTAGAGTGCGAAGACAAT
>SVEW01000031.1 GCA_015057205.1 Lachnospiraceae bacterium | reverse complement strand
GTTTTCTTCAAAGGTTATTAAATAACCTTCCTGTTCCCGCAACTTATTGTAACGATCAAAAACCTGGCGCACACTTTCTGTAAGGTTGTACCGCACACTATTTATCTGTTGCACGCCACCTTGCAACTTCGACAAATCCAATACGTCATTTACCAATGTTGTTAACCGGTTTGACTCATCAATAATAACCTGTACATTCTCAGGCGTATTCTCTCCGGGAATATCGCGCATAACTTCTGCATATCCGGTAATCATGGTTAATGGTGTTCGCAAGTCATGAGAAACATTTGCAATTAGCTCATGCTGAAACTGCTCTGTTTTCCCTAATTCTGCCGCCGCAAAATTCAACGTATCCGATAATTCCGCAAGTTCACGATAGTTCTCCTCTCGGAAGTTTGGCGAGAAATCACCTTTTGCTAATTTCTTAGCCGCGGCACTCATGCGAATTATTGGTCGCGCCACCATATTCGAAATCAAAAAAGCAAATACCATAGCCAGCACAAACATCAAGATAGAAATTACCAACAGCTGAATTTTAATCGTCTCCACAGTAGAAGTAACCGGTGTCATAGTGGTGTTTACCAAAAGGATTTGCGGATCCTCTGCTTTTTGATCAATAATTCGTATATAAATTACACTTTCTCCGCGTTCTTGCCCTAAATTTTGATAAAATTCATCTTTGTTGTTGGAATCATCTTCGGATCCTATACTGCCTTCATCCAGATTTTCTTCCGAATCCATAGTTGCATTTTTCAAAGTTACATTATCATTACCAATGAATGTAATACTATATTCCCCATTATTCGCCTTTGCTTCCTGCAATAACTGCCGAAACATATAATGTGGCATGTTCAGCAAAGATGAAGTCGGGTTATATCCTCTATAATAAAGGTACGTCAGGCTCTCATTGGTTAACATGACTGAACAGTTATGTTCTCCGGCGATATTCTGTATTTTTTTCTCCAAATTTGGATCCTTACGCTCAACCAAACTGGTTAATTGGGCATACACACGTTTTGCCTCAATTTTCTTAATGGTTTTGTAGAATGAATCCAGATACAAAACCTGAAATACCCACAATAGAGCAATCATTATAGCGCTAAATAGCATCATATAAAAGTATACCTGCCATTTTGCACTGATTTTTCTATGCTTCAAATTTATATCCAACTCCTCTTAACGTTACCAAGTGATTGCGATATTTTCCCAATGAATTTCTCAGCAATTTAATATGGGTGTCCAACGTACGGTCATCACCATAATAATCATACCCCCATATTTGGGTAATCAGCTGTTCACGAGACAACGCAATGTTACGATTTTCAACTAAATAAAATAAAAGTGCATATTCCTTCGGCGACATATCAACACGATTGCCATCAACCGTAACGGTTCGACCGGTAAAATCGATTACAAGGCCCTCCGTTTCAAAAATCTTATGTCTTTTCAAATGTTCCTCATGATTGTCGTGACGTTGCATAATAACCTTTGCACGCATCATTAATTCCTTCGGTGAGAACGGCTTAACAACGTAATCATCAATTCCTATCTCAAAACCGTGAATCCTATCGTACTCTTCCCCGCGTGCTGACAACATCAATACCGGAATTTCTTTTCTTTCCAAAATTGTACGAGCCGCCGAAAAACCATCTAGTTCCGGCATCATAACATCCATAATAATCAGGTCAAAATTTTCCTTGTCGCAGAGTTTAATAGCATCCAACCCATTTTCCGCTTCTACAATTTCATAACCTTCAAATTCCGCATATTTTTTAATAATCTGTCTAATATTTGCTTCATCATCAACAACTAAAATTCGATTATTCATACATCCTCCGTTAATCATTTTCCGTAATATTATCTCGTCATAGTGAACATGACGTGATGAGTAACTGACTATTACAGTATAACGAAGGAAAAGTTTTTTTGCAACTCCTCAAAATTTTGCAATACTTTTTCACGTTCACCAAATATACATTGAAAATTTTAATAATATGTTGTAAAATCAACTTATTAGCTAGTTATTATTTTGAGAAAAATGCGAGGTATTCTGATGGATTTTAAAGATTGTAAAATTTTAGTTTGCGATGACTCTATTTTAGCGCGCAAGCAATTAAAAGATGTATTATCTTCGGCCGGCTTCTCCAATTTCATTGAAGCAAAGAATGGTCAGATGGCTATTGATCTTTTCAAATCAGAAAAACCGGATTTGGTTTTTCTTGATATTGTTATGCCGGAAGTTGACGGAATCGAAGCCGTCAAACAGATTATGGCGCACGACAGCAATGCTGTAATTATTATGGTATCTTCGGTTGGTACACAAAAGCAAATCAAAGCGGCATTAGTGGAAGGTGCAAAGGATTTTATCCAGAAACCGTTTGTTGCAACCCAGATTACCAATGTAATCAAGAAAAGAGTGGAGGGCATGTAATCGATGTTTACACAGTTATTCGGAAACTTTCTATTAAGAAAAGGCGTGGTTACTCCAGATCAGCTGTTACGGGTAATCAAAGCAGCTTCCAATTCTCACGTAAAACTGGGCACTTTATGTATGCACGCGGGTTTAATGACCCCTGCTGAAGTTGAAAAAGTATATCTTAAACAAACACAGATTGACAAACGTTTTGGTGAGATTGCCGTTGAAGAGGGCTTTTTAACCGCATCCCAAGTTGAAGAACTGATGGAAAACCAGGGACCGCACTATCTCATTCTTGCTCAGGAATTAGTTGAGCAAGGGTTGTTGTCTCATGAGGATGTGGAACGTCTACTGTATGATTATCAAACAGAAACCGAACTTTTTGATTTGGATATGATGGAGGACCACAAAGACAAATTAAAGAAGTTAGTTTTAAATTTCTGCAATTTAGGTGATATCCGTAATACGGATGCTGCAATTTCATATTTACAGCTTTTGTTTAATAATGTAATTCGTTTCATTGGTGATGATTTTACTCCCATGGATTTGGTTCCGTTCCAACAGTATGTAACCAAAGTTGCAACGTCCCAATCTCTTTCCGGAGAATTTAAACTTACTTCTGCCATTGAAATGGACGAGCAGACTGCAGTTGCATTTGCATCCCGTTATGCCGGCGAAGACTGGGATAGCTTTAGCGAATATGTTGTGGCGGCACTACAGGATTTTCTCAATTTGCACAACGGCTTGTTTGTGGTGAACATGTCAAACACCAATTCCATTGAGCTTACCTTAGAAGCTCCGGATGAAATTTGCAATGATTTGTACGAACCGGATGGTTTTACATATCTATTGCCGCTTGCTTATACATTTGGAACCGTAAACTTTTTAATTACAATCTTTAATTAAGCTATTAATTATGGGGGCTGCATTTCGTGCAGCCCTTATTTTAAAGGAGAACACCATGTTACCTGGCGTATATGAAGCCAAAAAAAAGAACGGAACCCCATATTTCCGTTCAAACTTTACCTATAACGGCAAACACATTAGTCTCGGAAGTTATGATACCGAAGAATTGGCTTTTAGAGCCTATTTGGACGCCATAAAGCTCACTAAAAATACGGATCTTATTCTTTACGATGATTTTAGCCAGTTTACCCTTCCGTTTGCCAAAATTATTAGCATTTTGAATTACCGTGATAACGGCATTTATATGAAAACGCCTATTTATGTATATCAAAACTATTTTGTATACTTTCTGTCTCCATCCATCGAATTAAAATTTGACCTGGATGATTTATTCTATTATAGTACTCGTACCATCAGCGCACGCAAAGGTCACTACTTTGTGGCTGATTATGGAATGCAGGTTACCATCACTTCCCGTTACGGAATTAAAAATCACGCCGTAAAAGGGCGAGATTACCAATTTGTTAACGGTGATGACACGGACTTCCGCTATGCAAACATTGTTGTAATCAACAAGTATTACGGTGTTGCAAAATGTATTCATAGAAAGCGGGATGCCTATCGGGTCAAAATACACATAAATGGTGATTTCAGTATTGGTTATTACGAAGACGAAGTCAAAGCAGCCATCGCTTATAACAAGGCCGTTGATGCAGCTCGCGATTCCGGGCTAAAGAAAAACTACCCCATTAATTTCATTGACGAAATAACCAATCGCCAATACGCACAAATTTATTCTCAAATTCAATTACCAACCAAGTATTTACACGCACTACAGAAATATAAAAAATAAGCAGGATGCCACTACCAGACATCCTGCTATTTTTATCATACTAATTCTGTTCAAATTGACAAGCCGGTTTCTTAAAGAAGTCCACTTTCGGCTCTAAGAATTTCAACTCATGATTCTCTTCTGTAAGTACCGTAATTGGTTCAAAAATGTAATCCCAGTTGAAAATACGATCATCAACCCGCAAGTATTCCTGAACCATCTCACAACCGGTCGGTGCAATTGGATGAAGCAATGTGGTAATAACCTTCACACCATAGAAGCAATCAACCAAAAGTTGTTTACGCATTTCTTCGTCACCATTCTTCTCTGCAATCTTGATGTTATTAACCCAATGTTTGTTAATATCACGAATCAGGCTATCAAGCACATAGGTAACGCGATGGAATTCATGGTTATACATATGACGTTCGTATTCCAATATTGCATCCTTACAGATAGTAAGAATCTTCTCGTCCACCTCTCCGGTTGGCATAATACCGTCATAGTATTGCTGCGTGGAATAGAAACAAGAGCGAACCAACCGATTAAATACATTCGTAAGAAGATTTCCCTCCTTCAGCACAGGATCTACTCCCTGCTGTTCTTCTTTCGGCAAATAAACCTGTGGCTTAAATCCTACACTCTTGCTCGCAAGCCCAAGGCTTAAAAAATGCATACGTAACTGCTCTGCAGAATAGTAATTCAAAAGTTCGTCTGCCATAGGCGGTTTGACTGCCGAACTACTACTTGCTTTTTTATCCATAAACAGAATGTGATTGTTGGCAACAATATGCGGTAACACTACCGTCTCCATATTAACCTTCTCACCCTTCTTATGATTCAAGCCTACAAACATTCCCATTTCAGCCAATACATAGAAATAAATATTATCTTGTCCTATGAACTGATATACACAAGCATCTTCATCCATCCACCATCTCTTCCACTCATCATCCGGTAGACCATGTTGCTTAAAATAAGTTCTGCTAAAAGAAATTGGTGCCCATAAGGATTCCGGCCACACCCAGAATGTAAGTCCGGAAACATCATCCTGATCTGGCACTTTAACTCCCCAATCAATATTTCCGGAAAGACGAAACGGAACCAAAGTCTTACCGGTACGATAGTGAATTCCTTTCTCATCCAAAACTTCTCTAGCAGCATCGCGTCCATCTAAGTTTTTGAAAATAAAAGTAACAGATGGCTTCTTCTCTTCATTGATTGTCTCATGCTCCGGAAAAGCATTCTCAAGCGCTTCCATGTCATCAATCTGTTTCTTCTGAACATAAATACATGGATCTTTCAAGAATTCTTCCATTGCCTTGATTTCAAATTTTCTTGTGTTGGTATTCTTTGCCAAAAACTGCATACGCTCACTTAACATATCCATGCAGTCATCCAACGTAAAATACCAATTGGTCACCGGACGAATCTCCGGTCTCACACCGGACAAAGTACTAATCGGATCAATCAACTCTGCCGGAGAATATTGATGACCCAAATCACACTCGTCTGCATATCCTTTCTCGGAACAGCATCCCTCAATTGGGCATTTACCAACTACCTGACGACCATTCACGAACATCTTCTTCACCGGATCATAAAACTGCGGTGTAGACATCTTTACCAAATGACCATTCTCATATAGCGAATGAAATACCTCCGCCGAAACCTGATCATGCATCTTGCCAGTCTCTCCAAAAGCCGAAGCGCCAAACAAATCCAAACTAATCTCATAATCTTTCAACGTCTGTTTCTGCTTCTCATGGTTTCCCATCACATAGTCTTCCATAGACTCTTTATATCCCTCATCGCACAACTTACGATACGCTTCTACAATTGGGGAACCATAACAGTCCGTTCCTGAAACAAACAATACATTCTCCTTACCAATACGATCACGCATAAACCGAGCAAAGGTATCCGCATGTACAAACATCCCCCCGACATGACCAAAATGTAATGTCTTATTACCATAAGGCATTCCACCTGTTATCAATGCTCTTTTAGGAAATACCGGACGTTCATCATTACGCACTCTTTTATTAATCATCTAAACATACTCCAATCCTAATAATCTCGCTTTATATTTTACCGCTTATTCTTTATAAAATCAAGAACTGCTTATGGTCACATAGTAACCTGTCCGCTTGGCATAAACCGTTCATCTTTCATTTCCAGAATAAGTAGAAACATTTCCTTAGTCTTATTACCCGAATTATCAAATGCACTCACCCCAAAATTGTAACGTTCCTTAAACTTGAAGTCTGCATCTTGAAGATATTTTCTGTAATCTGCAAAAAAGTCTTCTACTCCGGAAACGGTTATACTTTCCTTTGAAAGTTTCTTTCCATTATCCATAACAGAAACATACTGCTTCAACCACTCAGTCACTTCCTCAGGTGTTAATTCCCCACCATCCGTATTCATCTCTTTAAACTGCGCAACCGTCATTTGAATATTGCTATCTTGTTTTATCGGCACAATAACCGGAGCAATCGTATCTCCCACACGGATCTTCATCGTTTTTTCCGTTTTATTTCCAAGTTTATCTACTGCGACAAACGTCACCTCATAACTGCCGATGGAAGTAAGATCATAATTTCCTTCAACCGTAACTTTTACCTTTTCCCCTTTATAATTTACTGCCGATGCCAAGTTTACCAAATCTTCATTGGTTGAAACCCCAACTTCTAAATCCTCTTCTTTCACCTGAATCTTTGGAGCAACTTTTCTCCATGGATTCTTAGCATTCGTATCAGTTGGATCCCAATTTTTCAACTTAGTGTTAGTAGGTATTACAATTGGCTCAGGCTTATCAAGCGGCTCTTTTTTCTTACTATCATAAATCACCACCTGTGTACCACGTTTGCAATGGGTGTAAATCCACTTTGCATCTTCTACTGATAACCTTACACACCCGTGGGAAGCCGATGTGCCTAATTTATTATATTCCTTATATTGAAGAGTTGATGGCTTACGACTATCATAGCCAACGGAATGAAATAGAATATTTCCACATATTCTGGTTGCATACTGACCGTAGGAACCGTAAAACAATTGTCTCCATCGATAACGCTCTGATATATAGAATTTCCCCTTTGGCGTACGATTCTGCATGCCCACAGAGCATACCATGGCCTTTATAGGTACTGTATACTTACCATTTACGTCCTTTTTATAGATAATAACCACGTTTTGCTTTCGATTTACGTTTATTGAATACGTTGTTTTCTGTGCATTTACCTGCATTACCGGCAACATAACAACCATGCAAATAACTAAAAGTACCATATACTTTAAATATTTTTTCATCCCCGCCTTATTCATCGATTCTTCTCCTCTTGATTAAAGTTTCATACTAATATTATAATTCGATTTTAGAGTTAAGTAAACAAAAAAATTCGTCAAATCTGACTGTTGAAACAGTTATAATTGTTTGTAATGTATACATTTATTCCATCTTTAGGCACAATTTCTATTAATTAAATCATATATATAACGCGGCATTTCACTCCTTTATACAAAAGGCTTTTCCGACGCGCTTTTGTTGTTTTATTACAACTGTTTTTCAGTCAAAGCAATCATTTTTTAAGTCAAAAACAGGCCTCTTCCGAGAGTGGAAAAGGCCCAGTTTTTTTTACATTTAATTTTTCATAGTGTGCCGGTGACACTTAATGTGCTCACGCCAGGAGTTATTTGCCACTCCCCCGTGCTTGATTGGGTAAATGACGCAGATGGTACCGTAACAACACCCGGAAGGGTCTCGAACTGTCCAGTATCTTGGTCATATGAATACGAGCTAGTTGGCAAAGCCCCACCATTATAGGCAATAGACAGATTGTTTAATATAGGATTAAATAAATCCGCTATCACTACATTCGCCTCTGAAGAAGCATCTATATTTCCAAAATTCTGAATTGTAAAGGTATAGGTCACCTGACCATTTTCGGTAACGGTTGTAGGGGACAAAGCCTTGCTAATAGTAAGATTTGGAGTTTCTTCTATATAAATAGTTTCAGATGCACTCACAGGTGTAATTCGATTATTATCGCTAAGTATAGCAGTGTTGACAATAGTTGAACCTACATTTAATGGTGCATAAGCATTAATCTCTGCTTCGTATATTAGCATAGCATTGCCATTAGCCGGTACCCGTAGTCCTTCTACCATAAGTGGATTGGTTTGGCTTATTGTTGGTGTCTGCTGCAAGGTTCCATTGATGTATAAGCAGAGTGAATTTGCCACATACGTCAATGGTGTAACCTCAATCGAACCTTCCGGTAAGCTGTAGGCCCCAAGATTATCCTCCCAAGTCAAATTCGTAAAATCTGTTGCGCCGGTATTTTGAATGCTATAAACATATGTAACTTTTCCGTTTACCTCATATTGATTTGAAACGGCTTCTTTAGTAGCAGATAGCACTTCAACAATTTCTCCGGTTGTAATGTTTGAAGTTGTGGTCTGACCGTTGTAGCTTAAGACCGCTTGGTTTTGAAAAGATGCCATTTTTAAGCTCCTTTTAGTAATACTTTCAATTTACTATATGAAAAAAGAAGCCGGTTTGCGCCGACTTCTTTTTTTAGAGGAATTACTTAGCAAAATAATTATTTATTTTCTTTTGCAATTTTGTCGATAATAGGATCAAACTGTTCCAAAACATTACTCATGTCTTCAAACATATATCCCTTCTTCGTAATCTTATTTTTCAAATTTACAACATGATTTTCCACATCATCAAAATACTCCTGCGAACCCTCGATGTTTTGTGATACCTGACGAATTTCCCGGTCACAATTTTCCATAACTGCACCCATCTGCTGGCTTTCATCTCTCACATTATCCGCAACAACACGGATATTATCAATAATCTCTTCTGTCTCCATAATATTCTTGTGAGAAGTTTCAATAGCTGCCTTAGTATCTTCCAACGAATCAACCAAACGAGTGTTGTTATCACCAAGCTCCTGCATACTATCGCCAATCTTAATAACAAGATCTTTTATTTCCTGCGACAGCTTATTGACTTCCGTTGCAACAACCGCAAATCCACGACCCGCCTCACCTGCGCGTGCCGCTTCGATAGAAGCATTCAATGCCAACAAATTCGTCTGATTTGCGAAATTGTTTATCTGATTTACTTTTTCCTGAATATCATCAAAGCTCTGCTGAAACTCTGCAAATACCTGCTGCATTACATCAATTGTCTGTGAAACAGAATCAGAACTTTCATCTACTTTCTTCATTCCGGCATTGGAATTATCTGCAGTAGTCATTAATTCATTAATAATGTTATCAAAATGATCCGTTACCGTACGAATCGACTGGAACTCTTCCTGAAAACTGTTTACACTATCAATAATATTGTTATAGCGCTCTTGAACCAATCCAAAAGATTCATCTATGGTCTCAAGACCATTAATTGTTACACCTTCTTCTTCCTGTAATTTTCTTTGCTGTTCTATCGCAAACCGTCCCGCTTCACGAAGCGGAGCTAACTGCGCTTCCAGATTTTCTTTAGGTTTCGCAAGTGTTTGCGCGTTCTTTTCCGTATCTTCAGTCTGACTTTTTAATCTAAACATTGCACTCCTCCATTATCTTTATTCAAATACCACGCAAACCATGGTCTGATTTACATGCTGCTTACGATATTGTTCACCGCCCCCAACTACACCTACATGTGGGCCAATATTGCTCATATTGCGAAGTAGTTGCGGCAGGAAATTTTCCTGCTGGTAAAACAAATGTCTATAAATACAATTGATACTAAACACAAAAGAAATATGTGAATTCTCCTGGCGAATCATTCTACAGGTATCTTCATTGATTTGCTTATAGTCTAGCAATTCCAATATACAAATAGCATCATTTTCACACACGCGTTTGTAGCT
The DNA here is from genome assembly GCA_015057205.1 of Lachnospiraceae bacterium. Lineage (GTDB taxonomy): Bacteria > Bacillota > Clostridia > Lachnospirales > Lachnospiraceae > XBB1006. Next base: position 9,406 of record SVEW01000031.1, on the reverse strand, counting down.
TCTAAGACTACCGCTACTACCAACTTCATACTGGGAAATAATATAAACATCATCTCCAACAATACGTCCCAATGGATTTTTGAAAACGTTATCCACAATCTGATTTTTAGAAATGCCTAGCTCATTTGCATATACCTCTGCTGCAGGACGATTATCCAAAGTCAGCAACTCTTTTGTTGCAAGGTTAACCTTCGTTGCCACATGAAATTTAGCATTTTCCGGAACTGCGTAAATCTGCTCTGCATACGTACGAATCTTACCACTGGTACTCTTAACCAAAAGCCAGCAACAAGCATCCTCGTACAATACTCCGTCTACGCAAACACAACTTTTTTGTCCATTTGGCGTTCCAAACACAGTTCCTCCTGCGATAGCAACTTTTTCTTTTGACAATTCTACGTTCATTGTAGAAACCAGTCGTTCCTCATCGTTGGTACAGTACTCCAGGCAAACGGCATTATCACCTTTTGCCCCCAACTCTGATATAGATTTCTTTAATGGCATAATGTCCACCAAAGGTGCTTTTGATAAATTACGAATCACTCCACTACGAACCTTACATCCACTTTCAAAAGCGACCACTACTAAAATCTGATCACTTGCTTCCCCCTCATAATAGGTAGTTGCTCCGGTTCCAATCGTCGGAACCCCTGGAAATTTCGCATGAATCTGCTCAGAAACACCTTTTAGCATCGCAAACGGACACTGAAAAAATATACCTTCTGCCGCTTTGATTTTGGTTGTTGCCTCAGCAACTGCTGTGTCAACATTTTTATTCTTTGAATACCCAATTGAAATCTGCACGTAAGTACACTCCTTCCTAATTTCATGTATTATTTAGCTGCGACAGGTTCTTTCTTCGCAGTTGTCTTCTTAGTTACATTTTTTTTCGCAGTCGTTTTCTTAGGTGCCTTCTTCTCTACCTTCTTTTTCATTAGTTTCAAAGAATCATAAACAGCTATCGCCCGATCCAATTCTCCCCAAACACCAAGTTTATCATTCTTATATGCTTCAAGTAACTTCACATTGCCACAGGCCATATCCAAACTCGTCTGATAATCTGTGGTAAATATTACATCTCGATCATAATACTCATACGGTTGTACATCAATTTTACCGTCTGCAAATTCTACATAAAAAGCTCCTTCCGCCTCTCCTTCAATATTGAATTGAATAGCAAAATGTTGTTCAACTGAGGATGCATCATATTTTTGATATTGTGCCTTCAATTCTTTAACCAATTCACGATATGTCATTGTTCGACTCCTCCATTCACGTAACATTTACTGCCAGTGTAATCTCAAACACCCACTATCATCATATCAATAATTTGTGTCTATATTGTTTTCTAATTATTTTTCACAAAATAATTAAAATATTTGTCAATTCCATTTGCAATGCCATTTACCATTGCTTTTTGCCCATTCGCTGAAGCCATATAATAATCTTCTGCTCTATTTGACATAAATCCCATTTCAATAAGCGTAACAGGAATTGTACTAAAATTTGTTCCGGTCAAATCATCACGGTAACAAATACCTCTGTTTCTTCGTCTGGTTTCTTTGCAGTATGCACTCAAAATACACTTCGATAACCGCTTACACTTGCGAAACAGCCTTGCAATATAAGGATTTGATGATGTGGAACACTGCATACTTGCTCCGCTCACACTTTGATTTTCCAATCCATCAGCATGTAAGCGAACTGCAATGTTGCATTTTTCATTCAATTTCAAAGCCCTTTGCGCATTCGAAATATTTACATTTTGTTTGTTCCTGGTCATAACCACCATATACCCCCGTGACTCTAGCTCTTCCTTTAGTAAAAGGCCAATTTCCAACATCAAGGCCGATTCCGACTTTCCGGTTGCACAGCCACACGTCCCTCCGGTCACCTTCGCTTTCATAACAGAAGAATTCGGTCCATTCGGTTCTAAACTTCCATTTGCATGCAATTGATGTCCCGGATCAATCCCGACAATCTTTTTTGGTAATACTTCGACGCGTACTCTTACCGTATCCTTTCCACTCTTGGCAGTAATCGTGGTTTTCCCGTAACGAAGAGCCTTCACTTTCCCTGTTTTTAACACAACAGCAACCTTCTTATTCGAGGAATTCCATTTTGCTACTTTCTTATTTACCTTAAACTGTTTCGTCTTCCCCGCCTTAATACTGGTATATTTCTTTACAAAAGCAAGCGGCTTTTCTTTTACAATTTCTTCCTTAATTCCCTTATCCTGCTGATTCACCGAAGGGTCCTCTGTCTTATTTTCCTCTGCTTTTCTTGCTCCTGCCAGTTTCACCGCTCCAATTCCAATAAAAATTGTAATTATAAGCAATGATATAATTTTAAATTTTCTGTTCATGGTAAAATCCCCCTTGTAATTCATAGTATAGTACGTTTTTAGTAAAATTAGAAGCCTTGACACTTTTTCGTTCTCGTAGTAGTATCGATGTAATACGATTAAAAAAGGAGAATATCTCAAATGGAACATAAAATCGTTTATACCGGTCGACAAAACAACCCTGACGGCGCACCCAATCGCAGTCTTAGTTACATTATCTGTTTCCTGGTTGTTGTGTTAACCATACTTGCCACAATCCTTTCGTATCTTTGGCACCAAACAACTACCCGGTTTTTTATTATGACAACAGCCATTAATTTTATAACTTTAGGATTTATGGTATACACACGCTACTTTTCCGGTGAAGCAAGTGATTATGAAGCGCACAACGTTACCACCAGTTGGTATTTCACCGAAAAGCATATCATTATAGAAGAATTATTTGGAACGGAAGGTCGTCTTACAAGCTATCGTTTTGGTGATGTTGTCATTTCCGATAAAGAGAAACGTTTCGTTCGCTATCAATTCGAAAAGCAGTGGATTCGACGTATTATCTGGGACAACGAAATTCATGCCATTATCCTCGCCTGGAACGACAGTCCCGAATCCAAATCGGATGCCTATGCCCTCTTTTTTGTGAATGAAGACAAGGAGCAAGAACTTATTTCTGCACTAAACAACATTTCAAAAATTGAAAAAGATAGTAACGGCAATTTCTTAAAACAGTAAAAAATTGCATTTCTAATGCAAAACGAATTTAAAGACGGGTATCTTGCATTGTCTTCATTATCGCAATGCAAAACACCCGTCCATTATTTTTATTCTACATTTAATTTATCAAAAAAGTCCTTTGTTATATTAAGCATCCTCTCAACGCCACCTTTTTCTTTCGCTTCGACATTTAAAGGAAGAAGTGGATCATGCAATGACATTCTTAGCAACATCCACCCATGGGTTTGCTCATCTTGATAAGCCACACGAACTCCTTCATGGTTATTTGGCACAATTGTAAATCCATCCGTTTTCTCACAATATGCCTTAAACTCTTTCAACACTTGTTCTCCATAAAGTGGAAAATCATCCGCCTTTACTTTAAAGCGAATTTCTTTCTCATCTTCCGGATACTTTAATTCCTGTATCAAAGATTCTATCTTTTCTCCGCATGCATGCCTCTTGGCCAATTCAATAACCATTTTAACGCAAAGATAAGCACCGTCGTCCAAAAAATAATTTTCCTTTAACGCTCCATGTCCGGAGGTCTCCATAGCCAAATGTGTTTCCATCCCCTCTTTATTTAATCGAATGGCCTCATTAATCACATTCTTGTATCCCCGTTTAAATCGCCAATGCTTCATTCCAAGGGTTTGTTCCAAGAACATAGCAAGTTCGTCCGATGTTACAGAATCCGTAACAATGGTCGTTCCAGGATACTCTTTTTCTATGATTGCTGCCATAATGGCAATAAAAGCATTTCGACTCACCGGTGTTCCATCCGCAAAAACAGCTGCGGAACGATCCACATCCGTGTCGAAAATCAACCCCAAATCTGCTTTATGTTTCATGGTAGCTCTTTGAATTGCCTCCATAGCATCTTTATCCTCCGGATTAGGAATATGATTTGGAAACATCCCATCCGGTTCTAAAAATTGACTTCCGGAAATATTGGCGCCAAGTGGTTTCAACACCTGCGTTGCAAAAAATCCACCTGCACCGTTTCCGGCATCCACCACAATATGTAATCCCTCTAAAGGTTTCTCACAACAGGATTTATTTACACCTTTTTTAATTAACATACGAAGATGTTCGCTATAACGCCCCAACAGATCATATTCATCATCCGCACTTTTTTCCAGAAAAAATTCACCGTCTACCTGTTCATCCAAAGCATAGGCCCGTTCTAGAATTGTTGTAATATGCGCTTTCTCCAAGCCTCCCTGATTTGTAAAAAATTTAAAACCATTTCGATTATACGGTAAATGGCTTGCCGTCATCATAACCGTGCCATCATAGGTCAGGTCTTCTAGAACTGTTGCCATAAACAAAGATGGTGTGGAAGCAAGGTGGCAATCTGTAACATGTACGCCAGCAGCTTTCAGACCATTTATAAAAGCTCTTTTTAATGGTTCCGCTGTAATACGTGAATCGTGTCCAATTGCAACCCGGATATCTTTCACCGCTTTGCTTTTCTGTTTAGCAACAAATTCAGCAAAAGCCGCCCCTATAAAATAGGCAACTCGTTGCGTCAAATTCACCTGTTCACCAACAATTCCCTCCATGGCAATGCCACGAATATCGCTGCCATTTTGCAATCTCCTATAACGTTCTGCATCCATTTTTGCTGTCCCCCTAGCGTTTTTAATAATTAAATCCAGTTTCTTTTTCTTTGTCAACTGCTTAATATGCCATTCACTACTCATGGCCTCTTCTTTCGTATTATGCAATTCAAAATAACGAAGTTCAACCGGTCTTCTGCTCTTCGTATATTTTGCACCCTTTCCTTCATTGTGAGCCCGAAGCCTTTTCACCAAGTCATTCGTCCAACCCGTATACAAGCTACCGTCTGCGCATTGTATAATGTAAGTATAATTTTTATCCGCACTATTTTTCAACTGTAGTCACCCTCTCTATCAGTCTACCATAACTTTTTACAAACCACAATATCAATGCTTTACAAGAATTCTTAACCGTTAGGTGCGTTATATTTTTTTAATGAAAATAAGAAAGTCTGACTTTTACAGTTGGGTTAACAGCGCTGACTTCCACAGCATTTCTCTTATTTTCACTTCACAAAGGCTATTGTATCATACTTCATTAACGTATTAAAGTGTTCTTTTCACATTTTTTTCATTCTTTTTATCTCCACCTTGCGAGCCCATCTTCTTTACATCAATATCTGTCGCCTGAATCTGGCTTGCCGAATCCTGTTTATTGCTAATAGTTGCAAGTTTTTCGTCTAACTGGGCACGAATACTTTCTGCTCTGGCTGTAATAAATTGCTTCAAAGTAGTATACCCCGCCTCAAATTCCTCACTCGTATAGAAAGCAGTTGCATCCTTCTCTACATAAGGTTTGATCATTTCATAAAGCTCTTCGATTTCTTTCTCAAAATCGCCGGATTCAAAATAATCTTTCAGCAAGCTATCAAACAGTTCATGATAGGTATTTAAATAGGTTTCATTGGAAGCAATAAAGTTCCACATTGGACGATTTTCGGCATTTGCCCCGCTTAACGGCGAGTCAATACCTGTATTAACCAGGCTGGTTGCATTACTTCCTCCACTAAAGCCGCCAAAGGCTAAGTTGTAATCCCACGGCAGCATGGATAACTTGCCATCCTTTTCATATAAAAAGTAGTTATGAAGCATATTTCCGGTGTAGCTATCGTAATTTAGGACAAAATTGTGCGCCACAAAGTAGCGAATCACTTCCTCTGTATCAACATAGTTTTCTATATCTTTTCCTTCTGACAGCCCCTTCAACGCAGCGATAACGCGCTTGTAATCGGACTCATCCGCATCTGTTTTCGCATTATCAAAAATATCAGAATAGCTACTAATTTCATCATCGGAATAGCTCAAATTAGCCCCCTTTGCATTTGATTCACCTGGCATAAATCCTTTTGATCCATTTTCTCCAAACGAAAAATCCGTTTTTTCTCCATCCGACGGCATCTTCATGTCGCTTGGTGGTTCCTGTCTCTCTCCGTCTTCAGACATCTTTCCATCTGATGGGAATTCCGGTCTATCGCCATCCTTCTCATCCTTCTCTTGATTATCTTGATTTTCCTTTTTCTTCATGCCTTTATCCATGTTAGCCAATCCTTCTGACTCCGGTTTATAAAGCTCCCCTTCGCCATCCTGCGTTCGGTTCAGATAACTCTCACCAATATCCTCAAGTGCAAGATAAAGTCCCTGGCTTTCTCCATTAATTTTTACATTCACATAACTAGCCAACGGAGCTTCCACGCCAACCTTTCTGAAAATCTGATAGCTTAAATATTCCTTCATATAGGTTGCATCCGCGTAAATATTATTAAGCTTTAATTTATTTAACCCGTAGTAATTCTGATCGTCCACATATTTTGCAAAATTAATAGCAAAGCTATAGCGATTGCTATCGCTGTCATTTGCAACAGAAGTCAAACTGGTATTTCCTTTTGTTGCAAAAGAAACGTCCTCTACCGTTTCTCCGTCGATGGTAATATCTACTTTATACTTTGTTTTTTCTAGTGGATTTTTCTTTAAATCTTCCCAATCATCCTCATCGATTGTAATATTAATCTCATGAACATAACTGGTATCAAAAAGCTTCGATTCATATTCCGTTTCCTCTGCTGTCGCACTCTTTGTTTCCTGTGCCTTATCAGTAGAACCTGAATTACTCGTTGTCTGACATGCTGTGGTGCTAAAAGCGATTACCGCCGCCATCATCAATGCGGTAAAGCAAGTATATTTTTTTCTCCTCATAACAAGTTACCTCCTAAATTATTTCTTAATCTAGGAGGTATTGTATAACAGTATTCTTAAATGAAACTTAAAAATATTTTATTCTTCTTCAAAACCAATGTTGCGCATTCTCTGATAATTGGCATTGGCTTCGATACTCGCCTTTTTCTCTTTCCATGCGGCTATTTCACTACAGATGGCTAACATCTCATCCACAACCAGTTCCGCCGTCTTCGGCTTCACATATTCCAGATAGGAAATCATTCTCTCCATAGCCTGGGGACTGCCAAGATTCTTAGCTACTTCTTCACCCAACGCCTCCGGAAATCCCAGTCTTATCATAGCATCTACTAATTCTATTTTTGTGTGAACCCATATATTTTCCATTTCTAACATCCTTTACAGTATTCTATCTACCGCAATCACGTACTCTGCGATAGACTTACTCTTTCGAATCGCTTTATATTCTTTTTTTGCATCCGGATATGCCAGAATCAAATGACTCCACAGCTCCTTCATTTTATGAAGTGTCGGTGTTTCACCTGACATTTCCTGTGCATAATCCTGAAGTAGTTGTTCGTGAAAAGCGCGAAGACTACCACCTTTTCGCCCTTGTATTTCCAAGGACAACATGGGATTTCGTAAAATTCCACGTCCCAACATCAGTGTGTCTGCCTTAATTATTTCTGCATCCTTAACCGTAAAAATATCACCATTATAAACCATTGGAAAAGGTGCTTCCTTGCACGCCCTCTCAAAACAATCCACACGAACCGGTCCGGTATAAAAATCCGCCAAAAGTCTGGCATGAACAATTAACTCCTTCACCGGATACTTACAAAACAGCTGAAACAACGGCTCCCATTCCTCTTCTTTTTCGATTCCAAGTCTGGTCTTAATCGAAATCGGCATAGGACACTTTTCATAAATTTCATCCAAAAATCTTTCTAAGAACGCCAAATCCGAAAGCATCCCTGCCCCCTTCTTTTTCGCAACCACCGTCCCGGATGGGCAGCCCAGGTTCAGATTAACCTCACGATAGCCGTATTCATATAGTTCCTTAGCCGTATCCACAAATCGAACAGCATCTTTTGTCAAAATCTGCGGTACCACCGGCATTCCCGGATTATTTTGCGGCAAAATATCTTTCCTCTCCCGATTTGTCATACATTGATTCTGATTCGGAGATAAAAATGGTGTAAAATATTTATCCATAGTACCATTGATATGCATGTGATACGCCCGCCGAAAAATATGGCCGGTAACCCCTTCCATAGGGGCCATATATAACTTCTTTATCATTGTCTATCCTCACTAACACTGGAACGGCAAAATCTCCCTCCGCACCGTCCACAACGATATTGTCTATAATTTCTCGTAAATTTACTTTCACGCTTCCGTCTGATAATCGCTCCACACACCTCGCAGGTAAACAGATACTTTACCGGTTGTCGTTTCGCTACATAATTCTCAATTCCCTTCTCTTTTCCAAGTGTAACGCGCTTAATATGATATCCATAGCTTGCATTCAAGTAGTCCGCATATTGCTTCCATTTTCCCGTATGTTTCATGCAGCCCGGGCAGGTGTGCAGCATTTCATGTAAAATCGTTTCTTTGCAGGCCTTTTCCGAAATGCGTTCATCCACAAGCAAAACCTTTGCGATTTCGATTTCAAAAGTTCCATCCGGATTTCTGCGACATTGCCCCCAACGTGTTCTGGCTCTGTCATTTATACGCCAGTTTGTTATATCACCGGTTCTAATTCCTGCTTTCCCAAGTTCGTCATAACAATTCTTTACTAATATTTCCAAATTCTTCATTCCTACATTATAACGCAAGAACCATTGAATTCCTAGTCTACTAGAGTTAAAATATCATCATAAATAATCATTGAGGAGGATTTACCATGAAGAAAAGAATATGCACTACACTATTCACCATGGCCTTGCTGTTAACCACGTTTTCCTTGCTTCCTAAGCAATCAGCGCAAGCCAAAACTGCCAGCAAGGCAAAGACCGTCCACGTTGATTTAAACGAGGATGGCCAAAAGGAAACGCTCTTTTTTAAGCCGATTGTTTCCAAAGATGGCAGTACGGAAGATTTTAAGAAACTTTCCATTTACATCAATGGAAAGCGTATGTCAACATTTACAGAATACTTTTTTAGCTATGAATATCGTTTTATCACCTTAGAAAATGGGAAGAAATTTCTCTATCTTCATCCCCAAGGTCTAAACGGAGACGGCTTTCATCGTCTATACCAATACAAAAAGGGCAAGCTGAAACGCGTAATCAATTTCGATACGAATCCCCTAGGTCGCTGGATTGGTACCATTAAAGCGAATGGAAACGAGCTTCGTGTCAACACGAGTGACAACGGCTCCGGCATTGGACTTTTTCATTTCAATATCTACTATACCTATAAGAATGGTGCTTTTCATCTAAAAAGCAAAACCCACAAGGTAACGAACTATTACCTACTTAACTCTGATAATCAGAACCAAAAGTCCGGCGTTTGCGAACTTACCGTTTCAAAGGAGTTTACGATTTACTCCGATAAAACTGCAAAAACGCAAATTGGCACCGTTCCTGTTGGAACGAAAGTGAAACTGACGAAG
>SVEW01000030.1 GCA_015057205.1 Lachnospiraceae bacterium | reverse complement strand
TATCTTTCTTAAAAAAACTCGACTAAATAGAGAAGGGGCGAGACTGAGCCTAGTAAGGCATGGTGATATCTATCAGGCCATCAAAGAAGAACACGAAAATCATGGTATTAAGGTAAATGACAAGCGGGTACTCCGGATTTGCCGAAAAGGTCGTAAAATCATTTATATTTTTCCCATAATCGTTCCAAAAAATAACGTTCCCAATGCAACATACAGGCACACAGAACCAAGGTACTTCGTCTTTCTTCTCCAAAGCCAAAGCCCCACTGCCCCAAAAACAATGGCATTGCCTAATCCCACTGCGCGATACCAACTGGCCATAGAAAGCCTGCATCCCAGGCACATTGCCATTGGATAGGTTGCAATCATACAAAGATGTCCGTACCAGTTTCCCAAAAAGGTCCCCACATACAGCGTCACCGCAATCATCCCGCGTTTTACCATGTGAATAACGATTCCCAAAAGCAGGAAAAACATCCATACCCCCTGTATACTTTCGATACGTGAGAAATTTGTTGTCATAACCATTCCTTCTTTGGTAGTGACCGGCAATCCAAAATGCCAGGATAGTTCGCCAATCACAACCCACGCCAACATACCTCCTGCTGCCGAAAAGAAAAATACGGTATTTCCATCTTCCCATAATCGTTTCTCTCTCCGCATCGCAATGCGAAGAAAGCAAGCCGATAGCACACCATATACAATACTCGCAATCCCACGACCAAGCGTGGGATCACTTCGCTCCCCTGCCACCCATACCGATGGCTGTAGAGGCATCTGACTAATGCCTTTTAAAAGCTGCAGTCCTCCCATCGCCAATCCCGAAATCAGGACGATGCCAATGAGTGGTATAATCTCCTGCCGAAAGGTTGACTTCATACAAAAATACTCCTCCTAATCCATACGCTTACGATTAGTCTGTCCGTTTTTTTCTATTCTATGCAACCTACTTCCCGTGCGGTAATGTCAACTTTACCTGCCTTTTTTATTATTAAATCCTTTATTTCTAGGGAGTTCAAAATAAAATGAGCATTGACCTTCTTTCTTTTGTTATCCGATTACATCTTATCTTCGTTTTATAGTTTTACAACACTTATAATACTTTCCAGTATCCTGCCTTTTTTGAGCCAACCCGCTCTATATAACCATTTTCTCTTAAAAATGATATATTGTTTTCTACTGCTGTTTCACTCACACCTAATATGTTATGAAGTTCCGCAGTTGTAATGTTTGGATTGTCTCTCATTTCTGCAATAATCTTTTGTCTTCTGGAATTTAAGGGTTTCTTATCCCCAACCTTTTTCCCAACTTTATTCCCAACCTTATTTATTCTCTCAAATGGGATAGTAACAACAATGGAATTCTCCCTAAATGAAAATGCATCTTTTCCATACATTTCCGTAATTTTAGGAACCCCTCGTCCGGATTTCTCACTTATATGCAGTTGAAGAAATATCTCGGACAACTTTTCATTTACAGGGATTGATTCTCCTAAGAAAAATCCCTCCATGGTCTGTGCCGGAGCAAGTGTTCCCCTTGATAATATCTCTATTCTGTCGGAAAATACCGAAATCATAGGTTCATTTCCTTCCACCCATTTATTGTGCAGGACGGCATTTATGACAGCCTCACGAAATGCCTTGTTATCAAATAACGGAACCTCCTTTCGTTCAACGACCCTGTCTGTCTCATCCGCCTGAATCAAGTTCAATACATCTCCATAACGCAACAACTCATCCAAACTGTATAATAAACAGTCATTTCCAAATTCACGTACAGAGAAAAGATTAGAGCCTTTTGTTTCTCCATCAAAAATAGATACACGAAGCGGAAAATGAGAATTATCCGATAGAAGCTGCGCTAATATATTAAACTCGCCTTCTTCTGTTTTTAGCCCCAGATTCTTAATAAACGTCTTTTGATTTAGAACAATACCTTTGGAACCGTAATATCCAAAGAGTTTTTGAAATGTAAGTTCCTGGTATTTTGCCGGTACTGTTTCTATCGTTTCGGTTCTTCCATCCAGTATTTTGAAAAGTTCAATTTCTCTCTTAGGGTAATCTTTCATATTACATTTTGATGATCCTATCCTTAAAAACCTCTTTTCTTTAAATGCCGTAGGAATCTCGGTTGCCGCAGGAATTACCAAACCAACGACTCTCTTTCCATAAATTTCTGTTTCTTCAAAACTAAAATTTATGCTTGGTGACAGATTTCTCGCAAGATAATTCTGATACGGTTCCTTGTTATATTCACAATACTGGTTAAATGTTGTTCCTACAATTTCATGGGTTGTATCATCTACACCCCAAATGAAATACGCATATTTTTTATAATGAAAAGCCGCCGCATTTGACAGGGCAGATACATATTCGCCTAATGCCTCAGGCTGAAACCAGTTTTCCTTAAATTCAAACCATTCCTGTTCATCACTTAAGGCACATAAATCTAAAACAATTTGTTTAATATCCATTAGTATGCTCCTTTACCCAACTTTTATTCCCAATCAAATTCATTATATCATGTTGGGAATAAAGTTGGGAATAAAAATAAAAAATTTCAAATTATCTTATAAAGTTTCTTCTTTTCCCTTTGCCTTTAGTGGCATTGATTGTTTTTATTTCCTTGCACATCTCCACAAGGGCTGTTCCGGCTTCTTTTTTATCCGTAAAGAGCTTATCCCCCACTTTCATCAAATTTCCTACAGCACACAAAACGGAACCTCGCACTAATTATTTAGTGCGAGGCCCCGTTATAGAAATTTTATTTTGTTTTCATTTTTACGACTTTAGATGTCTTACTTACTGCTTTTCCCAGAGAATCTTTTGCGATGGCTTTTACTTTTACGTAATAAGTCTTTCCTGCCTTCAAATTCTTTAAGGTTGCATTTGCAGTCTTAACAGTTACCTTCTTAACGCCTTTCTTGAAGTTCTTATCCAAGGAATAAGAAACTACAAATTTCTCTGCGCTCTTTGCATTTGAGATTTTTACGGAAAGGGATTTCTTTGTTGCTTTCACTAAAGAAACCTTCACATTTTTTACGTTAACTTTGGTCCAATGTGCATATACCGTCTGACTGTCTGTGAGTGCTTCCAGTTCTTCATCGGATAAAAGTTTTCCGCCTTTTGCCTCTGTATACCAACCATTGAATTTATATCCTGCACGGAAGGTGGTCGCTTTTTCGCCAAACTTCTTACCATCTACATAGCAAATACTCTGTCCGTTTGTCATGCCACCATTGCCGTTAAATTTAATACGGCTTGTTTTAACATCTGCAAATGCTGCAAGGTCTTCTTTTGTAACAGATTTCACGTTTGGTGTTCTTCCGTCTTTCGAAGTCGGAACAGTGATTAATCCTGCTGCCGCAAGTGCAACTACTTTATCATGCTCTGCTTCATCCCAATTGATTCCGGTAATCTTCCAGTTATTATTATATTCCGGATACACTTTTCCATGTAATTCGTCGTTGATGTATTTTGCAATCAAATCACGAACAGCAGTTGTAGATCCGTCCGGAGTTACGTCTAATTCAAGAAGTTTCGGTAACGTATCACCGTTTTCTTTCTTATACACATCACCATAGGAAAGAAGCTGCGAATTTGCGCGGTAGTTATTTACCGCCAAAATATAAGATGCATTATCTTTTACCGGCTTACCGTTCGCTAATGTAAGATTTTCAATTCTATTTCCAACTTCTTTGGAAAGATTGATTTCATAGTTCACTCCGGCAAACATATCATAAGAATACGCTCTAATGTTTTCATCATAAGATACTGTAAGGTCGTTTTCTTTTACCGTATTGTAGTAGGATGCAGACCACTCCATGTACTGTTTCAACTGTTTTCCTGTAATCTTAAGTTTGTACAGGGTATTGTCATATTTGTAAATCAAAGAAGCATCTTTCTTTAAAATCTTTCCTTCTTTGATATTGGAGTTTACATCAAATAACGCAGCTGCGCCGATTTCTGCACCGGTATAATGCATCTGAACCTTATTAATCAGGTTAATCATTGCTGTTTCCTGAAGCTGTGCCTGGGTAATTCCCGGAATTTCATTAATCGGTGCTAAATCGCCACCACATAACTGACCAATTTCAGAAAGTGCATCTTCTTTTGCTCTCTTGTCATAAGACGCCAATGCATCGCACATTTCTTTATCAGCTTCCACGCCTTTAGCAGATACGGTTTCCGCTTCTTTGCTGACTACTTCATATTTACCTTCCGCGTTTTTCTTAAGTGTAATATCGATATCGGTTAATGTCTGTCCCATATTCTGGTTCTCTGTTACAAGGGTATTACCAATTGTCTTATTAAGAACCTGATGTCCGTGCGCGGCAAGACAAATATCGATTTCCGGACAAGCCTTAACTAAATCTTCCACACCGGAGCCTGGTACTTCATATTCGTTTTTCTCATCCATATGGGCAGATACAACAATTAAATCTACTTTACCTTTTACTTCAGCAATCGCTGCTTTTACTTCGTCAATCGGGCTTGTCACCTTATATCCTTTCAGATTAGTAGCATCCCAACGGGTGATATTCGGTGTAACCACACCGATGATTGCAATTTTTACACCATCTTTTTCAACGATATCATATAATTTACCAAATCTTGTTTTACCGTCCTTGTCGTATACGTTTCCACCTAAAACCGTACCCTTGAACTGCTTCTTAATCTTCGCCAGGGTAGACATTCCAAAATTAAACTCGTGATTACCAAACGTCCAGTAATCATAGTTCAAAAGGTTTAATCCTTTTAAAATCGGATGTGTTTTGTCCTCTAAAAACAACTGTGCTGAGTTATCCTGCACAGAATCCCCACCATCCACAAGTATCGTGTTATCATTTCTTCTTTCCTTGATGATGGTTGCAAGCTGTGCTAAACTTCCAGAATTATCCTCTGTATAGGTTGCATACTTGAATGGTACAAATTTTCCATGCAAATCGCTTGTCTGCAAAATCTGGATAGTCTTGGTGTCTCCCTCTGCGGCCTTTACTGTCATCGCAGTACCGAATGATGGAATCACCATCGTTACGGCCAAAGTAAGGGCTAAAACTTTTCTTCCGAACTTATTCATTACTCATAAGCCTCCTTATTTTAATATACTTCTCCCAAAAGGGTTATCTTACTTATAACATTCACACAGTTTTCAAAACAGCCCACATGTCCTTTTTTATGTATTTTCTACCTACTAACCAAATGCTATAATACTTTTTTAGCGAAATTACCCAAATTTCCGTATTCTAATATCCCAATTTCTCGTGGATTAATACCACTTCAAATTCCTGACTATTCGGTTTACCCCAGAAAATGCTGGCTGCTTTGCAAATTCGCTCCGGACTCTTGCAATCGTAGCAATGGTCAGCTTTGACAGCACATGGCGTTTTTCTGTTCAAACGTCTTGCGTTGAGGGGTGCCGCAATATTTCTGGCGCGCTCCATGGCACCCTCTAAGGTATCTGCGATTTTATTTTCACCAACTACGAAATACACTTTTTCATGTCCGTAAATGGTGCTTGCCACACGATTTCCCGTACCGTCAATATTAATAATCTCACCGGTTTTGGCAATGCCGTTTACGGAAGAAAAATAAATCTGTGCCACGGCAGCTTCCTTATGAATTTCCGATACTGTCAGCCCATCCGTTCCCTTCCAGTGCCACCATACTTTATTGTGGGTTCCAAGACTATCATACAATCCCATTTCATCCAGAGTAATGGAACCTCCAAAACCTATGCTTTTTCCATCAATCTGCTCATTCAGATAACGAGCCGCTTCCTCTTTATTCGTAAACTCACTTACCTGATATCCCTTTTGTTCCAGACTTTCTTTTAATTCTATAAAATCCATAGCAAAATCCTCCTTTATGATTACAATATCATAATTCTCGGACAATGCGCAATCCTTATTTGCCCTATCATCCTTTATTCCTTTTCTAAGAATGTGCAATCTCCAAATCGTTCTGCCCCATACTGGCATAAATAGGAAACTACAATCAGCGTGATACCAATTCCAATGCCGGATACATCTCCCATGACCTCCGCCTTTGATGACACCTTCATGAAGTGTTCCAAAATCACATAAACAATTTCCATTGCGGTTCTGGTAACAACGGGAACGCAAATCCAGAATATGCCCAATCGTCGCAATTCCTTCGCCCCGCCCATAGTAAAGGGCGTGCCTGCCTCTAACTCATGCTTAAAATATTTTCCACAAAGCATTGCCAAAACAAAACCGCCGGCACAGCCGATGGCGCCGCTGATTACTGCCGCATAGATGGTTCCCATTTTCATGTTAGCACTTTTTTCCACAAGGCCATGGATGGTGACTCCACCTAGCTTTATTACATCATCGCTACCGATAACCAGGGAGCACACCCCCACAATACAGCAAATCCCCCCTACCAGACAGCAGATGTAAGCAATCTTACTTAAGATTTTTCCTATCTTTGAAAACGTCTGAATAATTCCCAATGTTCTTTCCATGTCTTCAACTCTCCTCTCCGAAACAACCTTGTTTGCTTTTCTCCCATAAGCATAACACCAAACAATAAAACAGACCGGGCTCACACGGAATCCGGTCTGTTTTACACGGTTATATCAATTGTTTATTTTACGATTTCTTTTACCTGTTCTGCATTAAATTTAATATATTTCTCATGCAAAATGCCATCCTCATCTACCAGATCATACTGCATAATTACAAAATCTGCTTCGTCGAAGTGGGCTTCTACAAGGGTTGGTTTTCCTTCATCATAAAACGACTTTGTAAAAGTTCCCGCTGCAGAAAGATACTCGTTTTCTACCTTTACATGGAAGACGCCTTCGCTATCTGCTTTAAATTCATAGGAATCGAAGCAGTCGCCCTTTTCCACAATTTTATCAATAGCTTCTCTGTCCATAGCGGTAAAATCCAATTCCCGGAATGCCTGTAAATCCGCATCCTTCGCTTTTACTTCATCTTCCTGCTCGTCCGCTGAACTACTCTTCCCAAAATGCTCAAGATACTCTTCCTGAGCCTTGGTATCCGCTTTGTCTTTGTCCATTTCCATGGTAAATAGTACGTTGATTCCGTCGAACTCATCCTTTGCAGAAATCTTTCCGCTATCCTTATTATAATCATATCCGGCAACATAATCCGCTCCCTTGGTAATGGCAAGGTATACTTCTCTGTCTGCAAACATTTCAATAGAATCCACACTCATAATCATGTATAACACACCTTTTTTCACCTTCCAGGTAGCTCCACCACCCATGGTATACACATTATACTGCTGTGGATTTAATCCCTGAATCAACGGAGAGGCCACAAATTCCTCTTCCTTCATAGCCTTTCCATCCAATCTATCTACCGCTAAAGCTACATAAGTTGTGTCTTTATCTTCCTGAGATAAAAAAGCATCTTTCAACTTTGCACTTGCATTTCCCAAATAACGGAAACGATAGTTTCCATCTTCTTTAACTGCCACCACGTCGGATTCTTTAAAGTATTCCGAAAGTTCTTCACTTCCCAAATCTTTTGCCGTCTGCTGCGCTGTCATATAACGATATGCCGCATAACCGGTTCCTCCCGCCAATGTAATACATACTGCAACTGCCGCTGCTGCCACTAATTTTTTCTTTCCTACCATTCGATTTTCCTCCATTCGTGCTTTTTTCAAAACACGGCGATTCAGTTCTTCGGATGGTGTCTCATTTACCTTTAAGGTTTCATATAACAACTCATCTAATTTATTCATCTATGTAACCCTCCAGTTCTTTTGACAATTTATTTCTCGCAACCCACAGGCGCCGCTTCACGGTGCCCTGTGGAAGATGGAGTGCATGCGCGATTTCCTTTACGGATTGACCTTCCATATAGTAGAGCAAAACAGGTATCCGGTAGTTGTCCTCCAGGCTATTGATTGCCTCCGACACTGCCTGCTTTCTCTCTTCGAAAAGCACCTCCTCCATAGTAGTATCCCGGTCGTCACTTAACACTTCCGCCATCTCCTCTGTAATAGCCACCGATGGAGCAATCCGTTTACGAACAGCGTATTTCTTTTTCTTGTTTTTCCATATCCCGACAGCAATTCCAAGCAGATAACTTTTAACATTCTCATCCGCATGAATACGTCGCATATCGCCTAACGCTTTCAACCAGACATCCTGATACAGTTCTTCGGCCTGATCTACATCCATGCTCAGTTTTCTGCAAAACGAATAAATACTGTCACCATGCTGTTCGATATATTGTTCTAACTCCTGAATCGTCATGTGTTTTCCTCTCTTAGTCGCGATTAAGATCTCGGGCTTTTTATCCCTTACACCTATATATTGTCCTGAGGATTATTTTGGTTCGCTTTTATTCTAATACTTTTTCCGGCCAATTACAAATGCCGACTTCCAAGGCACGTTCCTCCTTTAAATGAAAATCTGCGTACTTGCAATACCAACATCCCTTTACACTTGGTATCGCATCCTCCCGCGGGGTATATGCCGGACAAATATCCTCTGGCCAGACGCTTCCCCTTTTTTTCGGCACGGAATACACCATTGGTTCTCTATCCATAGTATCACTCCTTTTCTATATCATGTACTATCATTTTATACGAAGCATAACAGGCCGCCGATTATCACACCGCTTACGGACAATTTTACACTAAATTTGCAATTTCTTTTTAGCCATTAAATTGACAAACGGTATAAACCATGCTACAATTTCCTTATCATAAAGATACTGCCACCGGGTAGTGAGCTTACATGCGCTCGTTTACACATCGTTAGGTCTTAGAAGATGTGTGGATAGAGTGCCTTTTTACTAATTAGGTAATTGCTCGTGCGGCATACGCCGCAGAGCAGTTTCGCAATTACCTATTTTTACTAATGAAAGGGAGGTTTCACTCATGAAGAAATTCATCATTGAACAAGATTTATTGAACATTTTTCCGGAAGTAGAAATCGGAATTCTTGTCTGCAATGGTATTAACAACCATATCGTAGACGAGAACAAATACGCTGATTATTTGCAAAATGCACAGGTTGAAGCACAGAAGCATATTGCGGAAGACGAGTTTACCGCTAATCCGGTTATCCGCACCTGGCGTGATGCATTTTATAAATTTAAGACCAAGAAGGGAGCCCGCTGCTCCATCGAAGCGCTTTTGAAACGTGTTTCTAAGGGAAATGACATTGGTTGCATCAATCCTTTAGTTGACCTATACAATGGTATTTCCTTAAAATACGGAGTGCCGGTAGGTGGCGAAGATATTGATAAATTCGTTGGCGATGTGAAACTTACCGTTGCACAGGGTGGTGAAGAATTCATCACTTACGGAAGTGACGAAAGCGATCCGCCGGCAGAAGGTGAAGTTGTTTACAAAGATGAACAGGGTGCCATTTGCCGTTGCTTTAACTGGCGGGAAGGTATCCGTACCATGTTAACCGAAGACACCACCAATGCATTTATGATTATCGAAACCGTAGACGGAAATAGCAGCGAGAACCTGAATGCTGCCCTTGACGAAATGAAAGGTCTCATTGAGAAAGAGCTTGGCGCTACCGTTACCAAACATATCGTAAATAAGGCAACTCCGGAAATGGTAATTTGCGAATAAAATCAGTCATTTACAAAGGCGAACCTCATCGAAAGATGAGGCGCCTTTTTTCATTCTTCTATCATCCTTTTTTCATAATTTTACCATAAGTCATTGCCCTCGGAATTTCCAACAAATCCGGCTCCACATGACATGTTAAAAAAAGCACCTCTACCCCGGCCTTTCTCGCTTCGTCCAAGGCATCTCCAAATTCCGGATGGGTATCCACATTGGGGCGCACCTCCGATACCCCCTCCATCTGGATGACAAAAGCAAGCATGGCATGAAATCCTTCCTCTTTTGCCTTGATAAGCTCCCGAAGATGCTTCACGCCACGCTCGGTGGGCGCATCCGGAAAGTAGCCCATGCCCTCTATTTCCAGGGTACACCCCTTTACCTCCATAAGGTAACGCTCACCGCTTTTTTCCATGTAAAAATCAATGCGGGAAGCACCATAGGTGTATTCCGGAATTACCACATCATAGTCCTTCGTCGCCAGCCATTCCTTTACCACCTTATTGGGCGCCTGGCTGTCAATGTTAAAAAGCACCCCTGTACTTTTGCGAACTGCCACCAGATCATATCTTGTTTTTCGCCCCGGCGTTCCCGGCTCTGTCAGCCACACCTCACACCCCGGAATCAGCAGCTCCTTACAGCGTCCCGTATTTTTCACATGAACGGTTTCCTGCTTTCCATCTATCATGACTTCCGCAATAAACCGATTGGGGCGACGCAGAAACGTCGCCCTCGTAATATTCTCATATTTCATAAGCTATTTCCTTCCAATCGCAATCCGATACGCAAACCACTCCCCGGGATAAGGCAACAAGTCCAGCACATTTTCCTCAGGTTCCCGCACATCTTCCACGATGTTTTTCATTTCCACCTGGTCAAAAAACTTTTCGTGAATCCGTTTTGCCCCCTCTTCCAGAAAGATATCCCCGGCTTTTGGCATCTTTTGTTCTACCATAAATCCCTTCAGCTTCCGGTAGCCTTCCGAATCCTCTTTGATATTCATAATCCCATTAAACAGCGCTCCGCCCTTTGCCGTTACTCTGGCAGCCTCGGTCACGCCTTTTTCTTCTAAACCAAACATATTGGCAATGCCAAAAAAGGAAGTGGTTACCGCCACGCTTCCTTCCCGAACCGGCATATTGGTTGCATCACACGCCATATAAAAAACGAATTTGCCCGGATACTTCTTCTTAAATTTCATCCGGTCTCTGGCCAGAATCTCAAAGCTTAAATCCGTGGCAATAGGAATCTGCTCATCCGCAAGCTCGGGAATCAGGTGATCCAAAAACATTCCCCTTCCGCTGGCAATATCCACGATGGTCTCCGGATTCTTCTTGCAAACCAGCTCTGTCAGCGCTTCTAAAAGCATGGTCTGTTGCTCTTTTTCCTTCTCAGGCTTTGCTTGCTCAATCTGCTGCTCCATGGTCTCATAATCCATGTCCTTTAAATATTCGCTCCAGGCATTTCCGCTTTCCTGCTCCTGGGAACCAAAATCCGCTACACCACCATGAATACCAAAGCGGTGCCCATTGGCACATAAAAGCACGCCCTCTACCACTTCGCCGCATTCTTCTTTTTCGCTGATCAGCCGGAATACTTCATGACACTCCGGGCACCACAGCTTTTCCAATATTTTTTCATATTTTCTGTCCATTTTCCTTTTCCTCCACATTTTCTGCATACGCTGCGTCTAAAACTCCAGTTCCGGGTGATTCCGGAAATACTCAATCATGGTCCAGGTCAAGCTTAGAGTACTGTGGGTTTCCGGCAGGTGCTCCCGGTCAAACCATACCGCCTCACTAAGCTCTGTTTCATCCAGTGTTATCTTTGCCCCTCCATCCAACTCCACAAAATAGCCCATCAAAAGGCTACTGGTAAAAGGCCAGGGCTGACTGCCAAAATATCTAAAATTCTTAACCTTTAAGCCGGTTTCTTCCATTACCTCGCGATGCACCGTCTGTTCCACAGACTCCCCGATTTCGCAAAAACCGGCAATTAAAGAATAGCGGTTGGTATGTCCATGGGCGTAACGACTTAACAAAATTTTATCCTCGTGAACAACCGCTACAATCACTGCCGGATTCAGCCGTGGATACACCACATTTCCGCATTTGGGACACACTAAAGACCGCTCTGTGGTTCCGGCTTCCAGCGCCGAACCACAACATCCGCAGAAACGATTCTGCTCATACCATAATCCCAAATGGTAACCAACCACGCCTGCAAAACAAACATCCGCCGGTTTCCTATCCCGAAAAGCAAACCGGTCTTCATAGGTAAATCCTTCCGGAATCTCCGGAATCGTCGTTGTCCGGAAAACATAGGTCTCATCATCTACCGAAAACAAATACCGGTACTGGGATACCGGATCCGCAAAATCTTTCACCCGGGGCAGGATTACCTCGTCTCCGGCAACCCTCATCAACACTTTTCCGCCTTTCATAGCGATTACACGATCGCTTTGCGATGCCTCCTGCTGCCGAAATTCATTTAACAACACCTTTGGTTCTATATCTTGTAACATAATGCCTCCATATTTATTCTCGTACAATTTTCTCTGAAACTTCCTGAATCTGCTTTGCCGCTTCTTTAGGAGTAATTTTTCCGCGTGCCAATTCTTTTAGGGCGTCGCACACCGCTATATTCAAATCTTCATACGGAATCCCTCTGGCTCCGGCAACATTCGTTTTCCCATTTTCTATGATATACGAAAGATTCTTTTTTCCATCTTCGCTTAAGCCCTGCACGTTCAAATCCATATCCCCTCGTGATGGCATATACTCAAGGTACCGATTTACTAAGAGCTCTTGTCCCTCATTCACCAGATATGCCATAAACCGAAACGCAGCCTCTTTATGTTCAGACTCCGGATTCAAACAAAGAATCACATCTGCACTTCCCGTCACCGGCGCCACGGTTCCATCTCCATTCCAGTCAATTAAAAATACCTCGTGATTGGCTCCCTTTTTATCAAAATTTTTCCGCGTTTTCTTATCGCTTACCGTATACATATTCATTGCCCAGGAACCGTTTGCAAACATAGGAATACGCCCCTCCCGCTGAAACATATCATTCACGGTATCATAAATAGGCATATCAATAGCCTTATCCTGAAACACTCCATTTTGAAAGCAATCCTGCCATATTTGAAAAGATTCTATCATTCCTTTCGATTCAAAACTTTTCTTTCCCTCTATAGCATCGTATAAAGCATCTTTGTCAACATCCGCCGCAATGGACATCCACATATCCAAATTCATCCATGCATCCTTTGCACCAATGGCTAATGGCACCTGCCCGTTTTTCCGAAGAATCCGGCAGGTCGCTTGCATTTCTTTGTAGTTTCGCGGCACTTCGCAACCGTATTTTTTTAACATATTTACATCCGCCCACAGATATCCTGCATAGGTTTGTCCCAGAGGAAGCCCGTAGGTTTTTCCATCCGCATCCTGTACTCTGTCCATACAGGAATCCAGAAACTTATGAGACCAGTCCTCTCCCCATAATTTTTTGCAAAATGGCGTGACATCTTCCTCAAACATCCGGAATGCATCAAAGGATGCGCCCGAACTGATACCATATAAATCAGGGCCATGCTCTCCTATCAGTTCCACCCGCATATGCTCCTGATATGCATTCGAACCCACAAATTTATATTCCACGTGAATATCCGGATTTTCCCGTTCAAAAGAATCAATAATCTTATAGATTGGGCTATCCGGTCCGGAATCCGCCGGATTCCAGGTTTGAAATGTAATGGTGATTTTCCCATCTCCAGACTCCTTACTGCACCCGATAAAAACACCTAGGCAGGCTACCACCACCGCTAACACTACTATCCCTTTTTTCATAAAACGCTCCTTACCCTACAATCATACGCACTCTAAACTTACCTTCCGCAACACTATATCGAATATCGCTGCCGGTCTTTTCTACAAAATCAAGCACACTTTTCGTTCCAATTCCATGTCCTTCTTCTGCCGCCAATGGGCGTCCTTCTTCATCAAAGGTCTGCTTCCCATCGCAGGAATTCACAATCTCTAAGAGAAGCTGTTCCTTGAATCGCGCCCTAATCTCTATAAAACGTTGTGCTTCCGGAACCCTTAAACAACCGTGAATGGCATTTTCCAAAAGATTGCTGATGGCAATAGCAAGCTGCATCTCATCCACTCCCGGATGATACGGGATATTAGCAGCTACCGTCACCTTGATATGATTCCGCTCAGCCATGGTGACATAATGCATCAATGCCGCATTCACCGTCGTATTATCACAATAACGTCTACAAGAATGTGGCTCTTGAGCCAGGCGTTCCTCCAGACATTTTCTTGCTTCCTCCACTCTTCCGTCCTGAATCAATGCCAAAATAAGTGCCTCAAAATGTCTTCTGTCATGACGCATTGTCCGATCCTGGCTAAGAAGCTCCTCCGAAGCGTTTAGACGCTCTTTCATGCTATTCGCAGCCATTTCCAAGATTGCTGCGTCGGATTTTAACTTGTATTCCCGCTGTTTTAACACCGTTGTATCCACCAATGCGTACAATTTTCCAATTACTTCACCATCCGCCAAAAGTTCTTTTTCCTCCGGCGTATAATACCGGTCGCCTACCGTCACCGTCTCTCCATGCATAATCGCCTCCTGCAATCGGTTTACGACTTCTTTCGGACTTCTCACTATTTCCGGATAAAGTTCTTTTGCATGCTCGTTGTAATACTGCACTCTCCCGTTTTCATCCAGCGCAATCACCCCTTCCGAAAGCCTGTCAACAATGTAATCTCTGGCCATATCAATTACGCCAAGCAAGTTATACCGAAATATAGCAATAAACATGGATATGGTGATAGCTACATTACCCAAAACAGAAATATCAAAGTAATAGGTAACAAAGAAAACATGGCCTATCTGCAACATATAAAGGGTGGCCGCAATCAGAAACCCTCCGATAATAATATACACTCGTTTTCTTGCAGTTTTTCCTTTGTGTTTCTTTACCGACTGAAATAGCCACAGAAAAATTACAACAATAACGATACTCTGATACTGCATAAATGCTTTATGTACAATCCCGTTTCTATGCAAAAGCACCGGAAACATTCCGTTTTTATCAAACCAGATTTTAGAATAGTAAAGGGTATGTTCCTTCAACGTAAATATAAAACAATACACCACCACATTTATAAATGCAAGTATTCTTGGAACAATTTCCGGCATTTTAATATGACAAAACTCAATGGTAAACATAACCAGCGAGAAAAGAATCCAGACTCTTCCCAAATAAGAAAATTTAAGCGCAGCAATATAGGCATCTTCTGCATTTGACAACAATTGCAAAAGATACCCGGTATTGTTGATAAGCATGGTAACACAGTTAAGAAACAAATATGCATGAAGCTTATTTTTAAGATTTCTAAAGACTATAAATCCCTCAAAAAACATGGCAAGTATACTGGCAACAATTGCTACCATAAGTACTTCCGACGTAGTCATAGCTTTCCCCTTCTAACCTACGAATTATCCTTTCATAGAACCCCGTATTCACTATTTACAGTAAAACACGTAATTCTCTTTTCTTGGCACAGCTTCGTTAACCGGTCCATCCGCATAGCCAAGTGCACAATGGCCGATTCCTTCGTATTCTTCTGCGATGCCCAGTTTTTTCAAAAGCGCCTTGCCAAACTCAGACTCAAACTCCTCTTTTGCTCGATGAATCCAAATACTTGCAACACCCAGACTCTCCGCCGCATTCATGAGATTTCCCATAACAAGAGAACCGTCATAAACATGGGTAACCACATCCTTCTTCGCAAGCACAATGAGAATTACCGGTGCACCGTAAAACGGATCAAACCCTTCATTCCAACCACCAATCTTCCGATTCTCTTCCATGATTTCATCACGAAGCTTTTTATCTGTCACAGCAATAATGATAGGGCTCTGTTTTCCCATGCCGGTTGCTGCATAGGTTCCCGCTCTAAGAATTGCCTGTAATTCCTCTTCCTTTACCATATCCGGTTTGAAATTTCTGCAGCTGCGTCTGCTTTCCAATACATTCAACGTTTCGTTCATTTTTACCTTCCTTTCTCTCCCCACTTAAAAACATTATATCATAAGATTCCACTTTTTACTGCAAAAATCTTCTACGGAACTAGACCACGTTCCGTAATAATTCCACCACTGAAAACTTCCGCATTCTGCCAAATATAATACGTGCTGTAACAACGCATACCATAATGATTGCCCCAAACAAAATGGCATCCGACAAAAACGGAATCCGGAAAGCAATATCATATTGTTTAAAACTTTCAAAGGCAAGGTAACTCACCGGAAATCCTATGATACCGGCAACTCCTATGGCAAATAGGCCATAATAAATCGCCTCTTTCGTAATCATTTCCCGTAACTGTTTACGGGTCATTCCGATGCTTTCCAACACTGCAAACTCTGCCTTACGGCTTTCCAATCCGGCAGACATCATATTCACAAAATTTAAAAGAGCCAGCATCATAATCAACAACGCAATACTGTTCCCCAGAAGCTTGATTTTTTTCTCTCCACTCTTCATTTCGTTGAATCGGTCTATCTTTGATTCCACTGACACCAGCTTATTTCCTTTTAAAAGTGACCGAATCTGCTTCTCTGCCTGTCTGTCATAGGCTTTCTCATAGTCAATCTTTACCATTTCCGTCAATGCCTTTTTCCCCAGTAACTTCTTCACATACTGCATACTCACAATCAAATCCGGATTATACCCTGCGGCGTAATATGCGGGAGTGCTTACAAGCATGGCGCCAAGCTTAATTTTTTGAGAAACGGCTCTTTTCCCGGAAGATAGGCAAAATTTCACGGTTTTCCCCGGAATTTGATGATCTCCTTGTGTAAAATTTTTCGTAAAAAATGCCACGTTTCCTTCCTTGAATTCCTGCTTACTTAAGGGCTTTTCCACGCTCTTATTCAACTGCTCAAATTCTGCATCATCCACTCCAATCAACCGACAGGTAAACATTCCGCTATCCGGATGTTTCTTGTAATCCGCCATGTCCTTCTCATAATCTCCAGGTGAATACCGTCCGGCATACAACGCCTTATAATAGCCCTCATATATCTTCTGATAAGGCACATAAACGGTGGTTCCCGTCAACTGTCGAACCTGTTTTACTCCCTTCACATCGCAAATCTCATTTATCAGATTTTCCGAAAGCACCTGTTTTTCCTCATCTTCCAGCAACGTGAGATTGAGAATTTCCATATCGTCATCACTCACCTGATTCAGAATGTTCCGGGCATTTCCGGCCAAAAGCACACTATTCACAATAATAAACAGTGCCACTGCCACACTTAGGGAAAGCAAAATAACGGTAAACTGCTTTTTATCCCGTGTCATATTGCGAAGAGCCATAGACCGGATACTGCCACCCTTGGTCTTTTTCTCACGCTTACCACCCTGCACGGTTTCTCCAAGAAATCCCATAGCCTCCATCGGCGAATAATTTTCCACCATTTTACAAGGCTTTCGCCCTCCCATAAAGGTAACTCCCAAAGCAAACAATGCTGCTACGAAAAATACTCCACACATTTCCCATCCATAGCCGGTAACATGCAGGTCTGCTTCGATACTCTCCATGCATGCCCCGAGAATCCTTTTTCCCAAAAGTGCCGACACCAGGATGCCACTGGCGATTCCCGCTACCGCATTCCACCATAACTGCTTATTAACTATTTTCCGCAGTTGTGCAGTTGTAGTTCCCAGAGTCTTTAATTGTCCGTAATACCGAATGTCCTTATTGACGGAAATGTACTGCACATTGTAAATGAACAAATACCCGCTGGCAAACACAAACAGTAAAAAGCACGCCATTCCCGCCATAATACGCAAAAATTCTAAGATGGCATACTCATCTGCCTCCAAAACCTGCCGATGCTGTAGTTTTAGTTTTTTCTGCATGCGCACCAGGTCCCCTTTGGTATACAAAGGATTTTTCAAAGAAATCTTTGCCTCTCCCTGGGTAAAATCGGTTTGCTTCACTCCGGTTTTTTCTAAAAATGCTTTGGAGACGTAGCCGGTTTTTCGTCCGGTATAATCCCTGTAGATACCGCTTAAAACAAACTGCCCGAAATAGTTCGTTGCATCCCCTTCCTTTAGGGTATCATAAGAAAGTGGGAGTTTCATTCCCAGCTTCGGATTTTTAACTCCCATTGCTTTTAAGGTCATTTTGGAAAGCATAATTTCATTTTCCTTTACCGGATAATGTCCCTTTTGCTCTGTCACTGCTGGAATCACCTGTTTCTTATAACAGGTCTCATCCACCCAAAAAAGCCGCACTTTATCCAATTCCACGTCCTTTAAGGCAGACACAATCGCACACTTCACACTTAGTCCCGCATATTTTACCTGTTCCATATCCTGCAAAATCTTCATTTGTTTGTTGCTTGGTTCCGTCAAAATAAGGTCGCAGTCCACCCCATTTATCCGTCGTTGACGTAGTGTTACCGCCCGGTAATATCCCACTGCCAGAGACAGTACGCTGGCGATTAGAAAGGTGGTAAGAAAAATTGCTACCACTGTCAGTAAATTCTTTTTCCCGTTTGCCCGGTATGTGCCCTTTGCTAACTCTCGGATAACTCCGCCATTCTCTACCTTAAGCATGCTCCTCACCGCCTCTCACAATGTGGCCATCCTCCAGGCGGATAATCCGATCTGCCAACTGCGCAATTTCCTCATTATGGGTAATCATCACAATGGTCTGCCCCAGCTTCTCTGCCGATACCTTCATCAGTCCCAACACATCCTGACTGGTACGACTGTCCAGATTTCCCGTAGGTTCATCCGCCAGCACAATGGTAGGCTTTCCGAACAGTGCCCTTGCCAGCGCCACACGTTGCTGCTGCCCGCCGGATAACTGGGTTGGCATAGCATATTTTTTCTCTTCCAAATGCAAAAGTGCAAGAATCTCATCTACAGCCATTTCATCAGGCATTCTCCCATCCAGCTTCATGGGAAGCACGATATTCTCATACACATTCAAAAGCGGCAGCAAATTATAATTTTGAAAAACGAATCCAATTTTTCGCCTT
Source organism: Lachnospiraceae bacterium (assembly GCA_015057205.1). Lineage (GTDB taxonomy): Bacteria > Bacillota > Clostridia > Lachnospirales > Lachnospiraceae > XBB1006. Next base: position 1,010 of record SVEW01000030.1, on the reverse strand, counting down.
CTTAAAATCGTCAACTCATCTCTCGTAAGCCCGGAAATATCCTGACCGTCAATCACCACTTCTCCTTCTGTCGGATTATCCAGTCCCCCCAGCATATTTAAAAGGGTAGACTTTCCGCTTCCGGAAGTACCGACAATGGCCAAAAACTCCCCTTTTTCAATGGACAAATTGATTCCGTCCAGTGCCTTTACCCTGTTCTCCCCGGTTTCATAGTATTTCTTTAAATTCTTAACTGTTAAAATCTTCATTTTGAACCACCTTTCTCTTTGTGGTTATAGCATAACAAAAGCTTCTTACGCAAATCTTTCTGAAAAGTGACAGTTTCGACACTTTTCCAAGTACGCAAGAAGCTATTCTTCCCTTAAAAGGTACAGCGCCACCGTTGTACCCTTTCCAATTTTTGACGTTATCTTCAAATATCCCTGCTGTCGTCTTAGGACTTCTCGGGTTAAATACAACCCGATTCCAAGTCCTTTTTCTTTTGTCACATTGCTGCCCCGGTAAAACCGCCCGCACACAGCCCCCGTCTCCTCCTCCGGAATGCCGATGCCCTCATCTTTTACCCGAATACAAACAAAGCTTTCATACCCTTCGGTCTCCACCACAATCTCACTGCCGGGCTTCGAATACTTTACCGCATTGTGCAGTACGTTAAAAAGCGCCTCTTCTGTCCACTTCTTATCCGCCAAAGCCATTTCTTTTCCACAATCTATCCTCATGGAAATCCCTTTATCCATGGCCAGCCCTTCCACACGCTGCCCGGCTCCCTGAACAATATCTGCAACTGCCGCTTTCTCTGGTCTTACACAGATAAGCTCCTGCTCCGCGTAGGATGCCTTTAATAGTTCCTGCACATGAAAGGATAAGGTCTGTGCATTGTTTGCAATTTTTTCCGCCAGCTTTGCATCCTCCGATTTTTCCAGCCTTTCCTGCAAAAGTCCGGTATAAAGAGTAATATTGGCAAGGGGTGTCCGAATCTGATGTCCCATATCCGATATCAGACGTTTTAC
>SVEW01000029.1 GCA_015057205.1 Lachnospiraceae bacterium | reverse complement strand
CTTGAAAGACGGTTGCATAATATCCGTATCATCTTCAGAAATTCTGGTAACCACGCGAAGTACATTGCCATCTACTGCAACCACCGGCACTTCAAAGGCTTGACTTGCAATGGCTCTGGCTGTATAATCACCAATCCCCTTTAATTCCAGTAGTTCCTGTAACGTTGTGGGCATCTGGCCGTCACGCACTTCTACCACTTCCTTTGCTGCTGCCTGCAGGTTCCTTGCACGATTATAATACCCAAGTCCCTCCCATAATTTCATCAGCTCATCCTCCGGACAGTTTGCCAGGGCAGTGACATCAGGCAGTCGCTTCATAAATCGCTCATAGTATTCCATCACCGCCTGTACTCTCGTTTGCTGAAGCATTATTTCAGAAACCCAGATATGATAAGGATTGCGGTCCTTCCTCCAGGGGAGCGTTCTTTTATTCTCGTCAAACCAGCATAGCAGCGGTTCTACTATCCTCTGAAACGGAAAATCGTTAACCATAATTCCTCCATCCTTAAACTACATACTCCCTTATTATAGTGAATTGCCAAGGAAACTTCAAGCATATCCTATACAAAACAACTTTTGATGTGCTATAATGATAAAATAAACGTGTCCTGCGACACTACAAATCACATTAAGGAGGAAGTCTATGGACCCCTATGTCGCGACGCAGCTCGTTTGCCTAATACTGCTGCTTTTCCTTTCCGCCCTTTTTTCATCTGCGGAAACTGCTTTTACTACTGCAAATTTATTACGTATGCAAAGCAAGGCAGAAGAAGGTAATCGTCGAGCCAAACGCGTCCTAAAAATTACCCAGAACAAGGGAAAAATGTTGAGTGCTATTTTAATCGGCAACAACCTTGTTAATATTTCCGCCTCTTCGCTTGCTACTACGCTTGCGATTTCCTTGTGGGGAAATGTTGGTGCCGGTATCGCAACCGGTCTGTTAACGTTGCTCGTTCTGATTTTTGGAGAAATAACACCGAAGACCATTGCCACACTGCGTGCCGATCAGTTGGCCCTTTCCTATTCGGCTTTTATTTACGTGCTGATGAAATTGTTAACGCCAATCATATTTATTGTGAACCATCTTGCATTATTCGTATTGCGTATTTTTCACGTAAATGCAGACGTTACTGCGGATGCCCCTACGGAAGATGAACTGCGTACCATGATTAACGTCAGCCACGAAAGCGGGGAACTGGAATCGGATTCTCATCAGGTTATTACCAACGTATTTGATTTTCACGATTCTCAGGTCAAGGAAGTGATGGTTCCTCGTATTGACATGACCCTGATAGACATTAATTGTACTTATGATGAATTATTAGCGGTTTACAGCGAGGATAAGCTTACACGCATTCCGGTATACGAGGATAGTACGGATAACATTGTCGGCATCGTCAACATGAAAGATTTGCTTTTGCTTAAAGACCGGAAACATTTCCACATACGCGATATTATGCGCGAGCCATTCTTCACCTACGAACACAAGAATACCGCGGAATTGTTTTTGCAAATGCGTGATCAGTCCATTGCCATTGCCATCATTTTGGATGAATACGGTGACGTAGCCGGTCTGGTTACTTTAGAAGATTTACTGGAAGAAATCGTTGGGGAAATCCATGACGAGTACGACGAAGAAGAAGAGCCCATTCTTCCTCTTGGCGAGAATGAGTATCAAGTACTCGGCGTCACCAATTTAGATGATGTGGCTCAGGAATTGTCCCTCCCCATCACCTCTGAGGATTACGATTCCATTGCAGGTTATGTGTTTGGACTTTTGGATCATCTACCTGCCGTAGATGATGAAGTTACGGATATGAACAACATTTACTTTAAGGTATTAAAGATGGATAAGAACCGAATTGACAAGCTATTGATTCGAATTCCGAAAAGTTTTCCGGAAGTAGATATAACCGAATAACAGAATGATTACTAAAAAGCCACCGCGGACACTCCACGATGGCTTTCTTTTTTGCTTACACAATGGATGACAGTCCTTTCGGCAACTGTCCTTTTTTCGCACCGCGTCCAAGTGTGGCCGCGGCATTCATAAATGCGATCATATTTTCTTTGGATGTTCCCATCGGTGTTGTACATCCCGGACTAAGCGTATAGCCAAGGGGACTATCAGCCGCCTCCTCCAGACACTTGCGCACATGCATCCAAATATCCTCCGGTGTTCCTTTCCACAAAACATCCACCGGCGGCAGGTTACCAATCACCGCAACCCGGTCGCCGTACAATTCTTTTAGCTCTCTGATACTTTCGCAGTTATCAATCCAAAAGGAGCTGACCCCTGCATCCACCACTTCCTGCCAACGATCCGACGTGTTTCCGCAAATATGAATACCGGTTCCGCCCTGGAACTCATTCATACGGGAAACCGTCTGTTTCAGATATGGCAAAAAGAATTTTTTAAACTGTCTCTTGCTAATTAAATTCATGGATCCCATAGGCTCAGACAACATAAACCCAATCCCAAAACGCTTATTAATCTCCCTACAGACTTCCACCACACAATCCGTCGTAAATTGTAAGAGCCTATGCGCTCCTTCCTCGTCACGAATCATGCCCATCAAAAACTGCTCGGTTCCAATCAGTCCGGCTGCTGTTGTGAACGGGCCCGCCAATCCACTGCCAAGTCCCCGTTCGTTTCCATACTTATTAAGGAGCTTATCCAGAGCCTCCATAAGAATTGGAAATCTTCCGTCCCTATCAATATTAATCATGGACAATTCCCGAACCTGGTCAAAGGATTGTAATCTCGGCTTTGCTATATAAGAAACGCTATTTTCCGGGATTGCAATTTCCGTTCCCAGTGCCTCCACAACCGAACGAAGTCCAAGGCCTACGCCCATATTATCTGCGCCAAAATCTTCTGCCAGCCGGCTTTCCACATCTACAATCACATCCGCATTAAAATAATAGTCCCTCATGCGGTATCCATAAAGAGGCGGAGCCGTTTCCCCCGCGCTGAGCGTGGCAGGAATCCGGTCTACCTCCTCCCCTTTTGCATAGGCTGCGCGCCTTTCTTTTGGCGTCATTTCTAACTTGATAAGTTCCATATTTAGTACACTATTTCCACATTGGAACCATGGTTCCCTGTTTTACTTCTTTGTAGTATTTTGCAAGTTCATCACACTGTACCGCTTTTGCAAGACCGGTAGCCCATTCTGCATCTTTGTCTTCTTTTCTAACTACAAAACCAACTGCAAACGTTTCTGCATCATCGGATGCTGCCACATACTTCTGTGCATCAAGACCGGCATTTGCCATATGTGCTGCTGCAAGCACGATTGCATCTACATCCGGAAGGGACTGTGGCAATACCTGCATATCTGTTTCAATAAACTTCAGGTTTTTCTTGTTTTCTTTGATATCGAGTTTGGTTGGAGTCTCCACAGACTCATCCAATTTGATTAACCCAACATGCTCAAGCAGTCTCAAACCTCTTGCCTGGTTTGCTGCGTCATTACAAAGTCCGATGGTTGCACCATCTTTAATCTCATCTACTGATTTAATCTTATCAGAATACATTGCAAAAAGCGGAGCCGCTGTCTTCGGCTGAACCATTACAAAATCTGTGCCATTTTCAGCATTATATGCATCTAAGTACGGCTCATGCTGATACCAGTTGATATCAATGCTTCCTTCTCCAAGCGCTACGTTTGGCTGAATAGAATCATCAAAAACAGTTACTTCCACTTTGTATCCTGCTTTTTCAATTTCTTTTTTGCAAACATCAATTGCATCGGAAGAATCACGAACACCAAGTTTAATCACTTTCTTGTCTTCTTTTGCTGTTTTCTTGTTTGAATCCGTCTTCGATTCCGTTTTCCCGCAAGCTACGCATCCTAAAGCGAGAGCTGCCACAAACATCAGAGCAATAATTCTTTTTTTCATAATAACCTCCTGTTATTGCTTAAAAATATATTTGTATAATCCGCCAAGCGGACACTACCAAAGTTATTTCAATTTCCGGTAAATCCAATCGCCGAAATACTGAATAATGGCTACTAACACCACCAAAATCACACAAATGGAATACATAATTTTCATGTTGAAGTTCTGGTATCCATAGGTAAGCGCTATTGCTCCCAGTCCGCCGGCGCCCACCGCTCCGGCCATAGCTGTGCACCCCAACAGATTAATGATTGCCAGACACAATCCGGAAATAATGGAAGGCACCGATTCTTTCAGCATTACGCGGAAAATGATTTGCATCTTCGACGCGCCAAAGGACTGCGCCGCTTCAATCAATGCCGGATCTACCTCTTTCAAGCTATTTTGAAAAATTCTTCCCATAAACGGTGCACATGCAACTGTTAGTGGCACCAATGCCGCCGTCTCTCCAATCGATGTTCCAGCGATCAGACGCGTAAACGGAATGATTGAAATCAGCAATATAATAAACGGGAACGAACGCACGGTATTAATCACAAAATCAAGTATCCGGTTAATAATTATATTTTCATATAAGCCGCCTTTTTCGGTAACCACAATCGTTACACCAAGCACAAAGCCAATCGCCGTGGAAAATAGCGTTGCAAAAAACAACATTTTCATAGTTGCCACAAAGGCTGGAACAATCAACAATTTAAATATTTGCCAATAGGTATAATTTTTAAGTACCATCTTACTGCTCCCCTTTCACTTCCATCCACTTAAATTCATTCTCATTCAGATAACGAATCGCCGCTTCGTAATGTTCCTCATCCACATTAATCGTAAACACACCCATCTGACTTCCCTGATAGTCCTGAATATTTCCCTCAATAATCGGAAAAACACATCCCAGGGCCATTGCCATCTTTCCAAGCATCTCACCATCCTGCATGGTGTTCATCATATGAGCGATTTGTATATTGTGCCCGCTTGCCGGTAATTTCTTCCGGTCTTCTCCAAGCAAACGTTGCAAAGATTCCGGCTGACGTATAAAGATATCCTTTACCGTTCCTTCGTCACTAATCTTTCCGTCCTCCAAAATGCAGGCCTTATTGCAGGCTTTACGCACCACTTCCATCTGGTGGGTTACGATAATTATGGTAATTCCCAGTTTTTTATTTATTTCCATCAACAGTTCTAAAATTGAATTCGTTGTCTTCGGGTCAAGTGCCGATGTTGCTTCGTCGCAAAGTATAAATTTCGGATCCATGGTCAACGCACGGGCTATCGCCACTCTCTGCTTCTGTCCACCGCTTAGATTCCTTGGTCTTGCATTCATCTTGTCGCTCAGGCCAACCAACTCCAAAAGGCTCTTCACCTTCTCATCGATTTCTTTCTTCGAATATTTCCAGCAAAGCATCGGCAGCGCCACGTTGCGATAAACCGTCTCCCTTTCCAAAAGGGAAAAATGTTGAAAAATCATTCCCACATGGCGTCGAAACTCTCGTAATTCCCTCTCGGAATAGTCTCTGATTTCTTTCCCATCTACTCGCAGGCTTCCCTCCTGGTAGGACGTCAATCCATTGATGCATCGAAGCAACGTAGATTTTCCGGCACCGCTTCTTCCCACCAGCGCATAAATATCGCCATCTTCAATCGTAAGATGAATGTCGTTTAATACGGGAGTACCATCCTCCCATACTTTCTTCAAATTCTTAATTTCTATCACTGTTTCACCCTCATTACTTAGTCATACATTAAGTTAACATTGCATTTGTTAAGTTATCACATCCATCCCAATTTGTCAATACAATTATTTTATCAAATCAATCTATTAAAGCACCCAATAAAAAGAACCTCACACTAATTGCTTAGTGCAAGATTCCTTTCTTTTATCCCTTCAAGGCTTTCTTCAATAATTCCCATAAGCGTTCGTCCACACGCCATACGGATTTTTCATCCAGCGTTTCTTTGTGTGCCTCATCTATGAAACGCACCCGTCCACGCCTTCCCAGCTGTTTATTACCTGTGGCAACAACGTGCACCACAAGTTCCCCTTCTGTACAATTCCCAATCTTATCGTACACTTCAATCGGCAATGTAACGACATCGCCACCTTTCGCCTCTTCAAACAGTATTTTTTGATAGTCCACAATTTTAATGCCCCCTCGCACCCCAACTTCCGGCTCCTGCATTGGAACCACTCCATCCTCCGGGTCCTTTCCTTCCAAGAACTTTTCAAGGAAGTTTAAGGAAATTTTTCCTTCATTAGCCCACTTTTCGGGCACATAAACATGTTTCAAAAGAATCTCCGGAGCCATATCCCACACACTGTACAGGGGCAGTGTTACGTTTTTCCCTTCCCATTCCAGCAATCGTTTTGCTTCACCCTGTTGATACAGCTCACCGATTTTTACTTTAGACCCTGGCTTGTAGATAGGCTTCCCGCCTTGTTTTTCAAGGCTCCATCCCACCAGTGTTCCCTTAGCACTTGATGGAAGTTCCGGGAACGTAAACTCATCTTCCCACTGCATGCCATCACTTATCGTTGTTTCATTTAATCCCAATAGATCATTACTTTTCAGGAACATTTTATCAAATATCGGTTCCCATTTCGCATAAAGGTTTATTCTTTCTCCATGTCGCATGGAAGTTACCGACAGTTTTGCACCATCCGCCAATTCTCGCTCTGCCCCGTTTACTTTTCCCTTCCACCCGGCAAAACGATACCCCGGCCGCTTAAATCGATTGGCATTCAACGTCATTGTGGTTCCATAATATCCGGATTGTACACCCATGCTTCCTTCTCCGCCCTCCGGATAAAAATACACATAGGTCTCACTGGGATACCAACTCACCAAAAAGTAATTATACCGATCAACTTTATAGCTGATTTTTGAGTAGTCATAGACATATTCTCCATTTTTCTCAACACTTCCCACATGCAAATAAGAATATGGTGGCGATTGAAAGGTATAAGAATACCGCTCTCCCTGCTTCACTTCATCGACATGACTTCCATAATCAATCCACTTTTTACGTGCAGCGTCATAATACCGATAGGAAACCCGCTGCGAATACTTTGGAATCGGTCGTTCGTAAATTCGTATAAATTCCGAATGCTGCATGCTCAAAATAAAATCTGTCTCGTAATAATATTTACGTGCATTCAACATAAAATAATCCATCACATAACCAGGCGATGGTCCCACGTGGATCTGGTAAGGTGCATACAATCTAGCCTCATAGCGCTTCGTCGCACTCATATCCAACTCATAACGCCGCTTATACTCATCATAACGAAAATACATAACCGTAACGCCACTCCAGCGTCGTGCCGACACCTCTATCGGGTCTTTTAACTGCCACAGACAAAATAATACCAACAGTAGAATTCCTACACCCCAATATAATTTTTTCATGGCGTTTCCTCCGAAGCTGCATAATCTATAATTGCAGTTTGTTTTTCTTCAAGCCTCCCAACCTGTCCTGTTGGATAGCGAAACTCTTCCTTTACCCTCACGCTAATAATTCCATCCTCAATTTTGTTTTCCACAAACTCAACCTTATAATCAGACCGGGAAGTTATCTGTTCTTTCAGGCGTTCCTGAAAAAACGCCTCCACATCAGCCTCCTTTACCAAACGCTGTTCCCTAACAGCCTCTAACGTTAATTTTGTCGCCATACGAACGCCCTGACTAAGTTCATCTGCTCTGGCATGTCGTGCATCCACACTTATCATCATTTGTAAAAAAAGCACCAACACCACAAAGCAGGTTATTCCATACATGATATATCGCATGTCAACCTCCTATTCCGGATATTGTACGACAGGTACGCATACTTCATACATCTGGCCCTGTGCAGATACCCGTACTTCGTATACTCCTTCTTTCTCAAATACAACCTTTCCCTTATCGATTCTGTATGTATCAGGAAATATTTCCTCTAAAACAATTTTTAATCGTTTTCCCTTATGATCTTTTGCCGTAAAGCACTCCGTTAAAGTCACCTTTTCTCCTACAGCAAACAATTGCTCTTCATAAGCAAAATCTACTTTATGTCGTCCCTCTTCAACAAAAAAATTACCCTGCGTGACAGATTTTATCTCACTTTTCTGCTTTTCTTTCATATTTTCCCCGACCTTATATATTTGCGCCTGATTACCGGTAACCAGCAACAATAATAATAGCCCTCCGGTCATCGCCGCTATCAGCACACCTCCCAAATGTTCTATGATGAATCTCACTCTTCCACCATCCTCACTAATAATTCTGCTTTACAACGTAAACGATTCCCTTCGCCACCGGCCCCACAAAAAATGCCAGATTCAGCGCTACTACCATCAATGATGCGACACATGCCAAAAGCATTCCGCCAAATTCTTCCATCAACACTTTCATACACTCACCTTTTATCCCTTACAAATTCCTTGTAAAACCATGTGCAAAAACCCGTAAAAACCTCCACACATAGTTGCATATATAATACTCATTCCAAAATCTTCCATAATCTCTCTCATTTTATTCTACTCCCTTACACCATAACAGATATTGTCTGCTCCCAACCGGTGTGCAACGTTGGCAATTTCGTCTTATACGTCAGAAGTATCTGTACCATTTCGGTTTTATCATCCATCGGATTTTCTCCGTAAGAAACATGGCTACCATCCCGTTTATAAAGTTCAATTTGCAATTGATAGTTCAGCGCTTGTGCCTGATTCATACATTCCGTCATAACCGTCTCATCATAATCACTGTTAACAATTGCCGTCGCTACCTGATTGCGAAATTCTTTGGCCTGTCCGGCCTGCATATGCACATTCAATAAATCCATTCCTGTCACACACAGCAAAATGATAAAAATCATGGCCACCATGCCTTCAATCACTTGTCTCATTGGTTCCCTCCTTTTAAGCCATGCCCAGTTGTCCTAAGAAGGAAACCAACAACATGCTCATATCCAGAATCATTTTAAAAGACGCAAGTAATGTAGGTGACAAAAATAGAGCCTGTGTCATCGCCATCGAATTTTCCTGTCGCATTAGCACTTCCTGATTCTCCAGTTGATTATTTCGTTCCAACAACATCATTAACTGCCTTGGCGCATCCGGACACCCACCGATAGAAATGGTGTACAGCATTTTCATAAACGTGGTACTGGATGCATTTTTAAAATCTCCTAAAAACTCCACATACGGTTTTGCCGAATCCGGATATGCATGTATTTGTTCCACAAGTTCTTTAATATAGTACAAAAGCACAATGGGTGCGTCCTGCGTGCTCTCTTCAATAGCTCCGGCCACATCCCTGCTTTGCAGCAATAAGGATAACTTCAACATCCAATCCGGAAATGCCTGGTTGATTTCCCTTTGCAAAATCTTTTTAAGAGTCCGTCGTCCTACCGTCTGTTTTCCATTTAAATAGCGGACAAGCTTCGCTTCCACTTCTTCATCACTATAGCGTTTTTGTTCCCTTAGCCAATCTCGATTTGTAACATGCATTCCCATGCCCATAATCACAAGATTCAACCAGAAAAGAATAACCGTACCGATATGGTACAGTGGATACCCCGTCAACAACGTGGCGTCAGGTACAAGATACAAGATACTACTACATAGTAGCAAACCTGCGACGCAGGCAAGAATAATATTTCGTTGCTGTTTTTTACACTGTTCCTGAAACAGGTTCACGCGTAAACGGTATCGACGCTGTTCTTCCTTCAACATCTGAACTACATCCTCAATCCGTCCACCTTCTGTTTCTGCCTCCAGCATAAAATTATGAAGTAATTTCACTTCGCCATTCGGGAATTCCTTTTCAATCATTCCCAATGCTGCATGTTTGCAATCCGCCGTATATGCTTTTTCCAAATACAGAAGCGCATTGGTTAGCACTTCGTGCATCTCACCTTCTGAAAAAAGCTCAGCTGTCTCCTTAAGCGCCACTGTTATTTCTCTGGTTCGCTCGAAGGAAAACAACATCTGCTGCATATAATCCGCCAAAGCTTCAAATCGCTGCTTTTCTCGTTTTCTTTGACGGTTCTCTTTTACACAAACCACGCCAAACACCATCAAGGATAGTCCTATAAGCCCCCAATATACGGGCAGTAACCGATATAGCCACCCTACACCTACGGTAGCAGGAGCGGCCATGAGTACCGCTCGCATCATGCTTTTATCTTTGAAAAATCCCCGCTTTTTTGAGTTTTTCCTGAATTGATGTCGGTATCTCATCCGCTTCCTCCTTTCCATTTTGTACATATAGCCAGGTTTCATTACGACCATCTTTACGACCATATAAGCAAATCTGCTCTATGCGACGATATTGTCGCCCATTTGCTGTACGCGCAAATCCAATTAATATGCCAACATCGATGTCATTATATATCTGATTTTCCATCCGTTGACTTTCTTTAAAGTCACCCACCATATTCAAAATTCGTTCCGGGATATTCAAAACGGAATCCGCATGGATCGTGGTCATACCTGCAATACCGGTGGACCACGCTTCTAGTAGCTGTCTTGCCTCCCGGCCTCTCGCCTCCGACAACATTAGCCATTTCGGGTTCTGTCTTAAACTCGCTTTTATCGCATCTTTATAAGAAAAGTTTCCATCATCATCGCTTTTATCTACTTTTAATTCTAAAACATCTGAACCCGGATGAATTTGTTTCAAATGCCATTCCAAATTGTCCTCCACCGTTATGATCCGCTCCTGCGGTGGGATTTTTCCGGCAAGAAACTTTGCACACTCCGTTTTCCCACTTCCCGGATTTCCACAAATCACAAAGGTGAAACGCGCCTTTACACAAGCCTCTAAAAACGCAAGCATTTCCTTCGTGGCATATCCATTCTCCACAGCACTTTTCTCGTCAAATCGTTGTTTTGGCAGTGACTTCCGAATGCTGATACTTCGCCCTCCCATACTTACAGCTTCATGCAAAATGCTGATGCGCAAGTTTTTTGTCTCCGCTTCAAGTAGCGGAGACATTGGATTAAAATTCTTGCGCTGCATGGTGGCAATCTTCTGGCAAAAGGCGCCTACAAAATCCGGTGTCAGCAATTCCGGAACACGCTCTCTAAGTCCTGCGCCCTTTGTAACCCAGATTTCTTCGCGAATGCAATCAATATCCGAAACTTCCTCATCTTCAACATATTTCCATAACGGACCGTACTGCTCTTTCGTCAATTCCACCTGTGCTTCCATACTAGGCTCCCTTAACTACACCTGCTGCTGAAGCAAAATTCTTCACAAGGTCAGATAATGCAGTAAATACAACACCGTCAGCCTGCAAAAGTGTTGTTACGATGGTCACCATCGCCAAAATTGCTACAACTGTTAAAATTGCGCCTCCGTACTGTTCAAAAATCTCTTTCATGTTTTACTCCTTTCGTGACTTTCGTCAATTTGATATTATTTTTCTCAGCCGCCGAAAGTTGACTATCGAGTAGAACAGTAAAAGATATCTATAAGAAATTTATATTATGGAGAAACGAGTTATCATTTCCTTCTACACGTGCATAAAAAGAAATGTTATCGAAAAAAAATCATTATTATGTTCTACTTTATTAATTATAATCACAACTTACGTCTTGTAAGGAATCCCTGAAACTCTGAACGAATTCCAAGTTTTTTGTGAAACCCATGAATGATCTCATGGGAACCGTCTACCCGAAGTTGAACTTCGTTAGCTAAGATGGATGTATCTTATCATAGTTTTCACCGTTTGTAAATACTTTTTTTGAATTTTTTTCATATTTTTCTTTTTTCTATATCTATAAGCCGTCTATCCTGCAGAATAGACGGCTTTTCTTACTTTGATACAATCAATGTATCAAAGCCCATTTTTTTCAATTTTGCCTGCACCCGGGTGGCTTTATCCAGCGATTCCCCAACCGGAATGCGCACAGCATAATATGGTTCTTCATAAGTTATTTCTGCATCAAATCCTGCATCCTTGGCAAGTTCCATCTGATAATCAGCATTGGATTCGTATTTAAAAAGCCCAATTTGTACAGCGTAGCCACCATTGTCCATCGGAACCGCTTCCATGATTCCATCGGCAATGGCCTCCACTATCTGTGTAAATTTCTCATCGAACAACCGATTATCCTGATCTGAATTCAAAAAACCTACTTCTACAAGTACTGCCGGCATATTGGTTTTCCGCAGAACCACCAAATTCGGTCGTGCCTCGACTCCCAAATTCTGAAATCCTACCTTTTCCAATTGTCCGTTAATATCTTTTGCAATCCCATTTGTAATAGCATCCGTTTCTGAAAATACCAGACTTTCTACACCCTGGTATGCATTGGGCATAGGTCCCGAATTTCTGTGGAAGGAGATAAAATAATCTGCCTGGCTCTGATTGGCTATCTGGGCTTTTTCAAAGGGCGATTGGTAAACATCTGCAGTTCTGGTATACACTACTTCATAGCCTGCCTCCCGCAAACGTTCTCCCACCGCAAGTGTCAAACGCAAAGTATCATCCTTTTCCCTTCGCTCTCCGTAAACTGCCCCCATATCATATCCGCCGTGTCCGGCGTCGAGAACCATGATTGTTGCCATGTTGCCTCACTTATTCTTTTTTCTTTAGTATATGTCTTCCTCGCAAATTTGTTCCGTGTTAGCTAACCTCACCTTCGACCTACGGGCTTGGTTCGGTAAGGTCTACTCTGCACTATCCTCTCACTAAACTCGCCTACGGCTCATTAAGTGTTCGGATATGGCTCGCACTAACCTCACCTTCGCCCTTACGGGCTTGGTTCGGTAAGTGCTCTGCACAAAAAGGGATATGCCGTATTATCCCCCAATACTGGCATATCCCTATAAATACATATGTTATTGTATTGTTAATCCGCTTTCGCGTTTATCTTCTCCTTAGACAAGACCCTGCTCTAACATAGCATCAGCAACCTTCTGGAATCCAGCAAGGTTAGCACCTGCAACATAGTTGCCTGGGCAACCATATTTTTCAGCTGCGTTCTTACAGTTCTGGAAGATTCCTCTCATGATTGGCTGAAGTCTTGCATCAACTTCTTCTGTTGTCCATGGTAAGTGCTCAGCGTTCTGAGTCATCTCTAAGGATGAACATGCTACACCACCAGCGTTAACAGCTTTAGAAGCCTGCATGATGATTCCATTTTCCTGTAAGTATTTCATAGCTTCATTTGTTGTTGGCATGTTGGAAACTTCGATAACATCTTTTGCAGTTCCTTCAGCAACGATAGCTTTTGCTTCTTCGATGCGGATTTCGTTCTGCATAGCACATGGCATATAGATGTCAGCTTTAACTTTACCAAATGGTCTTTCGCCAGCTACAAACTTAGCGTTTGGATATTTCTCTAAGTACATCTTAGCTTCGTTTCTGTTAGAAGCACGCATTTCAAGTAAGAATGCAATCTTATCTTCAGTGTTGATACCTTCTTCATCGTAAACATATCCGTCTGGTCCGGAAATGGTTACAGGGATTGCACCATACTCTGTTAACTTCTTACATACGCCCCATGCAACGTTACCAAATCCGGTAACAGATACTTTCTTACCTTTCAAGCTTCCGCCTGTAGATTTGAAGTACTCATCTGCATAGTAAACTGCACCGTAACCGGTAGCTTCTGGACGTCCTAAAGATCCACCATAGGAAAGTCCTTTTCCGGATAAAGCACCTGCTTCATATCTTCCGGTAATTCTCTTGAACTGTCCGTAAAGGAATCCGATTTCTCTTCCGCCTACACCCATGTCTCCGGCTGGGCAGTCAACATCGATACCAATGTATCTATATAACTCAGTCATGAAGGACTGGCAGAATCTCATAACTTCTGCATCAGATTTACCCTTAGGATCGAAGTCAGCTCCACCTTTACCACCACCGATTGGAAGTCCGGTTAAGGAGTTCTTGAATGTCTGTTCAAATCCTAAGAATTTGATAATGCTTAAGTTTACGTTTGGCTGGAAACGAAGTCCTCCCTTGTACGGTCCAATAGCACTGTTGAACTGTACACGGTAACCTCTGTTAATCTGTACCTTACCATTGTCATCAACCCATGGTACACGGAACATATGAACCTTCTCCGGCTCTACCATACGCTCCAAAATAGCAGCTTTCTCATATTTGTCATCATTCTCTACGATTGGACGAAGAGAGTTTAATACTTCTTCAACTGTCTGAAGAAATTCTGGTTCGTTAGCATTTTTTGCTTTAGTCGCTTCTAAGACTCTGTCTACATATGACATCTTTACATGTCCCCCTTAATTTTTATAAAAATATTACTTTACTCACGCTTTATTTGCGCAAGTTCGCTGTCGTCTTTCATTATAGTTGAGACAACTCCATTTTTCAACCACATATGCACCGTAGAATTTTACAAACTTTTTGGACACTTTTTGGTCATATTTTCCTCTGTCTTTACCTCTCCGCCACCTGTCCGATGGCAACGAACAATGCTTCGTATAGAATCGTACAAAAACGGTTTGATTTCTTCGATACTCACCGGCTCATCGTACAGAATACAGCTATAAATCGTAGAACTTACCAGTTCAATAATCAGAAAAATCATAATCTCCGGATCCTTAAGCTGATAATTTGCATTGGCAATCATCTCTTCAAACAACTTATAAAAATCTACATCCTCTTCTAATCGATTATTTAACAACGCAAATTTAAAATACCCCCAGCTCAAATTTTTCGATATAAACGTCAGCAGACGCTTATTCGCAACCAATTCATTTATTATGTGATCAATGATGGTCACCATCTGCTCTTCAAAATCCATGGCCTTCCACGCGTCATCTTCCACGTCCAGCTTCGCCGTGGCCTTCTCAAACAATTTACTGGCTTCATGCGCAATCAAAATATTCCGCAAATCAATTTTATCCTTAAAATACAAATAAAACGTGCCCTTCGCAACGCCTGCTTTTTTTGCAATATCAGCAATAGAAGTCTCCTGTAATCCCTTTGCTAAAAACAGTTCCAATGCATTTTCAAGCAATGCCTCTTTCTTTTGTTTCTTATTTTCCTGGACCTTTCCGGCCATACTCATTCCTCCTTTGCCAAATGCTTGCAATTAAACGATAGCAAAAAACTGACCATCCGTCAATTATTTTTTAAAAATTTCATGAAAACTATTGACCGATGGTCAGTTTTATGCTATAACAATTCTTGTAAATGACCGACGGTCAGTTTAAGGTCGGGCAAAATAATTATAAAGGAGCGAAAAACATGAACAAATTTGGAAAAGCCATCGTGAAGACGAGAATTCCAATTCTGATTCTGGGACTTATACTATTAATCCCTTCAGCATTAGGATTCATTAACACGAGAGTAAACTATGATATCCTTTCCTACTTACCACAGGATATCGAGACAATGAAAGGACAGGATATCCTGGTTGATGAATTCGGAACCGGAGCCTTCTCCCTTGTCGTTGTAAATCATATGGAAGACAAAGATGTTGCAAAAGTCAAAGAGAAGCTAGAAAAAGTCGACCATGTCTCCAAGGTCGTTTGGTATGATAGTTTCCTTGATTTGTCTGTACCGATTTCTTCTCTTCCGCAAAAGGTGCAAGATCTTTTTACCACAGAAGATTCTACCTTAATGGCTGTTATTTTCGACGATGCAACCAGTGCTGACTCTACCATGAAAGCCATTGAAGATGTTAAGAAAGTTGCCGGAAAGCAATGTATGTTCTCCGGAATGAGCGCAGTCGTAACCGACACTAAGAACCTTTCCGATAAGGAAGTTCCTATTTACGTTATTCTTGCCGTAATCTGTACGATTATTGTATTGGGATTAACCATGGATTCCTTTGTCGCACCGTTGCTTTTCTTATTAAGTATTGGAATGGCAATTATATACAACTTGGGAAGTAACTTCTTCTTTGATGATATTTCCTACATTACCAAGGCCCTGGCTGCTGTATTACAGTTAGGTGTAACCCTTGATTATTCTATTTTCCTGTGGCATTCCTATCAGGAACAGCAGGGCAATTACGATAATCACAAGGACGCAATGGCAAAAGCAATCAACGAAACCTTAGTTAGTGTAACCGGAAGTTCTATCACCACCATCGCCGGTTTTATTGCACTTTGCTTTATGAGCTTTACCTTAGGACTTGACCTTGGTGTTGTAATGGCAAAAGGTGTATTAATTGGTGTTATTTCCTGTGTAACCATTTTGCCAGCCTTATTGTTACTATTTGATAAGGTACTTGCACATACTTCTCATAAGAAGTTGTTGCCTTCCCTTGAGCGTCCAATGCGCTTTGTGAACAAACACTACATTACCTTGGCAGTCATTTTCCTTGTTTTATTATTCCCTGCCATTTACGGTAATAACCACACACCGGTTTACTACAACTTAGACTCCGACCTTCCTAAGGATTTGGATTCCATTGTAGCAAATACCAATTTGGAAAAGAAATACAACATGAACACCGTGGAAATGGTACTGGTTGACAAGAACCTTCCGGAAGAAAGCATTATTAAAATGACGGATCACATCAAGGAATTAAAGGGAATCAAAGATGTATTAAGTTTAGAGTCCATAATTGGTGCCAACGTACCGACCATGATGATTCCGGATTCCATACAGAATATTTTTAAAGCCGAAAAGGGAAATTACGAGATGTTCATCGTCATTTCCGAATACAAAGTTGCAACCGATGAGGTAAATGCTCAGTGTGAACAGATTGATAAAATCATTAAGCACTACGATACAAAATCCATGTTAGTGGGTGAAGCACCATGTACCAAGGATTTGATCAAGATTACCGATCACGACTTTAAGGTAGTAAGCGCCGTATCCATCATTGCTGTTTTTGTTATCATTATGCTGGTTCTCCGCTCTATCTCCTTACCGATTATTTTGGTAAGTGTTATTGAATTTGCTATTTTTGTAAATATGGGCATTCCGTTCTATATGAATACCAAGGTACCATTTATTGCATCCGTAGTAATTGGAACCATACAGTTAGGAGCAACGGTTGATTATGCCATTCTTATGACCACACGTTATAAGAAAGAGCGTATTTCCGGAATGAGCAAAAAAGAAGCCGTTAACATTGCCCACGTAACCAGCGCAGAAAGCGTTTTGGTAAGTGCACTAAGCTTCTTTGCAGCAACCTTCGGAGTCGGACTTTACTCCAAGATTGATATGATTAGTTCCTTGTGTACACTGATGTCACGTGGTGCAATCATTAGTATGTTTACTGTTTTACTTGTTCTGCCATCCATGTTAATCATCTTCGATAAGGTGATTATTCACACCAGCCTCGGTTTCAAACCGGCCATTGAATATGACAGAGCGCATAAGACCAACTAACCTAACGAATTTATCTTGAAAGGAAGATTATCATGAGAAATAGAACGATTATTTTATCTAAGAAACTTGCCACCATTATTCTTTGCGCATCCATGGTTTGCACAACCTTCGTAGGATGTGGATCCAAAGACGATGCAGCGAAAGAGAACGGCAAGTCTACAGAAACCGTAACCGAAAGCAAAGAGAACGCTTTTTCTGACGATGAAGAAACAACGGCAAAAGTACCTGCTGAAGGCACCGGAACTGCCACCAAAGCAGAAACCGTTTACGTAACCGCTGATGCAACCGGCACTGTAAAAGATATTACCGTATCCGATTGGTTAAAAAATAAAGACAACTACAAAACCCTCACCGATGCCACCAATCTTGAAGACCTTGAAGCTATTAAAGGTACCGAGGACCTGGGGCAAAGCGGTCAGAATCTTTCCATTGACGCAGACGGAAACGATGTATACTACCGTGGCAAATTGCCAAGCAACACTACCTTACCGGTTTCCGTTAAAATTAAATACACCTTGGACGGCAAGGACATATCCTCCGACGAATTAGAGGGTGCATCCGGCCACCTTGGTGTACACATCAAATATATCAACAATAGCAAAGTAGAATCTAAAATCGATGGCAAACAAAAGAAAATCAATGTACCATTTCTCGCAGCCACTATGCTAATGATTCCTTCTGAAAAGGTAAATCACGCTGAAGTAGAACATGGAAAAATCATCGAACAGGGTAACTCCAATGTTTTGTTAGGTTATGGTTTCCCAGGAATTAACGAAAGTTTCGGTCTTGAAGACGGTGGAATCTTTACCGATACGGTTGACTTTGAAGCAGATGTGGAAAACTACTCATCCGACATGATGATGACCTTCGTTACCTGCGAACCATTTGCATCCGATGATTTGGAAGAAGCTGTTGATTTCGAAACTGTATCCGATTCTATTAAAGAAGCTGCCAACATTGACATTAAGAGCGTAAACGATATTCATTCTATTGAAGACGTAGAGAAACTTGTTGATAAATTAAACAAGGGATTAAGCAAATTAAAGAAAGGCACCAAGCAATTAAATGACGGAAGCAAGCAGCTTTCCGATGGCGCCAAGAAATTGCAGGATGGAACCAAAGACTTGAATACCAATTATGCAACCTTCAATTCTAAAATGGCTGTTTTATCCGATGGCATGAGCACTGCTTATACCGGCGTTAAGACGTTGAATACCAATATGAAAACTGCCGCAACCAGCAGTAAGAAATTGGCAGCAGGTGCGAAGCAGGTATCCGATGGCGTAGCCAAATTATCTACTTCCATGACCGGAATGTATACAACAATTGCGAAAACAATTAAAGACAACGAAACCAAAATGGGCCAGTTAAAACAGGCTTTGGCCGCTTCCAAGGCAGGAAGTGAAGCTTACATGAAATACTACGCACAGCTCAATCAGTTAGGCGGCGCCAACGAAGCATTAAAGAGCATTAAGACGCAAATGGATCAGGCAAAATTAGCCGAGAACTTAACCGCACTGGCTACCGGCGCCAAACAGGTATCCGACGGAACTACACAGTTAAGCTCCGGTCTTGGCAAATTATATGCCGGAACCCAGAAAGTCTCCACCGGACTTGCCAAATTAAACGTTGGTACAACGAAATTAACTGCTGCAAGCAAAAAAATCAACAAAGGAACTGATAAACTTTATAAAGGTAGCAAAGACCTTTATACCGGTTCCAAGAAATTACACAATGGAACCAATACCCTTTATCAAAGCACCCATAAATTGAGCGGTGGCTTAAGCGGAAACCTTTCTCCACTTGTAGATACCACCAAAGCATTACGCAATGCAGCAAAAGGCTACACCTCCTTCACAGCTTTACCGGAAGGTGGAAATGGCACGGTAACATTTGTAATCAAGACAGAGTAATCGGACTCATGTTTTTACTCCAAAAAGAACCCGTCAGGTATTCCTGATGGGTTCTTTACTTTAACCAAAACTCTTTATCATTAATCTTCTGTGCTTCTTCAAATATGGTATGCACATTCTCCTTTAAATAAAACTTTAGCTGCGCAATCTCCTCGTCTGAAAAGCCGTACACCTTTTCAAATGTACAATCCGGCACAACTCCCTCTGCAAAATGTCGCTTTCCACCCTGTACCCGTTCGAAACGTATATGCACAACTTTCTTGCCATTCTTCTTCATGACACTTGATATTGTCATATTAACGCTTTCTTCCTGCTTCATAGTACCTCCCAACTCCTTTTTGCCTATTATATCGGTAAACCATGCCTTCTGTCAATTGATTCCCGATTGCTATTTTACCATACACACTAAACGGTGAAACTTGTACATAATTTCACTGTGGACGACCTTTCCCACTTACATCGCGGCAGACGCGTAAGCAAGACCACGAAGCATTTTTCAACTTCAATCGAGTAGGAGGAATTTCTCTTGATTGAGAAATTCCGACCTCTCACACCACCG
>SVEW01000028.1 GCA_015057205.1 Lachnospiraceae bacterium | reverse complement strand
CATACCGAGCGGGAGAGCATATTGGTATCATGATGGAGTGTCGCGCGGTATAAGAGCGGAATCAGGCGGCACATACCGCCGCGCGAGGAAACCATACCGAGAGGGAGCGCATATTGGTATTGTGATGGAGTGTCGCGCGGTATAAGAGCGGAATCAGGCGGCACATACCGCCGCGCGAGGAAACCATACCGGGCGGCGCGAAACTTGGCGGAAACGGTGGCGCTTACGGATTACATAATATTAAAAACAGAAAGTGAGAAAGTGTATGAGAACAAGTTACGTGTGCGCAGAAAGCACAAATCCGTATGATAATATTGCAATGGAAGAATTTTTGACCTTTCATACCGAAGAGGATGAGTGCATCTTATACCTTTGGCAAAACGCTAATACCGTAGTAATTGGCAAGAATCAGAATGCCTTTCGAGAATGCAAGGTATCGAAACTATGTGAAGCAGGCGGCTTTTTGGCTAGACGATTGTCAGGGGGCGGAGCGGTTTTTCATGATTTGGGAAATTTGAATTTTACATTTTGTGTGCGCAAAGATGCATACGATGTGGATAGGCAGTTGCGGGTTATTCAGACTGCGTTGAAACAGTTTGGCTTGCAGGTGGAAAAGACAGGGAGAAATGACCTGACCATTGATGGAAAAAAGTTTTCCGGAAATGCGTTTTATGCATCCGGAGATTATGCATATCATCACGGAACCATTATGGTGGATGTGAATGAAGGTTCTTTGATGGATTACTTGACGGTGTCAGCCGAAAAGCTAAAAGCCAAGGGCGTGGATTCCGTACGAAGCAGAGTGGTGAATTTAAAACAGCTGAATTCACAAATTACCATCGAAGGGGTGAAAAAGGCCATGATTGCCGCTTTTTCACAAGTGTACGAGAAACAAGCGGTTCCCTATGAATTTTCGGAAAGTGCCAAAGCACAGATAAAAAAACGCAAAGATTTTTTTGCATCAGAGGAATGGCTGTATGGGAAGCAAAAGGACTTCGCCGTTACATTTGAACGCAAATTTCCATGGGGAGAAGTGAGCGTTAATTTGGAAACGCAGAAGGATAAAATTGTAGATGCTAAAGTGTACACGGACGCTTTAGATGATGAATTAGCCCATAAGCTTGAGAAAATGCTGCTTGGATGCACCTATCAAGGGAAAGCTTTGTTGGAAAGAAGAAACATTGAAAATAAAGAAGTGGACGAAGTAATTTTCTGGATTAGTACATTAATTTAAAAAAGTTTGAGAAAAGTGTGAAAACAACATCCGATTTGTTTACGAATCATGAAAACAATGCTAAGATATATTTAGTTTTTATGTGGAAAGTTTATTCTCGGGAGTTGTTGGATGGTTCGTATGATTGCAGATGCGATTGACGACGGAATTGTTCTCGTCAATCAGGAAACCGGAATAATTGAATATCGAAACGATGTAGCGTACAGCATTCTGGGAGAAGAATATGGAAGCGTGGGTAAGCCTTGTAGTTTGGGATTTACACACGCTTGTTTGTCGTGCCACGCTTGCGAGAGAGGGAAACTTTACTACGATACGAAGCACGAAGAGGTTTATCGTGTGGTAGGACGGAGCATTGAACGAAACAATGGAAAAAAGATGGTCTTGACCTATCGAAACGTTACAGAAGAAACAAAGCTGGAAAAGGAAACTAAGGAACAGTCCCAGGTTTTGGCAGCAATGTTAAGTCATTCGGAACTGATTTGCTGGGAGTACGATTTTCCAACACATACCTGTTACCATAGCGATCGGTTTACGGAATCTTTTGGAGTAGAGCATGTGATTTCCATGATTCCGGAAGAAATAAAACGCCTGACGTTTGTAGCTACAGAGGACTTGGGAAAGGTCGAAAAATTATATACCGATCTTTTATATGGCGAAGAACGTGTAGAATCTGAGGTTCGTTTGAAATTTGTAAACGGTGTGAAAGGATGTCGCGTAACCCTATCTGCTATTTACGATGAGCATGGACAGCGGGAGAAAGCGGTTGGCATGATTCAAAACGTGGAAGAGTTGCGTGGATTAGAAGAGTGCTTTAATATGGCTGCCATTCAGAATGAATTCAGTTTTTTTATATATGATGTGCGACGTGATGAATTGATTTTGTATCAGGATAATGCGGATAAGGAAAAACGGGTGATTTCCCATTATATGGAGCACTTGCATACAAGAAATACCGCTGTGCATCCGGAAGATGTTCATTATTTGATTGAAGGAATCGAACGTGCAAAATGTGGTTCTAAGGGTGAAAGCCGTATTATTCGCTGGCTGGATGTTGTTACACAGAGCTATAAGCGGATGAGTATTACGTTTGGCACTTCATTTGATGTGGCAGATGAACCGGTGAAATTGTATGGAACGATTCGTGATGTATCAAAACGGGAACGCCGTGAGAGAATATACAGTAGCCAGTTGGCTTACATTGAGAGTTACCGCAAATCCGCTTTGGCGTTTGCGGAATTGAATGTTAGTAAGGATAAGATTTTAAACGCAAAATCGAAGCATAGCTTTTTGCGAAGAGGAATTGCAGCCCATTCCATTGAACACTGGGTAGAAGTGATTTGTGCACATGTGCCGATGGAAGAGAAAAAATTAGAATTATGGTCAATTTTGGAAAATGGAGCATTGCTAAAAGCCTATGAGCAGGGAAAACATTTTCTCACCACGTCTATGCCACTTCGTATTTCCGAACAGAGTTACATTTGGGTTAGCCTTGAGGTATCGCTTTTGCTAAATCCGGCTACGCAGGATGTGGAAGGGTTTGCGACCATGAAGGATATTACACCTCAACAAGTAGATATTGAGGTTGGTAAGGCTATTATGCAGATGAAGTACGAGACCGTGGTTGTAATTGACGTTGGAAGCAGAAGCATTGAGCGAATATATGGTCGTCCTGACCGCATGTTTGGCTCGGAGCTAAAAGCGGGGGACCCGTACTATGAAAGCGCTCAGGTTATTTTGAAAAGCATGCTGGTTACGGAGCGTGAAAAGATAAAAGATTACGGCGATTTAGATAAAGTCTGGAAACGTTTAGAAGTGGAGAAATCCTTCGCGCTTAAGTTTTCACTGGTGCATGGCAGGGAAAAATTCCATAAACGTGTCAACTTTATCAAGATGGAAACGTTATACAAAAAGATGTTGATTGTCTTCCAGGATGTATCAGATATTTACAACGAGGAGTATGAGAAACAGAAGATTTTAAAAAAAGCACTGAAAGAAGCCAAGATGGCAGAAAATGCTAAGATTGATTTCCTTTCTCGCATGAGTCATGATTTGCGAACGCCGTTAAATGGAATTGTGGGATTGACAGACATTGCACTAGATGAGGTAAACGATGAACATATCAAGGAATACCTTGAGAAGATTCAGGTCTCCGGTCAAATGCTTTTGTCATTAGTCAACGATATTTTGGATATTTCACAGATGAAGGATAATCGTATGAGATTGCGAGTAGAGCCTTATCCTGTTCAAGAATTTTTGGAAAGTATTGAACGGATTATAGGCAATCAGTGTAAGAGTAAGGGAATTACTTACCAACGTGATTTCAAAGAGATTGAAGAATGCACGATACTAACGGATAAATTACGCTTTGGACAGATTTTTATGAATCTGTTGTCCAATGCGGTAAAATATACTCCGGAGGGCGGTCGCGTACACTTTTATGTACGTACGAAGAAGCTACCGAAGAACAAACTGTCAGCGGAGTTTTTCGTGTCCGATACAGGAATCGGAATGTCGGAAGAATTTGTTAAGCAGGCCTTTGACGCTTTTAGTCAAGAGCGGACCAACAGCATAGATGAAAGAATCGGAAGCGGTCTGGGTCTGAGTATTGTAAAAGAGCTGGTAGAATTGTTTGGCGGAAGTTATGAAGTAGAAAGTTATCCGGGGAAAGGTACCTGCATTACGGTACGTTTAACGCTAGAGTTGACGGAGAACGTTAAAAAGCAGGTTATCGATGACACCAATGGTGAAATAATGTTTGTTGATAAGCGAGTGCTGGTAGTAGAAGACCAACCGCTTAACGCCAAAATTATTTCCAAGATGCTAAATAAGCGTGGTATCTCAGTGGATTTGGCAGAAAATGGAAAGCAGGCGGTGGAAACCTATCTTGCTTCGGAACCCGGGCGTTATGATGCGATTTTGATGGATGTTCGTATGCCGGTGATGGATGGCATTGAAGCTACAAAGAGTATCAGGCGTCATACTGAGCGTGAAGATAAGAATATTCCGATTATCGCCACAACAGCCAATGCGTTTGTGGAGGATCGGATGATGTGCTTAGAAGCAGGCATGAACGAACATGTTTCTAAGCCGATTAGCGCAAAGGAATTGATTTCTTGCCTTAGCAAATATTTAAAGTAAGAAATTAACCAATATTTCACAAAAATTGGTAGAATTCAACAAGGTAAATGCGGTATAATGTTGGAATATTGAGAAGAGGTAGTGAGACTATGATAACAGAGCAGCCAGCAGATCGTACGCAAGTAACGGAACAGGAATTAGAGCTTGCATTATTGCGTAGTACGTGTCGCAAGAACTATCATAAGATTTTGATTATCGATGGAAAAAGCGGGCATGCCAAGGAATGGGTTAAGGATTCTGGAAACGGGAGGCCGGTATTTATCGATATTCAGAATATAGACGAAGAATCGGAAGTGTATTTTCGTAAAAAAATTACAACCGATGCGTTGGATTCGGTTTTGAAAAGAACACGTTTGGCGTGGGCTAAGCAGCAATTAGAAGAAAAGGACAGTTATGAGGTGTTTTTTGAAGGAAGTCATCCTTCGGGTATTAGCCAGTACTATAAGGCGGAAATTTTCTACGTAGATAGAGAAAAACAACTTATATGTTATAGTTCCACGAATATTTCATCGATTGTTGCGCGAAATCGCGAGCAGCAAGAACTGGTCAAACATTCCTATGAGATTGGGGAAGCGGCACAAAATGCGAAAGATAACTTTTTTGCAAATATGAGCCACGAGATTCGTACTCCTTTAAATGCCATTGTTGGTATGGCGGAAATTGCAAAAATGGACGTGAATAACCCAAAGAAGGTTATGGAATGTATGGATATTTTGTTATCCGCGTCCCAAACCCTAACGAATGTGGTAAGTAACATTTTGGATACCAGCAGCTTACAATCCGGTACCGTGAAACTGGTACCATGTCCTGCGGACATACGTCAGTTAATTGTTAAAGTGCAGAAGGAATTTGTGGAAGGATACAAGAAACCAAACCAGGTATTCCAGCTAGAAACCAAAATTAAGCATTCTAAAGTAATGTTAGATCAGGCAAGGGCGTTCCGTGTGGTGATGAATTTGTTGGCGAATGCGGCAAACTTCAGCAGCGACGAGGGAGTAATTGTGTTGCGTGTGGAGGAGTTGCCGGGTGAAACACCGGATAAAGGCTTTTTGAAGATTGAGATTGAAGATCATGGAAAGGGCATTTCTAAAGAGGATTTGGTACATGTGTACGAACCGTTTTTCCGAGATCGGGATTCTGCGGAGAATTATCTGAGCGGAACAGGATTAGGCCTTTCAGTGGTTAAGAATATCGTAGATGCCAAAGGTGCTTCGATTGATATTACCAGTGAGCCGAATGTGGGTACGACGGTTACGGTTGTGAATCCGGTTGAATTTGTAGAGGAGAAAAAGAAGAACAATTCAGAAACGGAAAAAGTATTGGCAGGCAAACGGGTATTATTGGTTGAAGATCAACCTATTAATATGTTGGTGGCAAGGCGTATGCTGGAACGCTTTGGTGCACAGGTAGATACGGCTGAGCATGGACGGTTCGCGGTGGAACAGTTTATGGAACATCCGGAAAATACCTATTCCTTAATTTTTATGGATATCCAAATGCCAATTATGGATGGATATGAGGCAACGAAACGTATTCGTGAAAGTGGACGGGGAGATGCTAAGTCGGTTAAAATTATTTCCATGACGGCCAATGTATTGCCGGAGGACATCGAGCGGGCGAGAGAGAATCGCATGAATGCACATATTGGTAAGCCGATTTTGACGGAAGAATTAAAACAGCTAATTGTGGAGGTAATGGATTAGATTAGTTGCGAATTTGGAGGATTTGCATGAGCATGTTTTTAGAAAAATTTACGGCCTATGGAGCGGATGTTGAGGGGGTTATGGACCGCTTTATGGAGGATGAGGATTTATTAATGATGTGCCTTGATCAGTTCGTTGCAGACGATGAGATAGCACAACTTGAAGAATGCATGGGAAAAGAGGACTATAAACAGGCGTTTGAGGTGGCACATGCCTTGAAAGGTGTTACGGGAAATTTGGGACTTACACCACTGTTTCAGGCTACCTGCATACTGGTAGAATCTTTGCGTCATGGGAATTATGACAATGTAGATGAGGAACTTGCGGCAGTCGTACAAAAGAGAGAGGAATTCGTAAAGGCTTACGAAAATATGAAGTAGGGTATGAAATTAATATCATGGAATGTAAACGGTATTCGAGCTTGTTTAACGAAAGGATTTATGGACTTCTTTGATGAAGCGGATGCCGATGTTTTCTGTATACAAGAGAGCAAAGTGTCGGAAGGGCAGGTTGCTTTAGCGTTACCGGGGTATCATCAGTATTGGAATTATGCGGAGAAAAAAGGATATTCCGGCACTGCAGTGTTTTGTAAAAAGGAGCCACTTTCGGTTCGGTATGGCATTGGAATAGAGGAACATGACCACGAAGGGCGTGTTATCACATTGGAGTTTGAGAATTTTTATTTTGTAACCGTCTATGTGCCAAATGCGAAGCAACAGTTGGAAAGACTTGCGTATCGTATGGAGTGGGAAGATGCTTTCCTTGCCTATATTGAGGCTTTGCAAGCGGCAAAACCGGTGATTTATGCCGGTGACTTGAATGTGGCTCACAAAGAAATTGATTTGAAGAATCCGAAGACAAATCACCACAATGCGGGATTTACGGACGAGGAGCGAGGAAAGTTTTCAACGGTATTAGAGCATGGCTTTATTGATACCTTCCGCTATTTTTATCCGGATAAGGAACAGATTTACAGTTGGTGGTCCTATCGGTTTAAAGCAAGAGAGAAGAATGCGGGGTGGAGAATCGACTATTTTATTACCTCCGGAAGTCTTCAGGAAAAATTAATCAGTGCGCAGATTCATACTGAGGTTATGGGTTCCGACCATTGTCCGGTGGAACTTCAAATTGATATGGATTAGAAATGATAGACTGACAAAAAGGGTTTCTTTTTTGTCAGTCTTTTCTTGATGAAAATGTGAAAATGTGATACTATAGGTAAAGTGGAGGGAGTGTACACAGTATATGATGAAAGAGAAAATAATTGTGTGGGTGTCCTGTTTAGCAGTTGCCTTTTTGACTCTGGCAATGGTTTGTTTCAGTCTCTTTTTGCGTAGCAGAAAGAAAGTTCTTCGATGTAAGGAATTGCTGGATGAACAAGAAGCCTGTAAGAAGGAATGTGTCACACAAATTGAAGCGCGTAAGAAAGCAGAGCATGAGAATGCTGCGAAGACAGCATTTTTAAATAGTTTAGCTGCGCAGGTAAGAACGCCTCTTTCTACGATTATTGGAATGGGCGAGTTGTTACTTGCAAAGGAACAGAATGAAGAACACCGGGAATATATGGAGAATATTTTCAGTGCCGGCAAGATTATTGAATCATTACTAAATGACCTTTCTGATCTTTCTAAAATTGAGAAAGGTACGCTTTATATTGAGGAAGCGGCTTATAGCATTGCAGATGTGATTCGTGAGACGTATTTGCTGACGAAGGCTGCAACTATGGGAAAAGCCATTGATTTGCAGCTGGAATTGGATGAGACGTTGCCGTCCATATTGAGAGGCGATGCAAAGCGAATGAAGCAGGTGATTCTGAATCTTCTTGCCAATGCCATTACCTATACCCCTATCGGACAGGTGGTTTTGACCGTTTCATACACCCGTTTTCCGGAGGAACAGGCGATTCGTTTAATGGTGGAAGTGAGGGATACCGGTATTGGTATCAAGAGAGAAGAGATGGAAAGAGCTTTTGGCCATTTTAAACAGACCATGGATCCCATGGATCGTATGCTTGACGGTATGGGACTGGGACTTACGGTTACAAATCAGATTCTGCAGCAGATGGGAAGTTGTTTGCAGGCGGAAAGCGAATATGGCCAGGGATCATTGTTTGGGTTTGAAGTGAAACAGGAAGTAATCAATGAAGAACCGGTGGGCAGTAAGGAAGATATGATGCACGCCCTCAAGGCGCCGAAGCGCGAACTGATAAAGAATTTCGTTGCACCGAATGCCAAGATTCTTGCGGTGGATGATAATCGGATGAATCTAGCGGTTTTGAATGGTATTTTGAAGCGTACAAAGGTTCAGATTCATTGTGTAAACAGTGGCGCAGAGTGTATGGAAGCAGTTCGTAAGGAACATTATCATTTGATTTTTCTGGATTTGCTTATGCCGGAGATGGATGGAGAACAAACGCTTCGCAAAATGCGCAAGATGGAAGATAATCTCAGCGCCGATGCACCGGTGATTGCAGTTACCGCCGGCATGGATCATGGTGTGAGAGACTTTTATCTTAAACAGGGCTTTACGGATTATTTAACGAAACCGATTGAAATGGCAACCATTTACGAGCTTTTGCATGAATACCTTCCGGAAGAGCTGATTATGAATCCGGATTCTTACCGTCAGCAGATTGCTACGGACGTGATTCATATTCAGGAGAATATTTCGAAGCAGTATACAGCAGAGGATGTACAGGCAATTCTTGCAGGTGTCAAGCGGGCCATGATTAATTTTGACATTGAGCAGGCTGCCCAGTCATTGAACCGACTAGGTGTTAATGAAATTCCGGAAGAATATGAGGAAGATACCAGAAAAGCGATTGCGTGTATGGAAAAAGAAGAATTTGAAAAAGTGGCCTATTATTTAGATAAGATGTTAAAGGATACGGAGCAATAGATGATGACAACAAGAAGACGAAGACCAAGACGCAGGAGAAGTGGAAATTTATATATGCGATTGGAGGTTGGTGGGATTGTTGTGTTGCTCGTTGTTTTGCTTGCAATTTCTATACATATTATCCGCAAGCAAACGAGAGATGTACAAGCTATTGTGGAGGAAGAGCATATATCTTACAAAGAAAGACCGGAACTTGATGTAAGATTGCTTACGGTAAATCCTTATAGCAGACCCGGAATTGCACTTAAGAAGGTTAAGGGAGTTGTGGTGCATTATACGGCCAATCCCGGAACGGGAGCAAGGCAGAATCGGGATTATTTTGAAGGATTGAAGGACTCGCATATAACCAAGGCGAGTTCCCACTTTGTCATTGGAATTGATGGGGAAATTGTACAGTGTATTCCGACTGCTGAGATTTCCTATGCATCAAACGAGAGAAATAGCGATACGATTTCTATTGAGTGCTGTCACAAGGATAAGTCGGGAAAATTCAGCGACCGGACATATGAGTCGTTGGTGCGGCTGGTGGCCTATTTGATGGGGCGGTTTTCCCTGAGCACGGATGATGTGATTCGTCATTATGATGTGACCGGAAAGAATTGCCCGAAGTATTTTGTAGAGAATCCGGACGCCTGGAAGGAATTTAAGAAAGATGTTAACCAATTTATACTAGATAACGGAGAGTAAGAGATTTGAAAGATAACGATAGTTTTAAAGATTTTATGATTGCATTAAGAGAAGATGTGAAAGGCGGAGCAATTTTGGAGGTTAAAGACCGGTGTCTTTTGCGTGGAATTGTGAGAGCGGACGAGGATCCGAAGATTCGCAGATTGGCGGCTCAGATTTTAGGATATGCCAACGATTATGAATCACTTGAGACGATTTTGAAGGCTTATCTGCGAGAGGAGACGTTGTATGTTCGGGCAGATTATCTGAAGGCAATTTCCAAAATGGATTATTCGCCTTATATCCCAAGGCTTAAGGCACGTTTGGCAGAAATTGAAGAACTTGATGTAACAGACGATAAGAAGGTACATTTGCTGGAAGAAGCAAAGGTGCTACGGGAACTGATTACCAAGAAAGAAGGTGTGGAGCGACATACCTTTACCGGTTTAAAGAAAGAATGGGAGATTCTGTTGTCAACCAGACCGGGAATGCAGCAGATTACGTATGATCAGCTACAGAACATTCCGCGTAAAAAGATTTCATTGGGCGTTATGGTGAAGGCAACGGATATTATGCCGTTGTGGGAGATAAGAACCTTTGATGAAATGCTTTTTTACATGGGACGCACGGTGGATATGCCTCTCTTGGTAGAGATTCTTGGATTGGAATTGAAGCGCCTTGGGGTGATTTCGTTTATTAGGGATACACATAAACAGAGACATCCAATCGGAATCCGTATTGCGATGCCGATACACGATGCTTTGAATAAGCGTGGAATACTTCAAAAACGATTGGGCATGGAATTGACGAATTTAAGTGATGGTTTTTTGGTCAATGCCACAACCGGATATGAAGTTGAAATCCGCCTTTTGAATTTAGCGAATGGTGGATATCATGTATTTGTGAAGCTATTTACGATTCCAAAGAATCGTTTCCACTATCGCAAAGAGACGTTACCGACGTCCATTAAACCGACGTTGGCGGCTAACCTGGTGCGGCTTGCAAAACCATATATGAAAGAAGGTGCGCAGATTATTGACCCGTTCTGTGGAGTTGGAACGATGTTGATAGAGCGCCGTATGCAGGTGCGTGCAGGGGATACCTATGGAGTAGATAAATATGGAAAGGCCATTGAAATGGCTAGAATAAATGCACAGGAGGTGGGGCCGAATATTCATTTTATACATCGCGATTTTAACACGTTTAAGCATGAGTACATGTTTGACGAATTGATAACCAATATGCCGACGCAAAGCAAACAGGTGTCAAGGGCAGATGTGAAAGCATGTTATGAAATGTTGTTTAGAAAAGCGAGAGAATTGCTTAAAATTAAGGGGATGATGTTTGTATATGGAAATGAACATGGGTTAATGAAACAGCAACTACGGTTGCAACACGATTTTGTATTGATAAGAGAATATTTAATTGATAAACGTAGTGATACGCATTTTTACATTATACGATACGAGGAAAGATAATTTATGGAGACAAAACAGAAACAAATCAGACTAAAGCAATTGATGGATAATCATTGCCTAGAGGTGGATTTTTTCCCTGTTTTTCAGCGATTCTTATATGAAACCTCCAATGTTTATACGGTTACAGTGGACTTGGAAGGGGAAGTATTGGCACCTTCTTGTTTTGGTGAGGAAGAAGAAAGTGAGTATGTGCGGTCCGTATTGTCAACAGAACTGATTGAGGAAGCGGTTTCGTTGGCACGAAATAATTTCTTAGAGGATATTATTCCGATGGAAATTGAAGAAAAAGGGGCTATTTGTCAGGGGATTTTACTTAAGGTGAACGGTATACCAAACGGTGTTTTGTGTGTGCTTGGATTTTTGGAAGATGGAGAGGCGAATCCGGAACGTCCGGGTTGTATCCGTCTAACCGAAAATAAACGATATCAATGGGTGCTAAGGGGAGTGCAACGCCAGTTGCTAACCCGTATGAAAGCATCCGTGTATGCTTATGATGCTACGCTGAATGCGGTTAAGGCGAAAGAGGCGGAAGCACGCATGGAAGCAGATTATATGCGAAGTGCCATTATTACAGAAATTGTGCAGATGTTAGAAAGCGATGAGGAAATCGTGGACGTGGTGGAAAACATTTTTGAAAAAGTGTGCACCCATCAGCGAATTGATGTAGGTATTTTGTACCGCGTGGATATGGAAGGCGATACAGTAACGCGAATTAGCCAGTGGTTTTCAAGCGAGGAGCGCAGGTATCCAATTCCGCCACAGTTTAAGATGGATGAACATCCGTTTATGCGTACGGAGAATTATATTATTTCGGCCAATACTGCATTGAAACCGGCACAGAAAGAGTTTATGGATCGCATGCATTATAAAGCGGTTATGGTCCTTCCTATATACATGCAGCAAGATATTATTATGTATCTGGAATTTGGCTGCTATGATGAGTATAGAATCTGGGAGATGGATACGGTTCGGTTTTTATCCGATGTGCGAAAAATCGTGCAGAGTATCATTACCAAACGGGTGACTCAGAATTCTCTGTCCAGTTCTTTATCTACACTGGAAGATATTATGGAAAATATCGGATGCGGCCTTTTGGTGGTGGAGCCTAAGCGACGTAAATTGTTGTATACCAATCATCTGCTTACTCCGGATTTGCATGGAAGTCTGAAGGAAGTTGATTTCAGAAGCCTGTTTGAACAAGATAAGCGGGAAGCGGAGTATTATATTCATGAACTGGATAGTTGGCTTTTGATTACGCGTTCCGAAACAACCTGGGTGGACGGTTCAAAGGTGGAACTGTATACGTATTATGACATTACCCAAAATAAAATAAATGAGAAAAGAATTGAAAAATCCTCCAGCAGTGATTTTCTGACAGGGCTTTATAATCGTATGCGCTGTGAGCAGGATTTAAAGGGTATTTTGGAAAGTGCCATAGTAAAAGGTGGTAACGGAGCAATTTTGTTCGTGGATTTGGATGATTTTAAACATATTAATGAAGGCCTGGGTCACCAATATGGTGATGTGCTTTTAAAAGCAATTTCAGATAACTTGCGTCGGATTTCCGGTATCGAGAGCACTTGCTATCGCGTGGGTGGCGATGAGTTTATTATTATCGTTACGCATCAGCAGTATAAGCGACTGGAGACAATTATAGAATCCATTAAAGAGATTTTTAGCCACCCCTGGTATTTAAAGGGGGATGATTACTACTGTACCATGAGTATGGGTGTGTGCATGTTCCCGAAGGATGGAAAGAATGTAGAAGAGTTGATTCGTAACGTAGATGCGGCACTTTTAGAGGCGAAGAATCAGGGAAAAAACTGTGTGCGATTCTATACCCATGAAACGGAGATGGATAGTCGCAAGCGACTGGACATGGAAAAATACATGCGTGATGCCTGCACAAATCCCAAAGAAGAGTTTGAAGTTTATTATCAACCCATTTTTGATATTTCCAAGGAGGGAAATCCATGTTGCGGCGCGGAAGCACTGGTGCGTTGGAATTCCAAGGGAATGGGTAATGTAGAACCGGCTGATTTTATACCGTTAGCGGAATATTTAGGTTTAATTAAACCGATTGGGCAATATGTGTTGCGTGAAGCCTGTCAGGCCTGTAAGCGGTGGAATGACATGGGACATCCGGATTACAAGGTGAATGTAAACCTGTCGGTGGTACAGTTGTTACAATGTGACATGGGACAACAGATTATGTCAGCATTGCAGGAAACAGGTTTGTCACCGCATAATCTGACCGTGGAAGTTACGGAAAGTCTTGCAATCAATGATATGGTTTATATGAAGAAAATACTTAACAAAATCCGGAGCCTGGGGGTTCGCGTGGCATTGGATGATTTTGGTACCGGATATTCCTCCCTTAATCACATTCACGAGATGCCGATTGACATCATTAAGGTGGATCGGTGCTTTGTGGAAAATGTGGATGAGGAAGAATATTCACAGGTGTTTATTCGTATGATTTCGGAATTGGCCAAAACAATGAAGATGAACGTTTGTGTAGAAGGTGTGGAGGATACGACGCAGTATGATATCATGAAGAAGCATGGTGTTAACATGATTCAAGGATATTATTTTGCGGAACCGATGCCACGATGTGAATTTGAAACAAAATTCGTGGATTAGAGAGAGGGATATGAGGTAATAGCATGGATAAAGAGATAATGAAGCGGTTCGAATATGCCCGGGAACGAAGAAATTCAGATCCGAATCTGTGTTTAAACGAAGGACAGGCAATTATGGACGAGGGCAAAAAAACAAATGATTACAATGTTATTGCCCATGGACAGTATTTGATTGCCCACGGGATGTTTCAATTTGGACACATGGATGAAGTATTGATGTATTCTATGAGTGCAGCGGCATTTTTTGAAAATAGCGATAATTATATGATGCATATTCGCTGTACGAATTTATTGGGAATTGGTTATTCGGCATTGGGACAACATACGTTAGCATTGCAGAGCTATCAAGAGGCTTATCGTGTTGCAAAAGAGAGACATCTTTACAAGATGTATGATTTGCTGGAGAACAACATGGGATCAGAGTATGCCAATTTGGAAGCGGCAGACATGGCAGTGCGTTATTTGAAAAAGGTTCATCATCGGATGAAACAACGAACGAATGTGGATGAAAGCCTGCATATGATTGTGTTGTACAATTTGGCAGACAGCTATGCCAAACTTGAGGAATATGAAAAGGCAGAACACTATTTAAAGATTTGTGATGAATTGGCGGATAGGGCAGGCGATGATCGCGAGCGTGGTATTTTGGCGATTTTGCATACCAGAGTTGCGTATCTGACCGGGAAGGAAGAAGAGGGCAATCAATACGCAGATGAGATTAATCATTATTTGCAGAATATGGTGATTCGCAATTTTGAGATTTTGGAAGACGTTGAGCGAATTGCGTTGCACCAGATTTCCATCGGTGAATTTGACAGAGCCAATGTGTTGTGCGACTATTTGGAGGGATGTGCCAGACAGACAGAGCAGTGCAAGCATGAGATATATGCATATCGTGTGAAGGCACATTACTACGATAAGATTAAGGATTATGAGAAGAGTTTGGAGTATTTTCGTCGGTTGGATAAAGAAGTGCGTCGATTGAGTGTTCAGGAGCGACAATTTCAGCTGCGCATTGATCAGGATCGGGAAAAAGCGAATCAGCGAATCGACGAATTGAAACGAGAATTTGAAAAGCAGGTAATTTTTCAATCCAGAGATGGGTTGACCGGATTACTGAATCGTAGAGGATTCTCGGCGGTAATGAATTCCTATATCGATGAGGCCAAAAGGCGACAGGTTCCGGTGGGGTGCATTTTTATTGATGTGGATCATTTTAAGGAGTTTAATGATACCTATGGCCATGTGACGGGAGATGATTGCCTGGAACGAATCGGCGATGTGTGCCTGAAGATTGAGAAAAATAAAGAAAGACTTCATTTTGCCCGATTTGGCGGCGATGAAATTCTGGGTATGATGCTTGGATACAAGGAAAAAGATGTAGTACAGACAGCTTGCGAAGTGGCGGATGCTGTTAAAGCGTTGCACATCCCGCATAGTTTTGAAAAGGAAACCGGCAGGGTGACGATATCCATAGGCGTATTGAATGAGATTCCAAAGGCGGATGTGGACCTGCTTGAATTTATGAAACGATTGGATAAGGCGTTATACGAGTCTAAAGCCCAGGGGCGAAATTGTATTCATGTGTTACACACAAAAAAAGATGCCAACGATGGCGACGCGTATTTGTATGAATATGTTGAAGTGAAGACGATGTAGAATAGGACAGAGGGTGCTTGGCACCCTCTGTTTTTATGGTTTAGAAGTAGTCAAAGAATCTTGATAAGCATCAATGATTTTGTAGAGTGCCTCGTTTGGATCGGGGACCGTTTTAATGGTTGTGTCTAACTGCAGCAACTCGGTTTGCCCGCTGTGTCGCATAGGCCAGTTTGGGAGCCCCTTACCGTTGGGGTTGCCGGTTTTTGCAAAGTTGGTCCAATAGTTTTGCATGATTTCGGACAACTTTTCGTCGGATTTGGTGTAAAGGCCGGGGTGGCGCCATAGGTTGCCGTAGGCATAGGGGAGTTCGCCGGCATGGTAATTCGAAAGCGACCGGTTGGTTTTGGTGAAATAGTATTCGTAACTTGGTCGGTTTTGTTCCATCAAATAACGGTTCCACACATGGTGGGAATAGGAAAACCATATAGCGGAATAGGCGGTGGCTAAGGCGCCCTTGGCATCGCCGCCTTTATCGATAATAAAGTGTTGGTCTCGTTTGTGACTGTGAGCAGGAAGAATGCGAGCCATTTCCTTTGCATATGCACCAATTTCATCCGCCAGCAGTTGTTTGTAATTTTCTTTGGTGGCGTGTTTGTCCAGTATAAACGCATCGGCCTCTTTTGCGTTAAAACCATGAAGCAAAGCCTGTTCATGGTTGTTCCCTTTTTCATAGGTCTGGTATGGCGGTTCCATAATGGCATAGCCATCCTGCGTCATTGCGGACTGATTACTTTGGGTTTT
The DNA here is from genome assembly GCA_015057205.1 of Lachnospiraceae bacterium. Classification (GTDB taxonomy): domain Bacteria; phylum Bacillota; class Clostridia; order Lachnospirales; family Lachnospiraceae; genus XBB1006. The sequence continues at coordinate 3,521 of SVEW01000028.1, read as the reverse complement.
TAGCAGTTCTTGCGCAGAAAGCGTACGCAGGTTAGCGGATTTTTTGGCACCAAATTCCTTGCGGACCGTTGCCCCTTCTTTCAATGCGGTAGCAAAGTCGCGGTAGGTGTGGAATGGCTTTTTAGCAATAATGCCACTGGATTCGGCAATACAGTAACGAAAAAGACCTTTTGTTAGCGGCGAAACGCACAGCGCACCTGCAGAGGAAGCACCGGCGGATTCTCCGGCAATGGTAACCTGATCTGGATCACCGCCAAAAACGGCGATGTTTTCTTTTACCCAGTTCAGGGCAGCGATTTGATCTAAAAGTCCGTAGTTACCGGTTGTATGATGGGGGGATTCTTCCTGCAAGTCTTTGGCAGCGTAGTAACCAAATACCCCTAGACGATAGGCAAAGTTTACGAAAATTACCCCTTTTTTGGCCAGGTCTTCCCCACGGTATTCGGTGTAGGAGGATTGGCCCGTTGTCAGGCTACCACCATGGATGTAAAAAATAACCGGGAGCGGTTTGTTTTGCTTAGAAGGTGCAAATACATTCAGGTACAGACAATCTTCGCTCATGGCTTCGCGATATTCATCGCCCCATTGCATCCGGTAATCATGGTAGCCTAGCAGATGGGAGAGAGAGTCGATGAGCACAGCAGGGCGTGGCTGCATGGCCATGGGGCCGAAATGGTCGCAGGCGAGGGTGTCGGTCCACTTTTCGACGGGTTGCGGTTCCCTGAAGCGCAAGTCACCAATTGGAGGCGCTGCGTAGGGAATGCCAGCATAGACTTTTACAGAGTGATCCGCATTGTATACGCCGGTAATGTCACCGTCCTTTAGATGCAGAACTTTGGTAACTGCCGGATGCTTGAGGGCAACGGCCGGCACTCGTTTTACCGGCGGGGCAGTTACGAAATAATTAACGATTAAAAAAAGAAAGAATCCCAAAAACAAAAGCGGGGGCTTTGCCTTGTGAAAGTGGTGCAGTAGTAGTACCAGGACACAGGTTGCCACTGCGAAAAGCCAGCCGGGCCAGGTGTTTTTGGAAAACTCTAATAATGTTAAATAGACTGCGGTAAGCAGAACGAATAGGATAGACAATATCATACAGCGCCTCCTTTTTGTTTCCAATTCATGAAAGAATTGTAACATATTTTGTCAGACTATTGCAAGTATTGTATGAATTATGATACAATACCACAAAGGAAATTTTTGTTACGGGGGATGTTATGTATCGATTTACATTTGTGGTATATTACAAACTGAAAAACAGAACGCTTTTGGCCCATCTGGAACGAGCGGTTGTTCCGGCAGAAGTCACCCTTTCGTTTGTGGAGATTCAGGATGCGGCGGAATTTATTTTGCCAAAGCATTGCTATGCAATTGTGGTGACGGATGATGTGCGGGTTATTCGCAGTGTGAAAAAGGAGCATCCGTACATACGTGTGCTTTATGACGGCGATTGGGATTTGCCAAAGGAATTTCTGGAAAAGATAGATCAGTGTTTGTGCGTTAAATCGGAAATACTTGCCCGGAGGGTGTTTGAAAAAGAGGTTGAGCAGTTGGCTTGTCTGGTGGAACGGTATCTGGATCATGACCGTTTGGAAGCGTTGATGGAATCGGCTTCGGATATGATGTGGTTTAAGCGCGCTGATGGTATACATATGGATGTGAACCGGAAATTTACAGAGGTAGTTGGTAAAACCAGAGAACAGTGTCAGGGTGCTACTCATAATTATATTTGGAATGTTACAGATGAGGCTGCTGAGGAAGGTGTGGGCTGTGCGGAGTCAGAGGAGCAGGTAATGACAACGGGGCAGGCTATGACGTTTGAAGAATTTGTGCAAATCGGCGAGGAGATGAAGCAACTGACAACGTATAAGGCACCGCTTCATAATCCTTTTGGAGAGATTATCGGAACAAGTGGGATTGGTCATGATATAACAGACTTTCAGAATATGGGACTTGAGCTGACCATCCTTGTGGAAAACATCCCGTTACCGATTTTGATTTGTGATAAGAATTATGTTAGCATTCGGATGAATGCGCGATTCCGGGAACTGACAGAGTGTGTTGGGGTGGATATCAAGCATTTTAACTATTTGGATTGGAAGGAAAAACAATTGGCTGCGTTGAGCAATCCTTTGGTGAATCGGGTACGTCATTCTGTACGCCAGGAGATGGTTGGTAAAAAAAGGATGGCGGAGTGCTATTTTTCCGTTATTGAGCAGGAGATTCGCGACTATTTTGGGAATGTTTCCGGGTATTATGTGTTAATTGTGGATAATACGGTAGAGCGACGTTATGAGAAAAGCATTTTACAAGCAGCAAATACCGATGAGTTGACCGGGTTGTGTAATCGGCGTTATTTTTATGAATGTTTGACGGAAAAAGCGCATGAACCGATTACGATGTTGTATATGGATTTGGATCGCTTCAAGAAAGTGAACGACGACTATGGACATGCCAGGGGCGATGATGTATTGAAGCGGACAGCACAGCATATTTCCGAGATTTTCCATGATGGCGTGGTTGCAAGACTTGGTGGCGATGAGTTTGCGGTTTTGTTAGATGGCGTAGTGGACGATGGTTTGCTTGCAACACGTTGTGAGAAGCTTAGGGAAGAGATTCGCGGTGTTTTCAGAAAAGGAGATTTTCATATTTCCGCAAGTATTGGTATTGTGAAGTCTGAGGGTGGTATCCTGGATGTAGATGCATTTATACATGAAGGGGACCAGCGTATGTACGAGGAGAAGAAGCGACATCATGCCGAACGAACTTAGGAAGGGTATCCCGCGTGAGTGGAAGCTGACGCGGGGTATTTTCGAATTTTAATATTTTTTTGAAAAAACTGTTGACAATTGTAACATGTTTTGTTATTATATACTAGTCGCGTGTGACATGCGGAAGTGCTGGAATTGGCAGACAGGCAAGACTAAGGATCTTGTGTCTGTATAGACGTGTGGGTTCAAGTCCCATCTTCCGCATTGCGGAAAATAAAGAGCTGAGGCAAATGCCTCGGCTCTTTATTTTTTTGCAATGCGAAGGAGTTCCTTGAACCCATGGGTTCAAGGTCTCCTCGCCTTGCAAAGGCTCGTCGGTCGGAGCGACGGGAAAAAGGTTCCCCGAACCTTTTTCTAAATCCGTCGCACCCCATCTTCCGCGTATGGGATATGCATTTGCAACAAAAATGCCTTGCAGTTGCTCTCTAGCCAATATACTTAACATTGTGGAATAATTCAACGCCCGGGAACTGGGGAGCGGGGATGGAAGGCAAAAAAATAAAGACAACCTGTCGAACGGTTGTCTTTTAGGAGAAGGTATTTTTACTATGGGGTTAGCAAAAATTATATAATGTATTGGGGGGTTTACGTATATTATAATAGCATAGTCGGGCAGGGAAGTGTTTACAAATGTCACAAAAATGTGCACATAAAATTGTGCAATAGTAACAATGCCAAAGCGGCTGAACGGACAATACATTCACCATGGAAAAGTTGCATTTGATACGGGAATACAGCTTGATTTACTGGAGG
>SVEW01000027.1 GCA_015057205.1 Lachnospiraceae bacterium | reverse complement strand
GGAGGTTTTTACTGTAAGCTAAAGCGTCTGTTGTCCCCCTGCATAGCAGGGGGTTTATTAAAACCTTGCCACACAAACAAAAGGCACCACATATGTGATGCCTTATCTGTACAATAAATACCAACTACAGTACTAAGAAAAACTTAACCAGGAATATTGCAGAAATAACGTATGTTAATAAAGATACTTCGTTCGCCTTACCTGTAAATACTTTCAATACGGTATAAGAAATAATTCCAAGTCCAATACCATGTCCGATAGATCCGGAAATCGGCATAGCAATCAACATAAGTGCTGCAGGCAATGCCTGAGACATATCATCAAAATCAACTTTCTTAAGACCGCCAAGCATCAATAATCCTACATAAATCAATGCAGAAGAAGTTGCAGCTGCCGGAATAATAGCTGCAATCGGTGCGATAAACATACATGCCAGGAACAATACACCGGTAGTCAATGCCGTAAGACCTGTACGTCCTCCTGCTTCTACTCCGGATGCAGACTCTACGAATGTTGTTACGGTAGAAGTTCCGGTAAGTGCACCTGCAATTGTACCAATGGAGTCGGAAAGCAATGCTTCCTTCATCTGTGGCATATTACCCTCATCATCCACCATACCGGCACGGGATGCCGTACCAACCAAAGTTCCGATGGTATCAAACATATCAATAATACAGAAGGTAATTACCAAAGTAACCACTGTAAACATACCAATCTTTGCAAATCCTGCAAAATTAAACTTGAATAACGTTGTATTCGCCATTGCCCCAAACTGTGGCACAAATTTCTTCGGATCATTCAAAGATGCAAATGGATTCACACCCAAAACGGTCGCCTGTCCAATCCAGTAAATCACACTGGCAACTAACATACCAATCAATACAGAGCCTTTCACTTCTTTATGCGCTAAAATAACGATTACAAACAAACCAATAAACATAGTCACTACAGTAAGCACCATCTCATTGTATCCGCTTCCCATCGTTTTCATGGTAAATGATGGTGTTAAAGAACCAAAGAAGTCGCGCATTACATAAAATGGTCCGCCCTTATCGGAATATACGCCGGCATTAGAACCAACACCAATATTTAATAGCATAAGTCCGATTGCCGGAGAAATGCCAAGACGAATTCCAAGTGGAATTGCATCTACAATCTTATCACGAATGTTAAAAATAGATAAAATTAAGAATACAATACCTTCAATCAAAATAATACACAATGCAGCCTGAAAAGATGCCAAGTAGCTAGCTCCTGTAAGTGCTGCAATATTTCCAACAACAACTGCAAAGAAACTGTTTAATCCCATACCCGGTGCCATTGCAAACGGTTTATTTGCCAAAAACGCCATCGCAAACATACCAATTGCCGACGCAATACAAGTTGCCATAAAAACACCGTTCCAAAGATCCGGGCCACCCTGTGCTCCAAATCCGGTTAACAAATTCGGGTTTAAGGCGATGATGTACGCCATAGTCATAAATGTGGTAAGACCGGCAACAATTTCCGTACGTACGGTCGTACCGTTCTCTTTCAGTTTAAATAGTTTTTCCATAGTTCCTCCATACAAATTTTATATTATTATTGGAATCGAATTGGGCTGACTCCAACACCCCTATTATATAAATTCTTGAAAAGTTTGTCAATTCTGTGTTTTTAAATTTTTTCAAAAAAAATACACATAAAAAGAGCCACCGCGTGACTCTTTTACAATAGCTTTATCGATTATCTACTCTCTCTGGATACATGTCGTGTTCAAACAAACGCTTTTTCGCGACTTCTTCCCACTGCGTACCCGGCTTTCCATAATTACAATATGGATCAATGGAAATGCCTCCACGCGGAGTGAACTTTCCCCATACTTCGATGTATTTCGGATCCATCAGTTTTATCAAATCTTTCATAATGATATTAACGCAATCCTCATGGAAGTCTCCATGGTTACGGAAACTGAACAGATACAGCTTTAAGGATTTGCTTTCTACCATGCGTTCCCCGGGAACGTAGGAAATAATTATATTCGCAAAATCCGGCTGCCCTGTAATCGGGCAAAGACTGGTAAACTCCGGACAGTTGAATTTTACAAAATAATCGTTATCCGGATGTTTATTTATAAAAGTCTGAAGCATTTCCGGTGCATAATTGTCCGGATACTTAACTCCCTGATTTCCTAAAAAGGTTACACCCTGTGTTTCTTCCTTCGTTCTTCCGCTCATCTATTTACCTCCTTTTAATGCCGGATCTTCTACGCCATTGGCCGCAAACGCTTTCGCCCGGTCAATGCAGGTCCCACAAACACCGCACGGTACTTCTTTTCCTTCATAACAACTCCATGTCAATTCAAACGGAACCTTAAGACGCAAGCCCTCTTTCACCACCTGTGCCTTGTTCCAGGTAACAAGCGGAGCTTTGATGGTCAATTGCTTCCCACTGCCTTCATAAATCGCTTTTGCCATGGCCTCATTAAATGCGACACTACAGTCCGGATATGCACTGCCTGCGGCATCATCACTATGTGCGCCGTAATATATCACATCGCATCCCTTTGATAACGCAATGGAAGCTGCACAAGACAAAAAAAGTCCGTTTCGAAATGGCACATAAGTAGATACCGGCTTACCATCTGCTTCTTTAATTTGTTTTTCATAAGAATCTGTCGGGATTTCCTGTCCGGAATGCTGCAAAAGACTGCAATCGCTATAGGTAAAAATCTTAGACAAATCCAAAGCCAAATGTTCTAGTCCATAATATTCAGCAACCGCTTTGGCCGCCTCTAATTCTTTCTCATGTTTCTGACCATACCACATGGACAAGGTAACAACATTTTCTTTTCCATATTCTTCAATGGCCATGCCTACGCAAGTTGTAGAATCTACACCGCCACTGGATAAAACTAACGCTTTCATGCTTACTCCCTTCCAACTAACGCCATCTGCAGACGCATCTGTAATTCTTTATCTTCCTGAAATGCTCCACGCAAAGTAGTGGTAACGGTTTTCGCCTGACTTTTCTTAATTCCCCGGGCACTCATACAACTGTGGCATCCTTCAATCACCACCGCCACATCTTGAGACTCGGTAATTCGCTGCATCACATCGGCAATATCTGTACCGATTCTTTCCTGTAATTGTAATCTTCGGCCTACCATATCTGCTATGCGTGCAATCTTGCTAAGGCCAATCACCTTGCCATTTGGAATATAGGCAACCGCCACCTTCATGTCATACATCAATGCCATATGGTGTTCGCAATAACTAAAAATATCAATATCTTTTACCACAACCATGTCCTTGTAATTATCTCCAAGATCCAAATCATCCTCGAAGGTCTTATCAAACATCGCTGCCACTTCTTCATTGCTATACTGAATTCCGGCAAACACCTCTTCATACATCTTTGCCACACGCTTTGGCGTATCAAGTAAGCCTTCACGGTCCGGATTTTCCCCAAGGGCCACCAAAATTCCTCTTACATGTTCTTCAATCGCTTTCTTATCAATTGCCATTTTATTTTCCCCCTATACACCACGTTTATCCGGATCCCAGATAAACTTATGCATCTGTAACTGCATGGTTACTTCATTTAACTGATTCTCAATAATATAATCTACGATCTCTGCTGCCTCAATCTGTCCAAACACAGGACTAACATAAAGCGCACATCGATTGCTTAACGCATGTGCTTTGATAATTTTACGCATACGCTCTAAGTCTGCCTTACTGCCCACCACGAATTTTACCGTATCCTTCGGCAGCAAATAAGCAAAATTATCCTTCTTCATGTGCTCTTCCATCCCACTGACAATGAGCTTATAATCCATGGTAAACAGCACTCTGTCTTCTGCCTTGCGACCTCTTCTTACCGCATCCATCTCCGCAAGACTCACGCTTCCGTTGGTTTCAAATTCTATGGTTAATCCTTCAATTTCCAGCAATGCCCGGGTCAACTCCGGAATACCTTCCCGCAAAAGCGGTTCCCCACCGGTAAGCGTCACATAGCGTACATTTTTAGTCTTTATATACTCAACAATCTGTGCAGCACTTTCTTCTTCATAAGGCGCATCTGTACAATTGGCCCATTTGGTGTCACAAAAGCTACAATTGAGATTGCATCCCGCAAATCGGATAAAAGCTGCAATTTTTCCTGCATTTTGTCCTTCACCGTTAATACTTACAAATTTCTCTACTACCTTGTATGTCTGCATCCCTACACCTCGCTATAACATGCGCAGTTATTTGGCGTTTCGTATACTGTAATCTCATGAACCTGATAACCACGTTTCTTCATCTGTCCATAGAAATACGTTGCAAAATTCTCAGCTGTAGGACGAAAGTCTACTTCCCGAAGCAAAAAATTCTCTCCCATAAGTGCCTTCATCGTCTCCTCTTTCAACGTATCCTTCTCTATAATGAATGAATGGTCAAAGTAATCTACTTCTTCCTTCAGATCATCCTTCAACTGTCCGAAATCTACCAGCATGCCACGACTTTGCTCGTCTTCCTTCAAGATATCTCCACATACCTTTGCTAATATTCTCCAGCGGTGACCATGAATGTTTCCACATTTTCCCTGATAACCTGCAAGAAAATGTGCAGCATCCATGCTTGCCTCTGCTTCTAAATAATACATAGGTTCTCCTTTGCAAAAAAAGGCAGACCCAAAGGTCTGCCTTAGTTTTCGTAAAAATACTCACTAAAAAACAGCCCTGGTTTTGTTTATAGACAGGATGGTGCAAACGAACTGTCTTTCATATGTTTCCCATTATAATGCCAATGTGTTTCGTCGTCAAGGGACTATTGTCCTCTTTCAGAATCAAAAAACGTAGATATTGACTTTTCTGCAACCAATACTATATAATAGCCAAAGAATATATAAACACGGAGGAGTTCTTATGAAAGCGAAACGAATTCTCGCCATCATCGGCGTTATTTTTTTAGTAAGCCTTTATATTTTAGCACTGGTTGCAGCACTGACTTCCAGCCCTAAAGCAAGTGGCTATTTCTGGGCCAGTATTTACGCTACCATTGTTATCCCTGTACTTTTCTGGGCTTACAGCCTGATTTATAAATTAACGCACAAGAAGAACGATGAATCAAATTCATAGAAAAACGGGACTATCGCTTTTGCAGATAATTTTATCATCGAAAGCGTTAGCCCCATTTTTTATACCATCTGAACTACCCAGACATCACTTTTCACCATAAAGTAACCAACAATCACCTTCAACAGTTCTGTTCCCTGTACCAAAAAGTACACTGTTAAAATAGGCAGACCGGAATAGTGCGCCAACACGAAGGCCAGCGGTGCCATAACTACCCAGATAAAAACTGAATCTAACAAGAATGTTACGACTGTTTTACCACCGGAACGCAAGGTAAAATACGCACAGTTCGTGTAGGCTGCAAACGGCATCCACAAGGCAGCAACATCTATAAACTGTGCTGCAAGACTGCGGATTTCCCCATCCACATTGTAAAGTCGCGGGAACAACCCGCCACAGGAAAACATAAGCACGGACATAATCGTACAGCAAAAAACGCTAAAAGCAATCATTTTGTTATCCGCATCCTTCGCCTCTTCTAAATTCCCCGCTCCAAGGAGTTGCCCTACCACAATACTAATGCATGCACCAAGCTGAATAAATACAATGTTAAACAGATTTCCTACTGTATTGGAAATACTTAGCGCCGTTAAAACATTCATTCCGCGAACGGAATAACATTGCGTAACCATACTCATTCCCGCTGCCCATAATATCTCATTGCACATCAGCGGTGTACCTTTGACCAAAATCTTTTTCAAAATATCCTTTGGAATTCCAAAACTTTTATAGGCACCAACCAAATAGGCATTCACCTTTACGTGTCCATGTGCCCAAAAAATCACTATAAAAGTCTCAATAAACCGGGCAATAACCGTTGCAAGGGCCGCGCCGGAAACACCCATCTTAGGCAACGGTCCCACTCCAAAAATCAGCAAATAGTCAAGTGCGGCATTGCTTCCCACGGCAACCATTCCTGCAATCATAGGAACCACTGTCTGCCCCGTTTCTTTAATGGTACTTGCATATGCCTGATTCAAGGCAAAGGGGACAAGTCCTACAACCATAATGCTTAAATAATCCAATCCATAGGCCAGCGCAACTTCTCTCGCACCGGTATCATCTGTCAAAAACAGGGAAATCAGACTACTTCCGTTGGTCAGGAACAAGCAAATTGCCAACACAACCACTATGACCAAAATATACAATTTGAATCGAAATGTATACATATGTCCTTTGTGGTCTTTTTTTCCGTAAAACTGAGCACCATAAATACTGGCGGCAGAAGCGGCACCGAACACAGCCAGGTAATACACAAAAATCAACTGATTCACCGTGGCAACTGCCGAAATCGCCTCTTCGCCAAGCTGCCCTACCATGATGTTATCGAGAAAGCTAACAAAATTCGTAATGGCATTCTGCACAATCATCGGTGTTGCAAGCAAAATATAGCGCCTATAAAATGACCGGCTTCCAATATATTTTTTCTTTATTGTTTTTATCATATTATACAATCCTAACTTTTAATTTTCTCCTGTGGCAAATACTTCTGAATCATTGCCTCCACGGCACCGGCCTCAATTGGTTTTGACAAATAATCGGTATAGCCCATCTGCAAATAGCCCTCTCTTGCGCCCTTTACGGCATGTGCCGTCAGCACAACCATCGGCGTTTTCGCATTCAACGGACACTCCCTTCGAATCATTCGCATGGTCTCCTCGCCATTCATTCCCGGCATCATGGAATCAAGCAGTATCATATCATAAGCCTTTTCCTTTGCCAACTGTACCGCAATCTTGCCGGAAAGCGCGGTATCAATCTTCAATTCCAAGCGTTTCAAAAGACCGGATACCACCATCAAATTCACCTTCATATCATCCACTACCAGAATTCTTGCATCCGGTGCATGGAAGTGCTCCCGTTCAATGCCATCTGACTGATTCTTTCCACCTTTTTCCTGATACTCTCTTAACGTCTCTTCTCCGCGCACCGGTTGAATAATCGCAAAAGAAAATGTGGAGCCTTCACCATAAACGCTGCTAACCTCTAACGTACTACCCATTTTTTCCAACAAATTCTTGGTAATGGTCATACCAAGGCCAGTTCCTTCCACCTTCTTATTCCGTTGCTCATCAATTCGCTGATAAGGCGAGAACAGCTTGGCAACATCTTCTTCCTTAATTCCAATTCCGGTATCTGAAACTCTGACTTTTAACAAAATATCCCCGGAAGCAAACGAATCATAATCCATCCATAGGGTTACCGAGCCTTTTTCCGTATATTTCACCGCATTATTCAAAATATTCAAAATCGCCTGCTCAATACGCACATCATCCCCATATAGCCGGTTAGGGATGTTTGGATTAATCTCCACTTTCAGTGTCAGATTCTTATCTTCCGCCTTCGGTTTTACCATATTCAATAAGTCTTCCACCACGTCGCCTAAACAATAGACACCCTGTACCAGCTCCAAACGGCCGGACTCGATTTTGGAAAAATCCAAAATATCGTTAATCAAGGTCAGCAATGTCTTACTGGCATTATGGATATCTTTGGAATACTTCTTAATCTCTTCCTGCTTTGCCTCACGCATTATCATGGTGTTCATACCAAGAATTGCATTAATCGGCGTACGGATTTCGTGGGACATGGTGGCCAGGAAATCCGATTTTGACTGATTTGCAGCTTCCTCTGAATGAAGTGCCCACTCAAGAGCATCTGCTTTTTCCCGCTCTAACTTGGCAACAACCTGTTCATGTTCATCCCTTTGTCGCTTCATCAGCAACGTTACACCGCAATACAAAATGGTAAACAGGAAGAAAAACAGCATGCAGGCTAACACCAGGAAAAAATACAACCGAAACGCAAAGGTTTCATACAATTCCCGTTCTTTCCAAAACGTATACTCATTTTCCGCTAAAACTTTTCCTTCGGCACTTACTATTTCTATATGAAATTCATGGTTACCAAACTGAAGCTCATGATAAAAGATTGGCTCTAATTTACTCGCATATACCACATGCTTTTTTGCATCCACGCCAGACATATAGTATCTGATCATAGGATCCGTTGCCGTAAAATTATTAACCCCCAAATCCAGTTCAATTTCCTTTACCCCTCGCGGGATGATGATTCCCTTCCTTCCAACGGTAATCTCTTTTTTGCCATCATATTTTATCTGCTTTACCTCAGAACGATAGGCACTCACTTCCACCCGGTAGTTTTTGGTGTCAAAAGAATACACTCCACTACTTCCAGCTAAGTAAAGATGACCCTCACTATCCAAATAATTCCAGGCATTGCTTGTCAAATTTCCGGGAAGTCCGGCTTTGGCATCCATAAGCGTATAGTCCGGCACCTTCTTTTCATCCATCAATTCACCATAATCGAAAACAAAAACACCGGCACCGCCTACCACAAACACCTTGCCATCCCTATTCTGGAATAAATCATAATTATTATAAAATGGTATTCCCTCAATAGCGCGCACTTTTCCATTTTTACTCATGTAAACCATGCCGCTTCCGGTAAGAACGAAATATCCACTACCTTCCCGGTCTTTTACCACACGCAACACAACACCAACCGGCAATCCATCTTTCTTATCGGCTAATAATGTGGCCTTTTCATGCTGAATTTGCCATACACCTGCGCCATCGGTACCTGCCAAAACCACTCCCGGCTCCACCTCGAGTAAATTCAAAATGCGTGTAGCCGGTAATTCTATTCCAAGGCGAAGCCTTTTTACAATCTTATGTTGTTTTAAAATGCGCAGCCCTTTCTCATCCGACGTAAAAATCTCTCCATTTTGAAGCACCTTTATCTGACGAATTCCCTGTCCCTCGGAAATATCGCCGTCAAGATACCTTTTGAAACGTCCGTCCTTAAAAAGTTCGTATAATCCTTTCTGATACCCGGCAATCAACAACGTTCCCTCTTTTGTCGGTGCGATAGTTCGAATCCGGTCATCCGCAAACAATCGAACCAACGCATTGTGTTTACTCTTTCCCCTTTTCTCATCTAAAACCACAAGGCCCCGATCGGTTCCTACATACCAGTTATTATTCCATTTTTGAATCGCATTAACCACTTTAGCTTCTTCGTTGCAAACAGAAAATAAATCCACAAAACAAGAGCGGCTCAAATTCAACAATCCGCAACGCGATGAAGTAAACCAGATATTGCCTTGGTAATCTTTAAAAATATGGTTAACCGAACTGTCGAAGGCTTCCGTACCAATGGTACGCACACTGCCACTATTGTTAAAAAAGCCAATACCGGAATCCGATGCTATATACGTTACACCCATTCCGTCAAAAAGTACGTCGTTGATACGTTGAAATCCCTTTGCTTTAACGGATTTCAATAATACATATTTACTATTTTTCTTCCGGTAAATGGCAACAAACTCATTCTGTGTTCCAATATACAATTTTCCGTCACTGCCAAAATTCACCGACGTAGCCTGTCCATCCACTGCAATTTTTCTTAGCACTTCCCCATCGCGCAGAATATAGACTTCTCCCTCTGTATTTACAATCGCCACATTTCCACGGGTATCTGCCGACATGCCAAGCACAGATCCAATCTGCGTTTTCACCTTTTTAATGATTACTGTATCCTTATTTCTGACTGCCACGGCAACGCCACCAATTGTTCCAAAATAGTACTTGCCAAAGCAGTCCTGCACGATTGCCTTCACCGTATCCGATGGCAGGCCACTCGCCATATTTACTGTTATGTGTTCTTTATTATTAAAAAACGTCGCAACCCCAAGACCATTGGTTCCAACCCATAAAACTCCCATTTGATCCACATACAAAGAGTTTACGGAGCGCACTACGTTTACGTCACGTGCCATGGTAAACTCTTTTCCATCAAAACGGAACAACCCGCCATACGTACCCACCCACAGGGCACCATCCGGGGTCTGGGCTATGGCATTCGCACAGCCGCCTGTCAATCCGGATGTACTGTTATACCACCGCTCAACAAACTGTATCCGGGAATTTAGTGCTTTGTCCTCCCTTGTAGCTCCCACCTGTATATCCGGCAATAGCAATCCACAAATCAACACACCAATCACCATTTTGCCACCAAGACTATGGCGAAGCTCTCTTGCTCTTTTTTTCTTTTTGGTATACCGAACGAGGTGAATTCCGACAAACAAAACGGTCTGCGCACACAGCACATCCATAAAAGACAAATAAAGGGATGCCAACATACACTGCATTCCATAGGAAAAGCCAACACGGTTTAAGATATCCATAACCGCATTCGGCCACGCAAGGGCAGTTTTTCCCCCTTGAAAAATCACATTAGGAAGTAGTAAAAAGAGTGTATGGGCACACGATAATGTCGTAGCCATCACAATACTAATTCCGGAATGTTCTAAATATCTGTTTTTCTGAGAAAACTTGCCGGCAATAATAGCTACTATTACACTGGCGCCCCAAAACAGCCAGTCGCTTTTCACCCATACGCAACTAATCCCACATCCTAAGACCGTAGTAAGCACACCGGCTATGGGACCACCAAAATATGCAGAAAATATAATTCCACTCAAATGTAAATAAAAGGGCAATGCAAATGAAACTGCGACAACTCTTCCGATACCATACATCACAAGTCCAATCGCCGTCGTAATACCTATCTTTTTCGCACGATTCATTGTTCTACTCCTTTAATCTTCTCATATCTTTCGAAAAAAGCATCCACAACAACCGGATCAAACTGCTTTGCGCGCATACTCTTAAATTCTTCAAAAATCTCTTCTTCTGTCAGTTTCTTTCGATATGGACGGTGATGACTCATGGCATCATAAGCTTCTGCCACTGCAATCAACCGCGCAATCAATGGAATTTCATCTCCGCGCTTGCCGGTTGGATACCCATTTCCGTCATACCACTCATGATGGAACAAAACTGCCTCCGAAACATACGGAATCGCCACCAATTCCGAAACCATCTTGGCCCCCATGGTAGTATGTGTTTTTATAATTTCCTTTTCCTCATTCGAAAGTGTTCCCGGCTTACTTAGAATCAAATCCGATACATAGTAATTTCCAACATCATGAAGCATGGCTGCACGATACACGTCCAAGCTGTCGCGCTCATCCATCCCTACACCTTCCGCCAGGATTTTGGCATAACTGGCCACCCTGTTAGAGTGCCCCTTGGCAAATACCATTTTCGAATCTCCCAACGCTGCACATAAATGCAAAGCATCCGAAGTGATGTTCTCCTGCATGCTGATTCTGCCCTCAAACCGAAAAATGATAAAGGTCAAGAATAGCAGGAACAGAAATAGCCAGAACATAATTGCAAAAAGTATCGCATAGGTTACCCCTTCAGTTCCCGTAAACAACGACTTATGCAATTGATATGTCAATGCATAGTCGCTTAAATCCGATTCTTCCCGTTCATTATACAGAATGAATCCAATATTTACTTCTCCGGCATAACTTCGTCCGGAACGTATCGGTAATTCCCCGTCGGATTGTTTTTTGCTCGGATAATAGATAATATAGTCATTCTTGTGCAAAGGTATCATTAAATCCTGTCCCACCATATTGTGTTCCAGTTTAATTTTACTCTCTTCATAGTTCCTTAAATCTAACTTCTGTACGATTTTCTTTCCTTCAACAAACTGATGAACCTCCAGTTTTCCACACCAGGCATTGTTTAAGTAACAATCCTCTTTTATCCGAATTCGAATACTCCAATCCGTCATAGCGGTTCCTGAATGATTTACAATTGTAGCCTCATATATTTTTGCATACAAAAGTTTTCCCGGTATCGCATCGTCTTTCTCCCAGGAATCCGTCAACTGCCCACGCGGATGAATGCTCAACTCCGCCTCTGTTGTAATCGACGTTGGATTCAGACTTCTGACTTTTGCATTAAATTTTCTCACACGATACCCATGCATTGCAAACTGAAATAGCAGGAATATGCAAATTATCCCCCACACTATCCATACATATTTTATTACTTTCTTAATCGCTTTAACCTTATCCATCACGTACCCTCCAACGTCTATTATATAAGATTCCCCCTCAAAATTCATGATTTTTTCATGAATTTTGAGAGGGAATTAACACGTATACATCATGAATGAATACAGCCGATGCTCAAATCAAGCGCAGCTTCATGAATAACCTCACCCGTAGTTGGATGCGCAAAAATAGTCTTTGTAATATCGCTGTCCGTCATATGATTACGGATAGCCAACGTCAACGTTGCAATTAAGGTTGATGCGTCCGGCCCTACAATGGTTGCACCAATGATTTCATTCTGTTCATTCTTTAAAATTTTACAAAATCCATTGGCCTGCCCCATGGTTACTGCCTTACCATTTCCGTTAAACTGGAACTTACCTACTTTGTAAGTAATTCCCTGTTCCTTTAAATAATCTTCCGAAACGCCTACACTTGCAATCTCCGGTGTGGTAAAAATAACACTTGGTACACAATTCTTCTCAAAGGCCTCCGTTTGCTTGCCCACAATATCATCCACTGCAAGCATGCCCTGATGACTCGCTGCATGAGCCAACTGAATCAAATTATTCACATCCCCAATGGCATAAATATGGTCAACACTGGTCTTCATCGCTTCGTTTACTTTAATGCCGCGTCCTTTTTCCAAAAGCTCAATACTCGTATTCTCAATTCCTAAACCTTCCATTTGTGGACTTCGGCCAATGGCCACCAATACTTTCTCACAGGAAACTTCATTTAGTTTCTCCTTACGTTCGTATGAAACCAGGGCCTTCCCATCTTCTCCCTTTGCAATCTGCGTCACCTTGGCAGAGGTACTTACTTTAATGCCCGCCTTTTTGGCTTGTCTCAAAATTTCAGAAGAAGCATCGGAATCAAGCACACTAACCAAACGGTCCATAAACTCAATAACCGTAACTTCCACGCCTAAGTGCCGATATAAAAAAGCGAATTCCAATCCAATTACGCCACCACCGATAATCACAATGCTCTTAGGCAATTCCCGCAAGCTAAGTGCCGTAGTGCTATTTAACACAAATGGCAAATCAATTCCCGGAATCGGTACCTTTGCCACCTTAGAACCGGTTGCTATAATAGCATCGTCAAAGGTAATTTCCAATGTTTCCTCGCCGGATACCTCTATGGTCTTATCATCCACAAAGCTTGCCGTTCCGGTTATTACTTCTACATTATTTTTCTTTAGAATATGTGCAACACCGCCTACTAAGCGCTCCACCACCTGTTCCTTACGGTCCATAATGGCATTCATATCCGGCTTTACATCACCTTCCAAAAGCACGCCAAATTCCTGCGCTTTCTTTACACAATCAAATACTTCTGCGCTCTTTACCAGCGCTTTGGTTGGAATGCATCCAATGTTCAGGCATGTACCTCCGAGATGTTCCTTTTCAACCAAAGCAACCTGCTTGCCACTTTTTGCTGCATAGATAGCTGCCACATATCCCCCAGGGCCGCCACCGATTACCACTACTTCTACATGTTTCTTGGTCATAATACCTTCCCCCAATTATTTTATTTTTTCAACGGGCTCTTACGATAGATTATATCTTCACGGCCCGGTCCGTTACTTACCATGGTGATTGGATAGCCAATCTGTTCTTCCACGAATTCAATATACTTCCTACAATTCTCAGGCAAATCTTCGTAGTTCTTGATACCACGAATATCACATTTCCAGCCCGGCAGGGTCTGTAATACCGGCTTGGCTTTCTCCAGGGTGCTTGTCATCGGGAAGTCCGTTGTCACTTCACCATCCACATCATATCCTACGCATACCGGAATCTCGTCCAGATATCCAAGTACATCCAATACGGTAAATGCCACATCCGTTGCTCCCTGCATTTTACAACCATACTTCGATGCCACGCAATCGAACCATCCCATTCTTCTTGGGCGTCCTGTGGTTGCACCATACTCGCCGCCGTCTCCACCTCTTCTACGAAGTTCGTCAGCCTCTTCTCCAAAGATTTCGCTTACAAAAGCACCTGCTCCTACTGCAGAGGAATATGCCTTACATACAGTTACAATTTCCTTGATTTCATAAGGCGGAATTCCGGCTCCAATAGCACCAAACGCTGCCAATGTATGAGAGGAGGTTACCATTGGATAAATTCCATGGTCCGGATCCTTTAACGTTCCCAGCTGACCTTCTAACAGAATAACCTTATCTTCTTTTAAAGCATCCCCGATTAATACAGCTGTATCTTTCACATAAGGTGCAATCATATCACGATACTCCCGCAATTCCTTCATAACCTCATCCACGGTAAGTGCCGGTTTGTGATACAAATGTTCCAAAACCACATTCTTGCGAACCAAAATATTCTCTACACGTTCACGTAATCTTGCTTCGTCAGAGAAAAGTTCTCCAACCTGAATACCAATTTTTGCATATTTATCGGAATAAAACGGTGCAATTCCGGATTTGGTGGAACCGAAAGATTTACCGGCCAAACGTTCTTCTTCGTATGCATCAAACGCTATATGGTAAGACATTACCATCTGCGCACGATCTGATACGTAAATTGTTGGTGCCGGCACTCCCTGCTCAACAACAGATTTCAACTCTTTAATAAAAATCGGGATATTTAATGCCACACCGTTTCCAATGATATTTACCACATCTTGGTTAAATACACCGGATGGTAATGTATGAAGTGCAAATTTACCATAGTCATTCACGATGGTGTGCCCTGCATTGGCGCCGCCTTGAAAACGAATTACCATATCCGCTTCCGTTGCCATCATGTCCGTAATTTTACCCTTTCCTTCGTCTCCCCAGTTTGCTCCTACTACTGCTTTTACCATTCTTGTTCTAACCTCCTTAAGCGTAACGCTTATTTTCATACTTATTATAGCGCATCTTTTTTCATAAGTAAAATCAATACTTTTTATCTTTCTTATAATTTCTGCTTATATTCATTCTGCATATGTTCCATCAACTTCTGTGCCGCCAACGACATGGGATTTCGCTCATCGTATACAATAGCGAACTGACGTTTCGGAATTTCCTTTTCAAACTTCAACTTGTATAAAGTTCCTTTTTCAAGTGCTTCTTGCGCAAAATCCGCCACCACACTGGCAATTCCAAACCCGCGACTTGCAAAAGAAATCAACATATCCGACGTCGCAAGTTGAAATTCCGGCTTTATGATTACCTGTTCTTTTTCCAAAAATTCGTCCACATACCGCCGACTGGAAGTTTTTCCCTCTAAGCAGATATAGGGATATTCCCTCAGGCAGGAATACGGCAATACCTGATTGGTAAGCTGTCGATATTTCTCTCCTGTCACAAAAATATCCTCAATTTCCCGCACCTTGCGAATCATGCGATGCTCTTTTGCCTCCACCGGTGTACTTACAACGCCAAAATCAATGGTCCCCTGCTCAAGGTTCAACAACGTCTTTGGTGTGGGTGCATTGGTAACCGAAATTTTTATATCCGGGTATTCTTCGCAAAAAGCTTCCAAATAGGGTAAAATGTAAAACCGCAGCGTCATATCGGAAGCTCCGATACGAATCTCCCCCTTCTTAAGCTTCTTTGCCGCCTCGTATTGCTTCATTCCCGTTAGAATCTGCTCGTAACCACTGGCTACGTAATAATAAAGATTCTGTCCTTCCTGCGTCATCTTCACCCCTTTTGTGCTTCGAATAAACACATTGGTTCCAAGGGCCAACTCAAAATTCTTAAGTGCCTGACTAACTGCAGGTTGCGATAAATGGAGCTCTTTTGCTGCCGCAGTCACGCTTCCGGTCTTCGCAACATAATAAAAAATCTTAAAATATTCCAAATTTATATCCATGACTACCTCAACGTATAGAAAGAAAACTGGGCACTGGCAATCATCCGTTCCTTCTCATCCGTAATGTCTACTTCCATCACCTGAATGGTTTTACCTCTCTTCTTTGCGTTAGCTCTGGCCGTCAGCACCTTATTACGCGTTAACATCGCCGGCGATAAGAATTGTATCGTACTGTTTAGCGTTGTAACTCTGGCTCCACTTGCCGCTGCTGCCACACCAGATACAATATCTGCAAAAGAAAACAGCACTCCACCATGAATGCTCCCGATTGGATTTTCCATTTCCTTACGTAACGTCATATGTGCCACGGCGCTTCCATCGTCAATTTCATCAAATTCAATTTGCAGTTCCTCTGAGAACGTATCTAAACATTTTGGATTATGTAGTAGATTTTCTCGTTTATATATTACGTCTGTCATCTTTTTCCCTTTCACACAAAAAAGTGCAAAAAGATACTATCTTCCTGCACTTTCCTTATTATTCTTCAATCACTTTCGAGCAGGCGATAGCAAGCGCACCCGGTCCAATATGACAGGATACACTTAAAGAAAGAGGATTCAATACGACTTCACATCCAGGGAATTCCTCTTCTACTTCTTTCTTCCACTCTAACGCCGCCTCTTCATCATAGGTGTAAGCCAATGCTAAATGCATCTTAGCCCCATCCGGACTACCAAAACGTTCCGCAAACTCTTTCTTCATCTGCGAAATCATAATAGACTTGGCATTCTTTACTGTTCTTGCCTTGGCGAACAAATCCAACTTCTCGCCTTGAATCGACAATACCGGTTTAATACGCAACAATGTACCTAACGCAGCAGCCGCCGGTGTTACACGTCCGCCACGCTTTAAATAATACATGGTATCTACCATGATATAGATACTGCTCTCGTTCTTAACCTCTTCTAAACGTTGCTTAATGGCTGCGCCACTCATCCCCTTGTCACGCAATGAAATGGCATCTAAAACCGACTGACGCATGGTTACAGAAATACGATGGTTGTCCACTACAAACACCTTTCCTTCATATTCCTCATAATCCTGTGACATCATAATTGCCGTACTGCAACTTCCGCTTAATCCGCTAGACATTGGAATATAAAGAACTTCATCATATTCCTTCAGCAAACGGTCCCATGCATCCATTGTATCACCCATAGCAGGCATAGAGGTAGAGATTTCCTCTCCCTCCGTCAGCATAGCATAAAACTGTTCCTGTGATAAATTCACATCTTCATAATAAGTCTCCCCACGGATCATAAACGGCATGGGTAAAACATATATTCCTAGCTTAGCGGCTTCGCTCTGGCTAATTCCGCTATTACTATCCGTCATAATTGCAATATTCTTCACTGATTTTCCTCCATACAATAAAAGTATGTAACTAGGTAAGTTTACCATACTTTTCATAGATTGGCAAGAAAATACTCGCTACTCCAACTCAAATGCACCCGTATACAACCTATAATAGTTTCCTCGAAGTGCCAGCAAATCCTTATGTTCTCCACGCTCCTTTACGATACCATTCTCCAAATACAGAATTGCCTTGGCATTGCGAACCGTCGACAGACGATGAGCAATTACAAACACGGTGCGTCCATTCATCAATCGATCCATGCCTTCCTGCACGATGGTTTCCGTTCTCGTATCAATACTCGAAGTCGCCTCATCCAAAATTAACACCGGAGGATCCGCAACCGCAGCTCTGGCAATGGACAACAGCTGTCGCTGTCCCTGGGATAACATACCTCCGTCTCCGGTAATAACTGTATCATAACCATTTTCCAGATGGCGGATAAAATGATCCGCATTGGCTAATTTTGCCGCTGCCTCCACCTCTGCATCCGTTGCATCCAACCGTCCATATCGAATATTTTCACGCACCGTTCCCGTAAACAAATGGGTATCCTGTAATACAATTCCTAAAGAACGACGCAAATCATCTTTCCGTATATCCTTCACATCAATTCCGTCATAAGTAATCTGCCCGTTTTGTACATCGTAAAAACGATTAATTAAATTCGTAATTGTGGTTTTGCCCGCTCCGGTATGGCCAACAAAGGCAATCTTCTGTCCCGGTTTCGCATACAGATTTAAATCTTTTAATACCCTCTTCTCATCGGTATATCCAAAATCTACATGGTCAAATTCCACATGACCGCGTAAACGAACCAGTTCGTAGCCTCCATCCTCAAGTGGCTTTTTAAAAGCCCACTTCTCTGTGCGTTCTTCTACTTCCTTAAGACTTCCGTCCGGCAATTCTTCCACATTTACCAGCGTAACCTTTCCTTCATCAACCTCCGGTTCTTCATCCAGTAATTTAAAAATACGATCAGCACCGGCAAGCGCCATAACCACACCGCTAATCTGCTGAGAAACCTGAGTAATTGGATTCGTAAAGTTCTTTGTATACTGTAAAAAGGTTATAAGTACACCTAGCGTAATTGGAATCACACCCTTAATGCTAAGTGCCGCTCCCACTACTGCAATGAAGAAATATAAAAAGTTACTCATCTGCGCCATAATCGGCATCATAATATTCGCAAAAATACCGGCTTTAGACGCATTTTGAAACAATTCCTCGTTCAGCTTTTCAAATTCTTCTTCACATACTTTTTCATGGTTAAAAACCTTTACTACCTTCTGTCCGGTAAGCATTTCTTCGATGTATCCATTTACCTTGCCTACAGAGTCTTGCTGTTTTACATAGTACCGGGAACTTCTTCCACCCAGAAACTTACCCATATAAATAATGGCTCCCAAAAACAGAATAACAATTATAGTTAACTGCCAGCTTAGTCTAAGCATTGACACAAACACTACCACAATCGACAAAACAGAGGAAATTACATTCGGTAATCCCTGAGAAATCATCTGTCTAAGCGTATCCGTATCGTTCGTATAGCGGCTCATAATATCACCGTTGCTATTTGTATCAAAATAACGAAGCGGAAATGTCTGCATTTTCCGCATCATTTCATTTCGAATGGTACGAAGTGTTCCCTGGGTGATATTAATCATCAAACGACCTTGCAGCCACTGCACAAACGCTACCACTCCGTAAATAACTGCCATTGTCAGACACACTTCATACAAACGGGTAAAATCCGGATTCGCTTTTCCTATTTGCGGTGCAATTCCTTCGTCTATTAAGTTCCTTAACATACCGGTTCCTACAGCGGTTCCAACGGCCGCCACAACAACACTCAACATAACGATTATGAACTGTACCACGTATACACGGGTGATATACCCCATCAGGCGGAGAAAAACTTCCTTCATACGACCTTTTTCCATTTTAGGACGTGGTCCCATTGCTCTTGGTCTAGGCGGCATCGTCATCCCCTCCTTTCATCTGCGAATCGTATACCTCTCTATAAATTTGGTTATTATTGTATAGGTCTTCGTGTTTTCCTATTCCCACAACCTTTCCTTCGTCTAAGACAACTATCTTATCCGCATCTTGTACCGAAGAGATTCTCTGTGCAATAATCAACTTTGTTGTATTTGGAATTTCTTTAGCAAACGCTTCACGAATCAAGGCATCTGTACGCATATCTACCGCACTTGTAGAATCGTCAAGAATCAGTATCTTTGGTTTTTTTAACAATGCTCTGGCAATACATAGTCTTTGCTTCTGTCCGCCGGACACATTGTTTCCTCCCTGCTCAATATGGGTTTCATATTTCTTTTCAAACGACGCTACAAATTCATCTGCTTGAGCCAGTTTGCAAGCTTGTCGAATTTCTTCATCCGTTGCTGCAGCGTCTCCCCAACGCATATTGCTGTTAATGGTTCCCGTAAACAGTTCGTTTTTCTGAAGCACCATGGAAACACTGTCACGCAAAGTATGAATATCCAATTTCCTTACATCGGTTCCACCCACTAAAATCCGTCCACCGGTAACATCATAAAGAC
>SVEW01000026.1 GCA_015057205.1 Lachnospiraceae bacterium | reverse complement strand
AGCTGCCCGCGCAGGTGAAATGGGTGCCGGTTTTGCTGTTGTTGCCGAAGAGATTCGAAAACTGGCCGACGATTCCGACAGTCTTGCCTCCGAAATCCGTTCGGAAATGGATGCACTTTTATCCGAGGCGCAGAAAGCGGTACATGCGGCAACGCAGGTTATGGAAGGAAATGTCGAGCAACAGAAAGCTTTGGGAGACACCTTTGATTCCGTCAAAGGCATGTTAGTCGATATCGAAGAGACCGTAAAAAGTGTTGCCAAAATCACCACGGAAGCCGAGACCTGTGTTTCTTCCAACACAGCCGTTTCGAGTGCCATGACATCACTTTCCGCAATCTCCGAAGAAAATGCAGCATCTTCCGAGACGACCGGCGCATCCGTAGAAGAGCTTTCCGCAACCGTTACTACTCTTGCGGAATCTGCTTCTCATCTGAAAGATATTGCCGAACAACTGAATGAAGAGATGCAATTCTTTAAAGAATCATAAGAATTAAGGGGCTGTTACCAGCCCCTTACCTTTATATCTGTTTCATTTCCGGAAAAATCTCGTAGTCCTCCGTAATCTTTATGGTTGCATAGGTTCCATATCCATTGCCGAATCTGGACTCCCCAATACTTCCGGGATTCAATAACAAAATATTATTTTCATCATCCATCTTCATTTCCTGACAGTGGGTATGACCAAATAAAACAATATCTGCTCTTTTTCCTTTTGCAGCTTTCTTCAGTGTGGAAAGCTCCATCTCATATTTCACGTTGTATCGGTTTCCATGGGTTACCCAAAGATTACAAAAACCAACCTTAAATTCTTCTTCCTCGGGGAAGCTGCCTCCAAAATCACAGTTGCCCTTTACTACCCGCACCTCGTAGGGTGGATTCTCGCCTGTTGCAAGCGCGATATCTCCTACCACATCTCCGCAATGAACCAATACGTCAAAAGGCAGCTCGCGCTCAATAGCACGCTGCAGATTTCCGTATCTGCCGTGCGAATCAGACACAACCAAAATTTTGTATTCTTTCATACTGTTTCCTCCATTTGGCAATTTGTTTTTTCATCTTCAAAATACGCTTGCAAATTCCGGCCTTTATAATGATTGATATTCCAAATCATCTACACGAACAATATAGTCAATCAGTGTCTCCTGTTGCATAAGAAAATGGATTTCAAAACGTTCTCCTGTCCTGTATATTTCTTCGTACAGGCATCGCGCTCCTGAAAGGGGTGCATCCTGCATAAGCACTTCGCAATTTTTCATCCGTATTTCCCTGATGTCGGTAAAGCCTCCTTCATTATCGATGTGTAATACCACATCCTGTCCTATCCTTTCACAGGACTGCACTTCGCAGTCATGCAGATTCAACTCCTTGATAAAAGCAGGTGCATTTTCCCCAAACTGCTTCTCAAATTCCCTCCAGTATGCCTCCGGAGTTTCCCGCATGATCTTTTCATTCTGCTCACACCATCCGACAAGTTTTTCTTTTACCTCTTCCGTAGCATAATACAGCGCCAGCACTCGGACATCTGCGATTTTATCAAGAAGCTCTTTCGGGAGCGTATCCTTCAAAGCCTGCACATCGTTTTGAAATATCTGTGCGAAGCACTCTCTTTCCAGCTCCGGATCCAGATCAACCTTTTGAAACTTTGCTATTTCCTTCTGACGCTTCAACCAATTCTTTTCTTCCCGCCTATATAACTCTCGAAAATAATCCTCCGAAAAAACCTCTGCCTTTTTGGAAGCCCTCGTCCATAAATGCCGATTGATATTCTGCGTCCGCTCATACCATTCTTTTGTCATGTATCTCATTTAACAGCCCTCCCTCATTACTTCGAATTTTCCACCAAGTCTATCCTCTGCACTGATTAATTCGTCGCCAACATTTCTGAATATATGAAACGACTTTCTCTTAAATATCATATCTGTTATACCAAAGCATCGTTTCGAATACACCCGGGTTATCAATTGCACACTGATAGTCCTGTTCTTGGCATAAAAAACTCCTTAGCAAGCATAAGCTAAAAATTATAGTTTTGTCAAGTATTATAAATATCCTTTTGGCTTGGTGGAGATATGTCATCAAATGTTGAGGAGGAGTTATGTGGCGAAATCAGGAGGCCGCGCATAAAAAAACTTGCGGCCAAGGAAATATGACATGTTTGCTTTTCGGGGCATCCATTGCATACATTTTCTTTTGTAACTCTAATATATTTCATACGAAACCTCCCACATAAAACTTGCCGGGAAGCCATAACACTTCCCGGCACCAGATATTCATTACTCAACTGGAAAACATGCTTCTGTTACATACTCATCGGGATTCTGCGTCTGTGCAGGGCTCACATGATATATGTTAAACATTGGGCCGTTCATCTTATATCCGTTTGCCTTAATCCACGAAGCTACCGTTGCATAAGCCTCTCCCATCTGATCATAGCAGCCCTTGATAACGCAGCTGGCCACTTTGATTGCCGGAAGTGTTTTAAACTTCACATGCTCAGTATCCTGATACTTCCCCTTAACCGCCATGGATACAACAATCTCAACGTCTTCTTCTTTGAATTCATCGTCAAGAAATTCTGCAATCGCATAACAAGGATCTGCAGGAATGAGCGGCTCTTTGCATTCTCCCATCATGTTCCATGCCATTCCCTCATCCTCATAGTGTGGAACCACCATGTGTACAGTAGCTGCATACCGCTCAGGTATTGTCTTTACGGTTACATCAAAACCCATTTTTTGCTCCTTCCTCAGCCTTTTTCGGGCTGTATCCAGAAGCATCAGTTTATACTCCATTTCCTTGGCCGCTTCAGCCAATTCCTTTTGTCTGGCCATGAAAAATCCATCGAGTTTTTCTTTATCATCATAGACCTCAAGGATACGCACAATATCAGCCAGGGCAAATCCCATGTCCTTTAGTGCCGTAATCCTTGCAACCATGAATAATTGATCCTCACGATAATATCGATATCCCGTAAAATCATCAATCTGGGCGGGTTTCAACAAACCAATATCATCGTAGTGGCGAAGCATCCTGATACTTACTCTGGATAATTTTGAAAACTCTCCTATTTTAAGCATTTGTTTCTACCTCCATGGATGTTTTTTGAGCTCACTACTACTTTAATCCCTACCATAATGTGAGAGTCAATAGTCTTTTTGATTATTTTAGTTTGATTTTTATTCCCGGCTTTTCCACAAATTCCGGATATCCCCGAATAAAGCGTATTTTCCCCTCTGCATCCTTATAGCTTTCTTTTATCTTATAATATCCATCTCCACTTGTGCTAGAGATGACGTCACATACCAGCGAATGCAAATCACCATTCGGCATATTCACATCCCCAAATATATTTGGCATGCCAAACGCTCCTTCAAATTTTATATTGGGCCTTAGCATCAGCCAAGGTCCTTCCTCTCCACCATAGGAACCCAGCTCTGCCTTTACTGTAACATCCGTTAATTCTCCATTTGCATCGGTCAGTGTCTTTGTTTCGCTATCATACGTAACCTCCTGCAGTTCCTTCGGCAACTGATAAACACAGTCAAGGCTTAAAGTCACATCCGAATCTAACATATAATATCCGCTCTCCAGATAATAGCACTCTCTGCCTTTTCCTAAATCACGACCAATTACACTCAGCCCATTATTGCATATATGCCCCCGACTTTCTTTTTTGCCCTTCACCGTAAAATCCATTCCCAAGGTCTGATATTCCCTGTCCTTATCTGAATCAATTCCCACATCATCTAGATATGTCACCTCCACTTCGGTAGAAAGTGGGTACATGGTTACTTTATCAATACGATAGGATAATCCGTTTATCGTAAACTCCTTCTTTGGTGTAAAAGTGCGAGCCTCAAGCTTTTTTCCTGTGGAAAAGGTAAAGCTTACCGTATCCAACTCTTTCGACGTTTCGCCGTCAATCTTACGCAGACTCAACTCTGCCGATATATGCTGATGATGCTGATTCCATTTTGGATCCAGCACCTCCAGACCTTGCTTATCATTTCCTAATAATGATGTAATTCCACTCCATTCGATATCTTTTCCGGTATCCGTATCGACGAGTTTTTCAAGGACAAGCTCGTATCCTTCTTTTTCCCAGCTACCGTCGATAAACATTACCAGCATGCTGTCATCTGCCATTACATAGGAAAGCATTACATCTCCGGCCTTGGTCTTAACCACCTTTCCAATTTTCGTTACATACTCTTTACGCACCGCATCCTCGTAGCCCTTGGAAAAGTCTACGGCTGCTGCCAGCTTATTTAATAGTGGAATGCTTTTTACAGAGTCCGCAAAGGTTCGAGATCCATTTACTCCAATAGTCATCCCACCTACAAAAATTATCAACGCAAGGCATAGACTTCGTAGACTGACAAATACCCTGTGGCGCCACACTTTTTTCTTCATTCGCCTTGTAAGCTCTGGCATTTGAAGTTCCTTTGGCATCTCCCCGATTTCCCCCTGCATCTGTTTTAATTCTTCTAATCGGTTCATTCTTCCACCTCCATCTCAATCCGTAAAATCTCTAATGCCTTTCTTAACCTCGTCGCCACCGTTCCCTGAGGATTTCCCGTTAGTGAACAAATTTCTGTCAAGGTATAACCTCCAAAAAATTTAAGTAAAATTACTTCTCTGTATTTCTCCGGCAACTTTCTAATTGCCTCTTTTAGCGGAATCCCTTCTACTTCCGAAAGACTTGCCTCCTCCGGTATTTCCTCAATTCCCACCTGCTTCTTATAATGCTTATATTTTCCGTTACAGACATTGATTAGGATGCGCACCAACCAAGTCTCGAAAAATTCCGGCTGTTTTAGCTGCCTCTTTTTCAAATATCCCTTGTAGATGGCCTCGTCCACCGCATCCACAGCCATGCTCTCGCTACCGAAATAGGAATAGGCTATGGCGTACAACTTCCCACGCATGGGTTCAACTCTGTCCAAAAACTCCTGATCCTTCATTATTTCCCCACTTTCTTTTGTTCATTCTATATATTAGACACACGTGGCGCTCAAATTTATTTTACTTTTTTAAAAATTTTTTTCTCATTCCTATGCACAATGAAGGCGGCTCAATTCCAACTACCTTTTACACATACCACTGCTTCTGCGTTTCGTACATACGGAAATACTCACCTTTCTTTTGCAAAAGTTCTTCATGGCTACCACTTTCCACAAGGCACCCATCTTTCATCACCACAATCCGATTAGCTAAGCTTGCTGCTCCGATACGATGCGTTACTAAAATCGCCATTTTTCCCTTACAGAGTTCAACAAGCAGCTTCATAATCCGCACTTCTTCAAGCGGATCAATAGCAGAGGTTGGTTCATCGAAAATTAAAAGATCACTATTTTTATACTGCCCTCTGGCAATGGCAACGCGTTGCCACTGTCCGCCGGAATATTCTTCGCCACCGAATTCCTTGCTGAGTACCACATCCGGATTTTTCCCGGATAACTGCACCGCAGAGCGAATTCGGTCAAAAGCTTCCTCCGCCATGTCTTCCGCATCCTCAAAGCAGATATTTTCCTTTAAAGTCAGCGGATACCGCTGGAAATCCTGAAAAACCGCTGAAACCTTCTTCCGGTATTCTCTTTTTTCAGATTCCCTAACCGACTCCCCGTTCACACAGAGAGAGCCTTCTTTTACCGGAAGGAATCCGCCTAGCAGACGGGAAAGTGTAGTTTTTCCGGAACCGTTTTCACCTACCACTGCGATTACCTCTCCTACCGAAATCTTCAGTGATATGTCCTTAATTGCAAAATCATCCGCATCAGGATACCCGTAGGAAACCTTATGAAGCGCAATTTCTTGCAGCTTTTCCTCTTCAAAGCTTCGCTTATCGGTTGCATCATCGACGAAGCAATATTTTTCGGTAAGCTTTAAAAATTCTGCAACCACCGTAACCTTGGATGCGTAGTCATAAAGTACACCCACACAATTTTTCATCACCCTGCCCATGCTGTCATAGATGGACAAAAGCACCGTAAGCACTGTCGCCACTTGCGCTCCGTTTATCTGATGAAGCTTAACCATATACACGATAAAACCAAGGATAATCACAATTCCCAATAAATGCAGACCGTCTGCCAAAAGCTCTACGCCAAAAACCGTCCGGAAATACCCTGTTTTCAGCTTCTTAAATTCCTGCATTGCCTTGGAAAATCGTTCTAAAAAACGCTCCTGCATGGAATAATAACGCGTTTCATACAATGCCGGTAGCGTAGTATTATATTCCTCGTAAGCATCCATCTGACGACGCTTTTCTCCGACCTTCTGAGATATATCGTAGTTTTTGCGCCGACGAAGCTTCCATGTCAGGACCGCCGGTATGAAGGTAATAAGCATCACTACCGCAATCCTTACATCTATCCGAATTAAGAAGATTACTACAAATAGGTAATACGGAACATGATCAAAAAACAGGGAAATTGCCTGCATATAGAAATAAATCACGCCTTCTAACGCATCCTTCATGTTTTGCTGCGCATCCAACACCTCTTTTTGCAAAAATTGCTCCGGCTCTAAATTTTTCGCCCGCAAAATGTAGGTAGTCATAAAGCCTTTCTCTATGCCGGTCTGCGCCTTCTCAAAGGCCATATTAACGAGACCGTTTAAAATATCCGATATCAGGATACAGCCCACAAGACCAAGGAAAACAAACCACAGCTTCATGCCGAAGGTTTTCGCCCAAATCATAGCGTAAAGCTTATTTAGGATTTCAATGTACAAATAGCTGGTAAAACCTTGTACCATGTGTACTAACCCGTAAATCCAAAGTTCTTTCTTCGTGTATTGTCCAATTTCTCTTATACAATTCAATCTTTCCCTAAGCTTCCACATGCTGATACCACCTCCTCTGACTTTCAAACATTTCCTGATATAACCCTTTTTTCTCCATAAGCGCATCATGGCTGCCACGCTCTTTTATGTAGCCGTCGGAAAGCACCAGCACCTCATCCGATAACCGCGCCGCACCCAAGCGGTGCGTGATAATAATACCGGTTTTGTCCTGCATCGCCTGCAAAAACAGTTCATACAAAGCACTTTCTGCCATCGGGTCTAATGCCGCAGTCGGCTCATCTAAGATTAGCCATCCGGTATGCCGACTCAGCGCCCGCATAATAGCAAGCTTCTGCCACTGCCCTCCGGATAAGTCGATATTTTTTCCTTCGAGGCGTCCCATGGAGGTGTCGTAACCTTCCTCACCCAATCTGTCCAAAAGCGCGAGATCGAAGGCTTCCATCAACTCTGTCAATTCTACATCCGTCAGATTCTCTGCCTGATCCATGCCTACATTCTCTCTCACACTTACCTGATAGCGGGTAAAATTCTGGAACACCGGACTTAGGAAGCTCTTTTCCTCTCGAATGGTTCGAAGTTCCCTGCCATCCACCCAGATATTTCCTTCGTATTCCTGATAAAATCCCAGTAACAGCTTCATTAGCGTGGATTTTCCGGCACCGTTCTCACCCACAAGCGCATATTTTTTTCCTTTTTCCAATGTGAGATTCAGATGACGCAAAATGTATGGTGCCTTCGGACTGTATCGGAAAGATACATCTTCGAAAACGATTTTCTCTGCATCGGGCAATACCTCACCGCCTTGCTCTTTTTCACGCAGAGCATAAAACTCCGCATAACGCTTTTGATACTCCAAACCGGAGGTGATGTCATATAGATACATATAAAGATCCCATGTCACCCGCTCGGAAAGAGAAATAACCTGCTGCATCAGGATCACACAGATACCAATGGAAACTCTCCCTTCACTCGTCAGGTACAGGATTACCCCGATAATTCCGCATAGCAAAAGCTTAATGATAACACTCATAATCTTAATTCGTGTATAAGCGCTCTTTTTATAGGCAAGGTACACCTTAACACCTGCATCAAAGGATTGATTCCATTTTTTCATAATCCAGGAAAAATACGGAAAAGTTGCCCTCTCGAAAACGCTTTTTTCTCCGGCAAGAATGTTCTCGAAACTTTCTGTCCGACGCGCAATCTCCATATACTCCGAAAGGGCAGAGTAATCCTCTCTACCACCTTTGATGGATATTGCAAAAATTGGAACAAAGGCAAGAAGTGCAAGTAGTCCCAAGCTAAGGGAATACTTCATAATTATTGACATCATGGTTATAACTGATAAAAACAGATTCCCGGCACCCAAAAGCCCGGTATAATAAGAATAATACTTCTCAGGAATTCCATGTTTTACATGGTTGGCAAGCTCATAGGTAGCGGATGCTTCCATGTCTAGAAATCGAAGTCGAAACATCTTCTCCATCAGACATTTCTTCTCGCTTGCCTCGATGGACAATTGCAGCTCAGAATTTAAATAGGACTGATATGCCCCGCAAAAATATTGAAACGCTGTCAACGCTGCTGCCGCTATAACCTTTTGCCCGATAACGGCATCAAAAGGATGCCCGGCAACCACCTTGAGCATTCCGTCAATAAAGTCGGCATATACCACAACATAAATTGCCGGCAAAACACCTGTTATAATCTGCAGGCACAGCACCCCCAACGACAGTCCCTTCTGTCGTTTCATCACATTACACACTATTTGTTTGTGTCCCATTTCCTATCTCCTTTTTTTTCGCTTTTCCCCATTCTCATACCCCAGGAATTCGCCACCACTTCCTTTTATTGGGGGAAAAAATTATGGCTATCACCCAAAATTAATGTAACACACAAAAGTGCTAAAAGCAACTTTTTTCCATAGCATATTGCCTATTGTCAAGTTCCTACTTCTGTGCAATAATAGAAAAAGATTGCTATTATAATGACATAGGAGGAGAAATCATGAAGAAGTATATTTGGGGGATTCTTATTTGTTTTATCATGGCGATTCCGGCCTGGTGGATTGGAAAACAAGTGCCAATTGTTGGCGGCCCGGTAATCGCTATTCTTTTTGGAATGGTTGTATCACTGTTCTGGTCTGATAAAGGACGTGCTGCAACCGGAATCAAGTTTACGTCAAAGTATATTTTACAATGCGCTGTAGTCTTACTCGGCTTTGGAATGAATTTGAATGTAATACTTCAGACAGGAAAGCAATCGCTTCCTATCATCGTCTGTACCATTGGCACCTCTTTGATGGTTGCCTGGATTTTGCATAAAGTAATGCGGATTCCTGGCAATACCGCAACCTTAGTCGGCGTTGGCTCTTCTATATGTGGCGGCTCTGCAATTGCGGCAACGGCTCCTGTCATCAATGCGGATGACGACGAAGTGGCACAAGCCATTTCTGTCATTTTTTTCTTTAATGTATTGGCCGCCATTCTTTTTCCAATCCTTGGCAAAATGATTGGCTTTGATACATCTGCCGGTGATTCCTTCGGTATTTTTGCCGGAACCGCGGTGAATGATACTTCTTCTGTTACTGCTGCCGCATCTACCTGGGACAGCATGTTCAACCTTGGCACGCAAACTCTCGATACAGCTGTAACGGTGAAATTAACAGGACATTGGCTATCATTCCCATCACGTTGGTACTGGGAATTATCCGTGCAAGAAGAGAATCGGATAAAGCTAACCATTTTAGTTTAAAACGCACTTTTCCTATGTTTATTGTTTATTTCATCTTGGCTGCGCTTATCACCACTATTGCTACAGCAAATGGCCTTTCGGCAGACTTTTTTGCCCCACTGAAAGAGCTTAGCAAGTTCTTTATCATTATGGCCATGACCGCCATTGGCTTAAACACTAACGTTGTGAAATTGATTAAATCCGGTGGCAAACCACTCCTTCTTGGCGCCTGCTGTTGGGGTGGAATTACTGTGGTGAGCCTAATCATGCAACATGTTATGGGAATATGGTAAATACCCGATTATATTTATCCGCCGTTGGTTATCAGGACATTAACCAGCGGCGTAGTTGTTTTTTCACATCCTTAACATTCAACGTCCGGCCATTTCTCTCAAATGTAAATAGAACATCTTCCCCCAAATGATAGCCACTCTGCTCATATAGATGCATTCGCCGAAAGTTAGCAACGGCATATTCCGGAATATCGATCATACCAAAATGCTCTAAGTATGCCGACTTATCGCCTTGTACATGATACAAAATAAAATCCGGATATTTTGTTTCCCCTCCAAGCTCCAACCGTGGTTCGTATTGATAGGGGATTTTCATTTGATAAAAGAGATCTGCTAGAATTTTTTCTGATTTTGAACGGACAATTTCACCTCGAATGGTTTCATAACCCTGATCTATCGCATATGTGTTTTGACTCCCCGGATGTTCTGCATACCATTGCGCAATACGCTGTTCTTTTGTTGGAATATGGGGTGTTACAAGATTCTGTCGCCCCGGACTTAATTTCTCATAGACATGCTCAACAGAACACGGATCATAGTGTTTCAAAAAATGTTGAATTGCTGTCTGCTGTTTCTTAATCTGCTTTAACATCTTTGTATTGTAAGATGTCTGCGCAAGCTTATGAATCAATGCCTGCTCCTTCTTGGATAGATACCGCTCTTTTTGACTTCCTTTCTCATGAAAGTAATATTGATCCACACCACGATTCTTGGAAATCCGCATATTTCCCTCCGGTACGACTCCCAGATAACGTTGGTTTTTCAATATCTTCTTCTCAAGTGAATTCAAAGTTTTTAATTGTTCTTCTAACACACTAATATAGTTTTCCATATGTTTCCATCCTTTCTATAATTGTATCGTGGTAATTGCTGCGAATTCTGCAGTCAGACCTGATTTAGATTGCGGTTTAGAATAATCAATCTGCGGTATGAACAACCGCAACAGATATCATACAGGATTCCTGCTCAAATTGCAAGATAAAATCCCTATAATTTGATTAAAACTCCTCGGCTCCCCCTTAAATCACCACCTGGATTACAATTTCTCTATGCGGGTGGGATTTGGCCTATATGAAAAAACATGAAACTCCGAAACTGCACACCCTTCTGAAAGAAATCCATTATCGAGCGGTGCACAAATGACCTTCTTCCCAAAAACCGGGCACCCCAAATTTCATATCAGCAAATCAAGCGGTGCGAAACACCGCTTGATTAAGATATTTGGTAATTCGTAGGTAGGGCAGCACCAAAAAAACCAGGATTTTTCCAATTAAATCAAGATTATATACACCCTGCTGTGCAAAATATCTGTGTAGGGTGTGCAAAATCCGAAAACCATCGATTCAGGTTCTAATACTGTTTACTTCTCGCAAAATCTAACATATTCCGTAAACCGTACATCTATCCCAAGCTCTTTTGCCAGCTCCGCAACACCACTATCATTATCTTCCAGCGCCGTCCAGTTTCCCAAAACCTTACTGTCTATCTTGGAAAAACCTGCCAACACCGTGTCCTGATAAAGATCATTAAAAATATCCGGGAAATCTGTTTTTAACCTTTCTGCTGC
This sequence comes from Lachnospiraceae bacterium, assembly GCA_015057205.1. Classification (GTDB taxonomy): domain Bacteria; phylum Bacillota; class Clostridia; order Lachnospirales; family Lachnospiraceae; genus XBB1006. The sequence continues at coordinate 8,418 of SVEW01000026.1, read as the reverse complement.
TGCCTCCGGCAATGCCTGCCAGTCCATTTTTGTTACAAAGCTGCATTGGCTAACCAATACACCTCCCGGCTTTAATACCCGATAACATTCCCTTAATGCTTTTGCCTGTTCTCCCACGCAATTCAGGATACCACTATGATCCGTGATGATGTCAATGGTGCAATCCTTAAAGGGAATATCGCAAAAATCAAATACGGCATAGCTTAAGAAAGGGGCATCAAAGCGCTCATCCAGAAGTTTTTTCCACTCCTTCACTACCACGCAGGAGAAATCACTTAAAATGATATTTGCCTGCGCATTTGCCTGTAAAATATATGGCATATACCCACCACCCGGGCCCGCTCCAATTTCAAGAATAACGCCGCCTCCGTCAGCAACCTGCTTTGCAATCTGTCTATCATTCACTTTTAGACGCTCCGCTAATTTGCTTACTCCACATTCCGTCTCTGCCCATCCTCCCGGCAGATCCCATACATCATTCCAGTTTCTGGCAATCCAACCCTCCACCTGCATGTCTTTTTCCCATTGAATAAATTCTTCATCCGCAAGTGGCTCCACATAGGAAAAGATACCCTTTTCTTCTTTGTATTCCCTATCAGAAATCCGCTTTAAATAGCTGTTATTTTCCAAAAGTTCGTTCATGGATACCCCATACAAATCGGATAGCGCCAGCAGTAACTCCACATCTGGCAACGCTGCTGCCGTTTCCCATTTGCTGACAGCCTGCGGACTTACCCCCAGTCTTTCGGCAAGCTGTGCCTGGGAAATGCCGCAGTTACGACGAAAGCTCGCGCTTCTTTTTGCAAAATATTCTTTGTTCAACATCCTAACCTTCTCCTTTATGTCTGTACTCTCTGATTCCGCGGCTTCATGGTCTTATCTTAACATAGTTCCATATCAAACAAAAGCGATTCTATGTTTACTTTCCGATATGCGGATACAACTTGGAGTTGTTTTTTTCCCTTGTGCAGGCATGCTTTTTAAATTTTTTACGGGTCATTCAAGACAAATTGAAAATTTTACGTAGCAAAAGTTTGTGAAACGGAAAACTTTACGGGATAGGGAGAGTATTTGACGATTCTCACGTAACCATTTGATATGGTTTTTAAAAATCCTACGTGATGTTTTTACTTTTCAGCAATTTACACGTAAGGTGAATTGAAGAACTCAGTATGAAATGCAAGTTTGTGGCGTGTATCTTTACATTTTATTCATATTACACGTAAAAATTTGAAAAAGCAGGCGGGAAGCTTACGGGTAGAATTCTGTATACACATATTCACCCGTATAATTTCATGAACGCATACAAAATACTTACGGGAAAATTTCAGTAAATAGCATATTCCACGTAAATTTTGCTACAAGTATGATTTTGAAGCGAATTTTGGGTATAGTTATACCGATTTTCTTTAGAAATTCTTCGGTGTGATATATTATGATTGTAACACCTCTGCCTAATTGTTATTTTTTCTTACCAATTGCCAAAACTGCCAACCATCACTATATCGTATCGGATTAAATACTGCTGAATAACGCATCGGGACAACGGATGTAATAAGCATACTTCCATTAAAATAAATCAAGTATTTCGCCAAGCTGACACTCCAAGCACTAGCAACATTTCGCAAAATCAAAGCCAATAAAAGTAATAGCAACGCCGTACCCAATGGTCCTCCCACCAACATAGAACCCTCCTCAAACGTTGATACAGCTCTTTTTTCCTCATAGCGAAAATAGCCGCTAAATGGAATGGCGCATAACGTAATACGCTTGGTTTTAACTATTTCTTTCCCTATTCCAATTTTAATATGCCAAACCTCATTTTTTGTAAACACCTTGCATGCCAATAGATGTCCCATCTCGTGAAAACCAATTGAAAATGTCATCGTGGTAATGTTACTTCCTTTGCTTTCCTTTTGGTCATCGGGCTTGTCTCACTAAGTGCTCTGCACAAAAAACTCCCGCCGGAGCTTTGTCTCGGCGGGAATCCTTCCTTACTTTATTTTTTGATGCCCAATCGTACGAGCGCTTTCTTTAATGCAACTTCGGCGCGGAGTACATCCAAACCGTCGGCATGTTCGCTTAAACGCTTCTCGGCACGCTGCTTTGCAGCTTCCGCACGCTGTACATCAATTTCATCTGGTAATTCTGCGATATCGGCAAGCAGCGTTACTTTGTCCTGCAGGATGGTTGCAAATCCACTGTGGATTGCTGCCTGCTTCTTGTGATCATCGCCTTCTGTGATGGTCACAATCCCCGGTGCCAATACCGTCGTAATTGGAACATGGTTCTTAAATACACCAATCTGTCCCTCAGTGGTATTGAATTCTACCATGTATGCCCGTCCTGTATGCAAAACACGGTCTGGGCATATGATTTCAATGTCAAAAAGGTTTTTTTCATCTGCCATATGCCTTCACCCCTTACTTCATGCGGGCTACAACATCGTCGATGCTTCCTGCATTTAAGAAATATCCCTCTGGGATGTCATCATGCTTTCCTTCCAGGATTTCCTTAAATCCACGAATGGTTTCGGAAATCGGTACATACTTACCTTCCAAACCGGTAAACTGTCCCGCTACAAAGAACGGCTGAGATAAGAATCTCTGAACCTTACGTGCACGGTTTACAACCAGCTTGTCTTCCTCGGATAACTCGTCCATACCAAGGATGGCGATGATATCCTGTAACTCTTTGTATCTCTGTAAAATCTCCTGTACGCCACGGGCAGTCTCAAAATGTTCCTGTCCTACGATACGAGGATCCAAAATACGAGAGGTAGAACCAAGTGGGTCTACTGCCGGATAAATACCCAATGCTGCAATGGAACGCTCCAATACGGTGGTAGCATCCAAATGAGCGAAGGTTGTAGCCGGAGCAGGGTCCGTCAAGTCATCCGCAGGCACATATACTGCCTGTACGGAAGTAATGGAACCATTCTTGGTTGAAGTGATACGCTCCTGCAACGCACCCATTTCAGTCTGCAACGTAGGCTGATAACCTACCGCAGAAGGCATACGTCCTAACAAAGCGGATACTTCGGAACCAGCCTGGGTAAAACGGAAAATGTTATCAATGAATAACAACACATCCTTTCCACCTTTATCACGGAAGTACTCTGCCATAGTCAGTCCTGCAAGACCAACACGCATACGTGCTCCAGGTGGCTCGTTCATCTGACCGAAAACCATGGTGGTTTTATCGATAACGCCGGATTCTTTCATTTCGTAGTAAAGGTCATTACCTTCACGGGTACGCTCACCAACACCGGTAAATACGGAATATCCACCGTGCTCGGTAGCGATGTTGTGAATCAACTCCTGGATTAATACGGTTTTACCTACACCGGCACCACCGAACAATCCGATTTTTCCACCCTTCTGATACGGGCAGAGAAGGTCAACGACCTTAATTCCGGTCTCTAACATCTCCTGGGATGTTGCCTGCTCTTCAAAAGAAGGCGCTTTTCTATGAATTGGCATATATTCTACGTCTTTTGGTGCCTCACCATTATCAATGGTCTCACCTAAAACGTTGAAGATACGACCTAAGGTGTTCTCACCAACTGGGACTGAGATTGGTCCACCGGTAGCAGTTGCATCCATTCCTCTAACCAATCCATCCGTCGGTCCCATGGCAATACATCTTACGATATCGTCACCCAGATGCTGTGCCACTTCGACTGTCAGTTTTTTACCATCCTTCATCAGAATCTCAATTGCTTCATTGATTTCCGGAAGGTGTCCTTCGGTAAACTTGATGTCTAATACGGCACCGATAATCTGGGTAATCTTTCCAACATTCTTGTCTGCCATATGTTACACTCCTTAATTAGATTCTGCCCTAGGAAATTGCCTGTGCTCCGGCAATAATTTCCGTTAATTCCTGGGTAATTGCACCCTGACGGGCTCTATTATACTTCAGTGACAAATCACTGATCATCTCTTCTGCATTACTTGTCGCAGAATCCATGGCCTGCATTCTGGCACCATTCTCACTGGCAACGGCTTCAATCAAAGCGCCGTAGAAAAGTGAGGTAACATACTTCGGAATCACCACGTCGAGAACTTCCTCGTCCGTTGGTTCAAATCCCATCGGTGCCTCTACTTTGCTCTCCTGCACATCTTCCTCGTCAACCTCCACCGGCAAAAGCTTCATCAGTGTCGGTACATTGACAACGGTGTTTTTAAAATGAGCATAAGCAAGATAAATCTCGCCAATCTCCCCTTTTGCAAAAGAGTCCAGAACTTTATCGCAGATTTCTTTGGCATCGTCATATGTCGGTGCCTCCATAACCGGCGAATCATCGGATACAATGGTATATCCCTTATGATCTAAGGAATCACGACCCTTTCCACCAATGGCATAAATATCAATTTTATCTTTCGGCAATCCGCTTTCCGTAATCAGCTTAACAACATTAGAGTTGTAGCCACCGGCAAGTCCACGGTTAGATGTGATTACAACCACCGCAATTCTATCCGAATCACCGGACTTCAAAAACGGATGACTGATATTTTCACTTTTTGCCAAAATAGTTGATACTGTGTTATACACGTGCTGGAAAAACGGGTTCGCATTCTCCGCTCTGGTTCTGGCTTTCTGTAGTTTTACGGTAGAAACAAGCTTCATGGCTTTGGTTATCTGCTGCGTACTTTGTATGCTGCTTTTTCTTTGTTTTATGTCCTTCATTGAGGCCATAGCATCTCACCGCCTTACTAAAGCTTTGTTCTAACGAAACTGAGCCTTGAATTCTTTAATTGCTTTCACAAGTTTCTCCTCGGTTGCTTCATCCATCACCTTGGTATTCTTAATCGTCGTCAGAATCTCCGGATATTTGGTTTCGATTTCCTCAAGGAGCTCTTTTTCAAAGCGAAGTACATTTTCTACAGCAACATCCAATAAATATTTCTTAGTTGCCGCATAAATGATAACTGCCTGCTTCTCAACCGCCATTGGCTGATACTGTGGCTGCTTCAAAACTTCGCGGATTCGTTCACCTTGTGCTAAAGTCTCTTTGGTTGCATCATCAAGTTCGGAACCGAACTGTGCAAAAGCTGCAAGCTCTGCGTACTGTGCCAACTCGGTACGAATAGGCGCTGCAATTTTCTTGATTGCTTTAATCTGTGCAGCTCCACCAACTCGGGATACCGACAAACCTGCGTTAATAGCAGGACGGAAACCAGCGTTGAACATCTCTGTTTCCAGATAAATCTGACCATCGGTAATGGAAATTACGTTGGTAGGAATGTAGGCAGATACGTCTCCTGCCTGTGTCTCGATAATTGGTAACGCTGTTAAAGAACCGCCGCCTAATTCATCGGACAAACGCGCTGCACGCTCTAACAATCTGGAGTGCAAATAGAATACGTCTCCAGGGTAAGCCTCACGTCCTGGTGGTCTCTTAAGAAGTAAGGAAAGTGTACGGTATGCAACCGCATGCTTACTTAAGTCATCATAGATAACCAGTACGTCCTGACCATTTTCCATCCACTCCTCACCGATTGCACATCCGGAATATGGAGCGATATACTGTAACGGTGCAAGCTCACTCGCCGTTGCTGCAACGACTGTAGTATAGCTCATAGCGCCGTACTCTTCTAATGTATTAACAATCGTTGCAACGGTAGAAGCCTTCTGACCGATGGCAACATAAATACATTTAACATTTTCATTCTTCTGATTGATGATGGTATCAACGGCAATAGCGGTTTTTCCAGTCTGACGGTCACCGATAATCAACTCACGCTGTCCTCTACCGATAGGGATCATGGAGTCAATCGCCTTAATACCTGTCTGCAATGGTGTATCTACAGATTTACGGGAGATAACACCACTTGCAACTCTTTCAATCTGACGGAACTTATCGGTTTCGATAGGTCCCTTTCCATCAATTGGCTGTCCCAATGCGTTAACGACACGTCCAAGCATCGCATCACCAACCGGAACCTCAACTACACGTCCGGTTGTTTTTACGGTATCACCTTCGTTGATACTTTTACCATCTCCTAAAAGAACGGCACCAACGTTGTCCTCCTCAAGGTTTAACACCATGCCGTAGATTTCTCCTGGGAATTCCAAAAGTTCTCCCTGCATAGCGTTCTCAAGTCCGTGAATACGAGCGATACCATCGGCTACCTGGATTACGGTACCCACATCGGATACTTCCAATTGCGCTGCATATCTTTTAATCTGCTCTTTAATAACAGAACTAATCTCTTCTGGTCTTAAATTCATGGAGCGCTTTCACCTGCTTTCAACTGTATATTTGATAATTCCCGCTGCAATCGTGCAATCTTCGATTTTACTGAACTATCCATTACACGATCTTTAATGCGGATTACCATTCCACCAATCAAACTTTCATCAACCTCATAATTGATTTCAAATTCTACATAATTGGTGGTTTCTAATAATCTCTGTTTAATTTTCTCTTTCTGTGCATCGGTAAGAGGCATTGCCACTGTAACCGTTGCCAGTCCGATATTCTTGTAGTCTTTTACCCTGGTAACAAAATAATCTAACACTTCGTCAAAATCCTGCGTACGATCCTTCATTACCATCAGACGTAAGGTTCCAAGTAATTCTTTGGATATTCCATTGGAAAAACAGTTTTCCAAAAGTGTAACCTTTTCTTCTTTTGGAACTTTAGGATGATTCATTAGCTTGACCAAATCCTCATTCTCATGAAGGAGTCCTTTGACTGCTTTTGCTTCCTCAAGGAAGTCGTCCAAACGTCCGGATTCAATGGCCACGTCAAACAAAGCATCCCCATATGTTTTGGATATTAGCTTTGCCATGTCGATTCACCCATCTCCTTCAGTGTTTCGTCTACTAATGATTCCTGAACCTCTGTGTTCATATTTGCTGTAACGACTTTTCCAGCCATTAAAGCGGCTACAGAGATCATTTCCTGTTTCATATCATCAAGTGCGCGCTTCTTCTCAAGCTCAGCCTGTTCCTCGGCACGTTTGATAATGCGTGCTGCTTCTTCTTTGGCCTGGTCTTCGATTCTGGCTTCGTTTTTCAAAGCCTTCTGACGTGCCTGACTTAAAATTTCATCTGTTTCTTTATCAGCCTGTTTCAGTTTGTCATCGTACTCGCTCTTGAGTACAGCGGCATCTTCTCTGTCCTGCTTAGCCGAAGCAATCTCATCTGCAATCATCTTCTTTCTTGCATCGAGAAGGTTCCGGATTGGATTAAAAAAGAGATAGCTGAGTAAAAAATACAGAGCAAGTACTGCTATCAGATTCAATGCTGCATCCGCTAACAGTTGAGGGTCTAAGTCAAATAGTCTCTCCATGCCTCAGCCTCCTTTCTGTTATTTGTCTTCCTCTTCTATTATCTTGCAAGTGGCTGAACGAATAACAGTAAGATTGCTACTAACAATCCGTAAAGACCTGTTGTCTCGGCAACGGCCTGTCCTAATAACATAGTGGAACGAATCGCACCCTGTGCTCCCGGGTTACGTCCTACTGCACTTGCTGCATAACCAGCTGCGATACCCTGTCCAACTCCAGGTCCGATACCAGCGATAACTGCTAATCCTGCACCGATTGCGGAACATGCTTTAATTAATTCTACTCCTGTTACTTGATTCATACGATTATCCTCCTAAGATTAGTTTTCCTCACCAATTGCATTAGTGATGTAGGTCATTGTTAACATACAGAATACATAAGTCTGAATTGCACCTGAGAACAGGTCAAAATAGAAATGTAATGCTGCAGGCCAAATAATGGCTACCTTTGACAACAGTGCGTATATTAACGCCATAATTGCAGTTCCCGATAAAACGTTTGCGAACAAACGCAAGGATAACGATACCGGTACCGCAAAATCGCTGATAATATTAATCGGAGCCCAAATTGGCCACGGGTCGCAAAGGTCAGCGATAACACCTTTGACTTTTTGATACTTAAAATGGTTATAATGAATTAGGCAAAACGTCATGATTGCCATTGGGAAAGTGACACCATAGTCAGCTGTCGGTGGTCGTAAGCCCAGCAAACCTGAGATGTTACTTAATAAGATGAACGCAAAAATCGTTCCGATATAATTCGCAAACTTCCGGTATTGCTTTTCACCCATGGAATTAAGAACCATATCGTCAAGCTTTTCAACGAGAATCTCACAAGCACTAACCAGGCCGGTTGGATTATCGCCCGGCTTAACCTTGGCGACTTTTGTCTTAACGATAATACCAAAAATCAGCAAGATTAGCATGACTATAAGCGTACTCACATGTGTTGTGGTAATCCACACCTTCTGCCCAAACACTTCATACTGAAATAGACCGTGTATCATAAAGTCCACGTTTGTGGCAGCCAGCGCATAACTTTCCATTCATTCACCTCCCTTTCCTTTGGAAATTCTCAGGCATTGCTTTCATCCTGCAATGATTTTCCAAAAAAGAAT
>SVEW01000025.1 GCA_015057205.1 Lachnospiraceae bacterium | reverse complement strand
AGAAAAATATTATCTTTAAGACTAAACGTATCCAATAAATTGAAGTCTTGAAACACGAAACCCAGGTGTTCTCTTCGAAAGGAGGCCAACGCTTTGTCCGGAATGGTTGCTAACTCCTTTCCCTTTAATTTCACGCTGCCGGCCGTAGGTTTATCAATCGCTGCCAGCATATTTAACAGCGTCGTTTTTCCCGAACCGGACTCGCCCATGATTGCGACATATTCCCCTTCATCTACTTCAAATCCAACATTTTTCAACGCCTCAACTTTTGCACCACCAAACCGGGTACTATATATTTTCTTGAGACCTTGTACTTCTAACATACTCATATTTTTCTCCTTTACTATTCTTGTTCTTTCTAAACATAGTATAGCAAAGGCGGAAATCTGCCTCCATCGAAAGGTCTTACAATTTCCGCCTGAAATCTTACACAACTGTAAGAAGTTTATTACTCTAATCTACCAGCCGGTCGTGTCAACTGTATCTGCACACAAGTTCCGCTTCCCACCTTGGAAGATACGGATATCTCATGCTTTAAATTATTACACACCTGCTTGGTCAGATACAGCCCCAACCCGCTGGCTTTTTTATCACTTCGCCCATTATAACCGGTATATCCTTTTTGAAAAATCCGTGGCAAATCTTCCGGGGCAATTCCCATTCCGGTATCACAAATCTGCAACACACCCTCTTCTGATACCGTAATTGTAATGCCACCTTTTTTCGTATATTTGATTGCATTGGTCAAAATCTGCTCGATTACAAATGCCAGCCACTTTTCATCAGAAACAGAAACATACTCTGTCCCTTCATAGGAAAGGGTCAGCTTTTTTTCAATAAACTGCCTCGAAAGCTTTCGCAAGACCTCTTTTATCACCCCATCTATCGGCACATCCCGCAACACGTAATCGGAACTGGCGGAGCCTAACCGCAGATATGCAAGCACCATTTCCACGTACTGCTCTACGAAAAAAAGTTCTGTCAACATATAACGGGAAAGGGGCGTATCCTGATTCTGCAAGGTTAGATGCATGGAGGAAATCGGTGTTTTAATCTGATGAACCCAGGTTGTAAAATAATCCATCATATCCCCAAATTGCCGTACCTGCTCCTGATATTCCAGCTCTTTTTCCTTACTTTCCTGTTCCTTTTCCCACTCATCCTTCCATTGTTGCTTCATTTTCTGATAATCTATCAGCAGGAACACTACCGCTCCAAAACTACACAATGCATAGGGATAGAGCACCGCCAAAAGCGGTAACCGATACAAATAAAAGGACAATGCAAAAATTACACCCACAATTAGGAAAAAGATAATTGTCCGTTTTCTTTCTCTTATATACCGCTTCAAATCTGATACCCCTCTCCGAATTTCGTTGTTATAAAATCCTTTACACCGATGCCTTCCAGTTTTTTACGCAACCGATTTACATTTACTGATAAGGTATTTTCATCCACAAAACAATCTGTTTCCCATAACCGCTGCATCAACTTCTCCCGGCTTACTACCTGTCCGCGGTATTCCATTAGACACAACAAGATCCGATACTCATTTTTACTTAACTCCAATCGCTCATCGCCATACAAAGCTACCTGTTCTCCGGTGTGCAGCATCACTCCCTTGTGCTCCATCACCGGCAACGTACCTGCAAAATCGTAGCTTCTGCGTAAAAGCGCCTGAATCTTCGCCATCAACACACTGAAATCGAAGGGTTTCACTAAAAAATCGTCCGCCCCCATATTCATGGCCATGACGATGTTCATGTTATCCCCTGCCGAAGAAAGAAACAAAATGGGCACTTTTGATACTTTTCGAATCTGAGAACACCAATGGTACCCATTAAAAAATGGCAAAGTAATGTCGAGAAGCACCAACTGCGGTGCTTCCTTCGAAAACTCTGCCATAATATCCTGATAATTCTCAGCTCTATACAATTCATAATTCCACATGGCCGCCTGGGTGGCGATGGCCTCGGCGATGCCGGAATCGTCTTCCACTAAAAATAATTTATACATGTCGTGTCCTCCAATGTCATTTCTATATCCCCTGCAAAGGATTCATCGGAACGCTCGCGCTCCATGCCTGCCGCGATGTATTGCAGTGTTTGAGTAGCGATTCATTCAATTGACTGACTTTACAAGACGTCGGTACTTAGCATCTTCGATGCTTACGTACCGTTACGTCTTGTACGAGCGCAAGCGCTCAGTCAATGAATGAATCACTGCTTATTTAACACTACAATACGTCCGGAATATCCTTGTAGAGCTTCCGATACGCCCACAACGCCAATCCTGTCAACACACAATACAAGATGATGAAATTGCGCATCTGTCTTGGCGTATTCCAGAACCAGGTCTTGTAAATCAAACAATTACGGAATCCATTTACAATAATGGTTACCGGATTCCAAAGCATCAACCGACGGAGCCAGTCTATTTCTATCTTATCTGCCGCATACAAAATTCCAGATAACCAGAAAAATGCAATGGTAATGGACTTAATGAAATTATGAAAGTCCCTACTGATAGCACCAAGCATTCCGGCAAACAGCGCCCAACTGTTGAAAAACAGAAACATCATCAACATGTACAGCGGCAACTGCAAATAATAAATATCCGGCATATAGCCAAAAGCCATAAAAATAATAATAGTGACTGCCACCAACATACAGTGAATCAGAAATTCCGACAAATTCACGAAGGTTGGAATCGTACAAATCGGATACTTTATCTTAGTAATCAGATACGTATACCTACGTAAGGAATTCGATCCCCCCGGCAACATACTCTGCATAAAGAACCATGGAATCAATCCGGCCAATAACCATAAGAACTTCGGATATCCCTCAATCGGAGATCCTTGTCTAAGTCCAATGGCAAAAGCAAAATAATACACAAAAATACGAATCGCCGGTTTTAAAAACAACCAAAACGGTCCTAACAATGCTCCCTTATATTCTTTTTTTAAATCTGTCAACGCCAACTTAGCAATCTGACGCCGAAATAAAAAATGTTCACTTACAATCTGTTTCAGTGTATTCATGACACAATCCTCAATTTCTATTCCTCAAGATACTTCGCATACGTATACTTTCGTCCTTCTTTGCGATATGCAAACAAACTTTGGTAAATACTTAAGCAAGGAACATTGTTTCCTTCCACCAAAATCGGACCACGTTTGGTTAACGCCACGTCCCATCCAACGTAATTAACACCCTCCACTTTGCGAAGTGCCTTCTCTGTCAACGTTAAAATCTCTTGCCAATAAGGAATCTGAAATCCCTCAAAAGCAACTCCGGTCATAGGATGTACCCTATGCAGCACCCCGTCATTACCAACCGCAGGGGTAATAATGGTACCATTCGCCGGATCTACACCACAAGCAATTCCACCTGCAGAAACATTATCCGCAATACCGCCTACGCCAAAGCGTACAAATGCTGCAAATGCGTCGAACCGGTCGTCTTTTAAAATCGTAAACACGCGAACCGTATTAATACTTCCCTCATAAAATGCACTCATGGCCGGATGCTGCTTAATAACTTCTTCCACCAACATCTTGGGTTCTTTCATTAAAAAATCGTATAATTCTCGTTTTTTAAAAAAAGAAACCGATTTCTTGTATACTCCATGAGCTCCAAATAAATCAACGGGTTTACAAAATACTTCCCTCTTGAAACCTAAAAAGCGTTTAAAGGATGCATAGTCGCTATCCCGGTTTACCCAGAAATCCCTTCCCAGAAACTCCCGATAGGTTTCATTAAACAGTTGCTTGTTCTTTAGCACATCCGTATCGGCGGTAATGTATTTCTCACCCAGCCGCCGGCTATCCTCTAAATTAGCATAGGTGGCAAGTTCCTCATCTGTAAGACTATAGCAAAGGGTATTCTCGTAGTTTGCCATGGCGATTCCAAAAACCACTTTGCATTTTGCCATATGCTTTCTTACTTCGTATTCGCTCCAACCTGTCTTCTCACGAATACGTTCGATGCGCGCCTGCGCACGTGCCTTCTTATCCTCTTTCCACTGGGCAATTTCTTCATCCGTCTTCTCATAAAGAAGACTGTCCATAACTTCTTTTCCCGTAATATGAAACGTGGTCGTAATATGGAGCAGGTAATCCTGCGCTTCTTTCAGCGTCCAACCTGTGGTCTGCGCCAACCGGGTTGTGATTTTCTCCCGTTCATCCTGCAGCCGCTTTGCATGCATCTTTAACGTTTCATCACCGTCTGTAAGATACAGACGGTGATTCGCATAATATTTCAACGGGATATGAAATTCTTTTCTTGCATGATCAAGACGCTTTCTTACCACATCTTCGCTAACGCCAAGCTGTTGCGCCATAATCTCCACATACATGGTCGTTTCACTCTTCTTCATATCCATTCAATCCTTATTTTACCGGTCTTTCACGATACGGCAAATGAATCAGTGTATGATTTGGATGACGGTCAAAACCGTATAATTTCTTCTTCTCATCCAATTTGTAAAGCAAATAATCAATGGTCGGTCTGGTATAACATTCCATCTTCGGATAATCCGGAGAACGATTGATTTCCGGAATCTTAATGCCATTTTCCGTAACCGCAAGGTCAAAACCGAACCACTCAAGTTCTTTAATCTCACTTGCAATATCAAGTACCAGTTTCTTAGTCAATTCCCAATTCGGGATAGTTCCTTCAATGAGAACGTTGGTGTCCGGATGACGTTCACAATCATGAATATCACCATCAACAAACAACTTCGCATTTCCGTAACGTCCGGTCTCACTATCGATGGTTGCAAACATACCACCAGCAGAGATATTATCAATTGCTCCTGTCTTGGAAGTTCCAATACGGATGTAGGAATTTCCAATCTCCGGATGAACACCATCACGTTTAAAAACAATCATACGAATGGTATTTACCGCACCCGGATAAATCTCTTTTAACTGCGGATGCATCTGAATGTACTCTGTCACGATATGCGCACTGTCATTTACAGACAGGCGGTCAATGATATCCTGTTCCGTACAAGGTTCATAATTGATGAAGAACTGTCCATCCTTGTAGTCACAACGGAAGAAACCATCACCGTGAGAACCTTCATCCGGCTTAAATGCCATAGAACCCTTTTCTTTTACCAAGTCAATAATGGATGTAAGCGTCTTATCTTTTCCCTCCGGACAATCCATCAGTGGAATAATGTTCATCTCACCATTCTTACAAATAACATGGTAATAATACTCCGGGAAATACTGGTTATAACGATTTGCTATATATTTCAACGTAATCTTGTCTTCCATCCAGGTCTTGTAATACGGGTTAATATGACGCAACCATTTATATTCGAAATCGGAAATATAATCTTCCCAATTTTCCTTCGTAATGCCATACTGTGCTAAACGATAGGACAAAAATCCATGACGATATGCCCATATTTTCGTCTTCAGGTTACACTCTTTATTTCCAAAGAAATCCTTACAAATATCCCTAGGCCAGGTAACGCTGATATATGGCACCAATCCCTTCGGATAAAACATCTGAGCCATACGATGCTTAAAGCGACGCTTTCCGGTATCCTTACCACGCTCGGTTGCATTTCCTGTACTTCCATAAAATGCATTCTTCTCGTTTGCTTTTTCCTTAAAGAAGGAAATCAATTCTTCAGAAAAACGGGCATCGACACGATAATCCGGGTGGTTTAACATATTCTTTATCTGAATACCATCCTCGCGAAGCAACATCTCCATTCCGAAGAACTCAAGCTGAGGTACATGTCTACCGATACGAGTAATTAATTCCGCAACTTCTGCCCAGCGCTCAATGGTAACGGTCTTTCCAGCCTTATCCTGATAACATCCCTTCTTAAAATCCACTTCATAGGAATGATAAAATCCCAATTCGTTATAAATCTTAAGGCTTGCACCACCGATGGCCGCCCCTTGTCCATTCCGGTTATAAACATAAAGGAACAACTTTGGTGCCTTACGCATATCGCCCTTGCGCTGCTTGCTGTATGAATCATCCAATGTTTCTACCAAAAGCAATTCTTCTTTCGCTTTGGTAATATATTTCCATACATAAATATAGTCTACTTCTTTATTACCGGCATAGTATTTGCCATCTAAATAATGGAAATCTACAATTCGCTTGCCGTAAGTATTTACTACGGAAATGCTTCCCTTTTCTTCCAAAAGCGCCTTCACCGCTTTGTAGTAATCCTTTGCTTCTGTCTGATTTGCATATGGGATGAAAAGCGCCTGTCCGTCACGTGGCATAATGTGATAATAAAACTCGGCCATATACTCACGGAACGGTTTAAATACATAATAAATAGTTGGCAACGTTGCAATCCACTTCTGATATTTCAAGTTGATTGGTACAAGCTTATAATAATCCTTCTCAGAAATGTAAGCCTGTGCATCTGCTTTCGTAATACCAAGCTTCTTAGCCGCTTCCAATGTATAACCATTGCGATAAGCTGCTTTACGCACACTTGCCGGTTCATTTTTCATTACTTCTGCATCCACCGCTTTATTCAAAAGCCAGATTTCCGCACGCTTTGCCGTAAATCCACGGGATACCAAACGCAATCTGGTAAAATTGAAAAACAGACGATGAAATCTTCTGCTGAACTTACTCTTACGATAACGCTTATACGTCCAAATCTGCTTCTTACGAATGCCCATCAGATACTCATTGGCATCTTGATGGAATCCTATTCCGGTAGGATACGGTGGCAGCAAGAACATCTGGTTCAGAATCATCTTCCCTTCCACTTTCACGTACTCAAAAGCAGTGAACTTCACGTACTCATCTTCCTGCAATACCTGTCCGATTCGATGATACACTTCCACGAAATCTTCTTTCGTCAAACCTGCCTTGCACTGAATACCCTTATCCATCTCTACACGTTCTAAGTAAGTGCTGTTCTTTCTATCATAAATAAATGCATCCAAAATGGTCGGCAACTGTCCCACCGACTTACGCAAATATACACGAATGCTATATTCATAGCTCTTATCGCCCAACTCATAGCTTACACGATTGATACTACTCTTTAAAAACTTAGAACTTTCAAATCCTGCATAAATTACCTGATAGTAGTCTCGCAATGATATATATTTCAAATAAGCATCACCGGTAATATCCAATCCTTCTATGGTTCCCGGCAAAAATCCCTTTTTGTAATACAATGTCTGATTGGCTACTGTTTCCCCAAATTTCTTGTTTTTCTTAACCTTCCCCTTCCAATATTGAAGGGCCTCTTTCTGGTCTTCGTATAGGTCATCACGCCTACTCGCCTTAGACATATTTTTCACTCCTTTAGTTCTTGCTTTTACAATCTATAAATTTTACCACACTTTATCCCGATTGAAAAGCAAAACTTTTAATCCGGATAGATAACGCTGGTGCTCAACTTTTTCTTAATTCCGTTTTTACTGTAAACATAATACCGTTGACCGGCATAACTAACTTCATAATAATTACTTGCTCCCACACGGCCGACGTACTGAACCACATCACCGCGGGAAATCCACATATATTCTTTTTTCAAACTAAATATACGGCACAACTTCAGCGATACCGTCCGCACATAGCACATTACATTCTGTTCAGCGAAGTTTCTGCACAGATTTTTCTTCATAACGAAACCGCATACTCCGGTTCCTGTTTTTACATAAACCCATTTGCCCGGGCCAAAACACATTACATCCACCGGTGATTCAATTGGCATAACCGCCGCAACCTTAGATGCCGTGCTTCTTTCTTTATAGATCTTGGTTCCCGTCAAAATGGTATAATAACGCTCATTTAACGCACTTACGCTTTCCGGCAAATACCGTCTTGCCAACACGAAGTTTTTCTCATAAATACCGTTAATCGGCATAATTCGCACTTTCCCGTCAAAAGAATGGCTGCTGTGCACCATCTCACCATTGCCAATATATATACCACAATGGTTATATCCTTTTGCACTTTGGGTTCCGTCTTCTTCCGTATATAGATTGAAGAAAAGTACATCCCCCGGCTCTAACTTGGATTCCTCTAACGTTCCCTGGCAAACCGTTTTCGCTCTTAGTTCGTTCTCATATCCTTCATTATAAATCAAATCCATATTATACAAACTTACAATGCTGGTAGATAAACGATATACCGGCATAAACGGCTGCATTGCCTTATTTGCTGTATACGCCGCCAAACCGGAACAGTCAAAGGTATAAACTTTTTTCTTATCCGGCACGCCATTAGAACTATTATGTCCGTATCTGGTTTTCCAATTCTCAACAATTTCTTTCAGCAAATCCATAACCCTTTGCTGATATGGTGTATTACCACGAAATGCCGGCTCCGGCATACTAACTGATAAACTCTCGCTTTGCTGATTTCGCGGAATATAATAGGTATTGCCCTGGTAATATACCATAACCCATTCCATATCCACATTTGGTATAATGTAATCCGTTACATCGATTTCCTCTCGATATGGCACTGCCACACTTGCCGCATAAATGCTTGGTTCCATATACAGCGAAACAGATCGTACACACACCTTCATCGTAACCGTATTAATTTCCGGCTCCTCCGGTTCTTCCGGTTCGGTTGTCTGTTCTGTCTGTTGTTCCGGGTTTGTTCCTTCCTCAGTAACATAACCGTTCTCTTCCGGTGTTACTGCATACACCGGAGCACTTTCTAAAAGAAGTGCTCCGGAAATTACAAGTGCCAAAAATGCGATTCTCCAATTCCTTACTTTCACCTTACTTACCACCTTATTAGTATGTTGTCAATTTATCTGCAATACTCTTTGGAGTATAGATATAGTAATATTTTCCGTTGTATTTTACTTTATAGTAGTTTCCACTCTTACCGTGCAGGCTGACTTTTTTCCCTTTATTCAAGGTAATGCTCTTAGCGCTCTGGGATTTACCGGCAAGAAGTTTTAATCCGTTATTTCTTACTCTACAGCTGATTCCCTTGCCTGCAAGATTGGTACATACATTGGTCAAAAGCGTATAACCTTTTTTACCATTGGCCAGCTTTACATATGCCCAGTTTCCATTATCCGTATACAGTACGGTTAGTGGCTGCATTAGACGAATACTGGTTAGTTTCTTAGCATTCTCACCGAAATTCTTATAAATCGTTGTGGTAGATGCTGCTGCATAAGCCTTCTTATTCGCCGCTTTTACTGTAGTTGGGAGGTAACGTTTTGCTGCAACAAAGTGTTCTTCATAAAATCCTTTTACAGGCATCAAACGCACACTTCCATCAAAATTGTGGGTACTGTGCATCATTTCACCATTGCCAAGATAAAGACTGCAATGATCACGATATCCGTTTATGCTGAAAAACAGCACATCTCCCGGTTGCAACTTATCCATATCCAATTTACCGTTGCACACTGTCTTTACTTTACACTCTCCGTCGAAGCCCTTATTGTAAATACTGGTAGTCTTATACAGTTCCGTAATATCTGCTGAAATATTGTATACCGGCAGATACTTGCTCATAGCCTTATCCATTACATAGGATACAAATCCGGAACAGTCAAAATAGTATTTACCATTCTTCATCTTCCCATCAGAAGCATTGTGTCCGTAAGCTGTCGGCCATTCGCTATAAATCTTTTTCGCCGTTTCTAATACCTTGGTCTGATAGGTTGTGTTTCCCTTGTAATTGGTTTCCGGCAAAGATTCTTTTAATTCTCCGTCATCCGGCCACCACCAAACCGTCTTTCCGTTGTAAATCAATTTTTTCCATTTACCATACGGATTCGTCTCACCGGTATCCGTCAAACAGGTTCTGTATGGAATCATCTCCTCAGGGGATTTACTATTATCTTCGGTATGCACCTTAATCAGATGACTTGCCACATAAACGGTTTTTTCCTCTTCTGCATGAGCCTTCTTAGCTCCCACAGCGCCAAACATACCTAAAACCATGGTTGCACTTAACGCATACGCTAAAAATTTTTTCATACTTGTCTCTCCTCTTCCTTTAAATCACTCGGTGTATTAAAGTCGCGGGTCTGATCCTTGATGTATATATATTTCTCACCAATCTGCTTCTTATTGTAGGGAAGCCCTACGAAGGATTGGTACACCTGCCATCCTTTGCATGTATCAATCTCGCCATACGTAAACAACTGACGCACATAATCCACATGCTGTTTAAACAAACGACCATCTTTTACCTTGATAGCCACAATGGAACGTTCATTTCCAAAGAATAAAATATCGGAAACTTGTGTACTTACAATGAAATCCATGGCCTCTTCGGAATAAAATGTATCTCCGTATAAAAAGCACACATTATCGTCTATTAATTCCTCTGTAAAACGGTCTATTTCCAAAACATTATTAAGTGGCTCATAACGTGTAGCCCCTTTTACTTCATAACGCGGGTCATGACTGGTAATGTACACCGTAGCTTCCTTTTCCCGTTCATGAATCAGGCGCACCGTACGTTCCAAAAGCGTCTCATCACCAAACTTAATAAAATGTTTCGGCATATCATGAAAATTATTCCAACGGTTCCCTTTGCCATCGGCCATAATAATGTATCTCATACGACAACTCCTTATTTAATCACCTTGTGGTGACGGTAAAAATCGCCTAATTCGTCATTTCGCTGTCCGCCCCACAACTGAATAATATTAACGCCGGAAGAAGTATTTGCTTCTATGATGCAGATTTCACCATCCTTGTCAATGACAATGTCCCATGCAATAAAATACATGTATGGGAACTTTCTGGTAAGTGTCAGCATCTGCTCCTTCACGCTATCCCAATTCGGAATCTGCGCCCCTTCAATCGGCGCTCCGGAATCCGGATGCACTTTGTACACATTGCGATTGTGAAGGCAACGTGCCTCCGTTAAAATACCGGTATCCAAATCAATTTTGGAAACAAGGCCGCCACGGCTTCCGTTATCAACCGGAATCGTTGCCGATGTACCAATACGCTGTACTGCAAAGAAAATCTTAAACTGGTTGGTCTTCGGATCACGCAGAGTAATCATACGAATAGTATTTACCGTCTGATCGTATAGTTTATCCGCATAGGCATGCTGTTTAATAGACTCGCTAATAAACCAGTCATCTCTGTTTTTCAAAAAAGTAATCAACTGCTCTTGTGTGTATACTTCACGGTCTACCAAAATCTTGCCGTCCTGATAAAGCAAAATATTTACACCGGTACCCTTGCCCTTACCGTAAGGCTTGATAAACAAGGTCTTTTTCTCTTTTAAAAGTGTAACCACTTCTTCATAGGTTCGAACCTCACTGTCAAAACTGGTAAGAAATCCGCCGTTCTTAATCATGTAGCTTTCCGGCACACGCACATACTGCTTCAAAATCTCCGCCGCTGCAATCTTATTATTCAAAAGAAAATCAAACGGCGCATTAATATAACGGGACCGATACCAATCAAACTCAGATAAATACTGTCGCTTATCGTTGTGATCGAAATCGTAAAGCATCCACTGATCTGCAAGGAATCCGCCGCCAAAATTTGCTCGTAACTTCTTTAAAAAAGAACATTTAAAATGGTTCTTTACAAATAAAATCCTACGAAAATACAATACAAATAATCGAAACTTATTAAAACACACTCTTAAAAACTTATACATGACTATTCTAAATTCTCCTTTACCAAACGTGCCAGGTTCTCTGTACAATGTCCAATGCCTTCCGGCAGGTAATTCTTTCGATATGCATCCAATACTTCCTGAGGATAGGCCTCTTGCATCAATGCTTTTATCAACGCTTTTCCATCCTTAAAAGCGCATCCCGGCATGGATTCAAACGGATTCACATTGATTCCGTTCTTCGTAGTATATTCCTCATAATCGTATAAATAATAGTACGTTTTTTTATTTAAAACCGCACCTTCTAACGCAATGGCGGAATAATCCGTAATCAAATAATCGCATACAGCCAAAAGCTCTACCGCCGACAGTTCCGGACAGCTTAACACCTCTGGTCGATGACAGGACAATTGCTGATTTGGATGACTTTTTAAAATAAAAGCGTACTTCGAAAAATCAATTCCGTCAAGCAATGGCTCCCAATCCAAATCAATATTTCTCCGAAAGGTAGGTGCGTACAAAATCACTGTCTTCTCCGACAGTTCCGGATAGGCCGCGAAGGCTTTCTTACGGTTTACTTCCCGTGTATTCAGTAAAAAATCAATCCGCGGCAATCCAATATTACGTAACTTGTCTTCTGTCGTGTCAAAGGATGCGCAATAAAACGAATTGAATGCTTTGCCTCCAGCAATAATCATATCATATCCGCGGTGCATTTTCAAAACTTCCGCCGTCTTTTTGCTTCGTCCGGACTCTTTATCAAGGGTCTGATATCCGGACTGTTTAATTTTCCCGATGGCATGCCACATCTGTATGACCGTCAACGATTTCTTATGGTGCAAAAGCGACACCGCCGGCCAATAAGCATCCAACACACACACGCGAGCCGTTGCCAAATGTCCCATACTACGTAGTGTATCCCAGGCAAACCCAAGCATCCCTTTCTTCGCATCATCCAACCGATTGCAAATGGATACAATCTGTACCTTCGGCTCCTGTTTTACTAATTCTTCGGCAAGCAAACGAAAATCAAGGGATAATTCATCCGACTGTCTGCTCAGAAATACTACCTTTTTCTTTTTTGCCGGAAACAATTTACAGATTCCATAAATCACAGCCATCACTGCTTTACCGACGTTTACCAACAACACCTTCATTTACCTATATCTCCCACAAAAGGGTGAACCATTGGCCCACCCTACATTTGCATAATTGTCTTTTTCTTCTTTTTCTTCTTTTTCTTGGCTTCTTCCAATTCGCGGTCAACCATTTCCTCATAAAAGTCGGCAGCCTCTTCCACTTTGCTATCAAAGATAAGCTTACCGTCCTTTAATACCATACCGCGATTGCAAAAGTCTTTCGCAACTTCCGTTGTATGGGTTACGAATAAGAATGTCACTTCGCCGGATGCAAGAATCTCGCGAATCTTCTGATTGCATTTCAGACGAAATGCCTTATCGCCCACGCTCAAAGCCTCATCTACAATCAAAATCTCCGGTTCCACATTGGCATTAATGGCAAACCCAAGACGTGCCTTCATACCACTGGAATAGGTACGTACCGGCTGATCCATATAGTCACCGATATCCGCAAAATCTACGATTGCCTCTTCCAATTCTTTAATTTCATCATTGGAAATTCCCATTAACTGACCGCGAAAATAGATATTCTCCCGTCCGGTAAAATCCGGATCAAATCCGGCAGTCAGCTCAAGCAACGCACTTACACGTCCATTTACCTCAATTTCGCCTTTGGTTGGGTAAATAACTCCGGTAATCATCTTCAGAAGCGTAGATTTTCCTGCTCCGTTCCGGCCGAATAAGGCCACAGAGTCTCCCTTTTTCACTTCAAAAGACATATCGCTAATGGCTTCCTTAATCGTTGGCTTAATGCGCTTGTTAAAAACCGCATGCAGCCGCTGTCTATCATCTTTATAAAGTTTATAACGTTTCGTTACCTTACGAAAAACGATTGCATTCTCCATTTCTTTCCTCACACTTTCTACAATTCATAGGCAATGGCATAACACCTACCTACAATTCATGCAATGGCTCTGCACTAAACTTCTTAAATTTCACTTTCACATCCTGATCGTCTTCAAATACCATATCAATCATATTCTGGAAATTCTCCGACAAGTCGCTGGCATAACACTGATGTTCTCTATCCATATGCTCATCTGCCAACATATCCTTCTTGGCCAGAATCCGCTTCACTTCCCCGATAACCTCCGCAGAAGGATTCAGCAATTCTAACTGGGGATACAGTCTTCTCAAATTCTTCTTAATAAACGGATAATGGGTACAACCAAGCACCAGTTTCTGAATGTTATGTTCCGAAACAAAGGAATCCAGGTAATGCTTAATGGTCAAATCCATAATCTCATTCTCAATAATTCCCTCTTCTATCAACGGCACAAACAACGGACATGCCATACTGTACATTTCCGTCTGTGCATCCTGTCCCTTCACCAATTCGGTATATACGCCACTGGCAATGGTGGCCTTGGTTCCAATTACACCAATAGGCACGTGTTCATTGCGACCACGTTGATCGCGAATAATCCGTTCTGCCATTGGCTCTATCACGCCAACAATCGGCAACTCAGGGTAGCGCTTCCGTAAATCCTCTATACAGGTCGCACTGATGGTATTGCACGCAATTACCAACATCTTTACATCACGGCTTACCAAATAATCCGCAATCTGAAATGAGAATTTCTTAATTGTATCAATCGCCTTGGAACCATACGGGGTTCTGGCGGTATCTCCATAATAAATGACCCGCTCATTTGGAAGAAGCTTCTGCAAACTGGGAATGCAAGTCAATCCCCCAACTCCGGAGTCAAAAAAACCAATTGGTCTATTATCCATAGGTTTACACCATCCATTCTATCTATTCCGACTCTCTATTCTATCACAGGCCGGCAAATATTCCAAGTATATTATCCTGCAATTGGCAAAAAAGCATACGCTACTGCCACAATAACCGCCGGCACCAGGTTTGCCAACTTAATTTTCTTCCCCCAGATCAGGTTAATACCAACACAGAAAATCAACGCAGAACCTACCAATGCCAGATTGTGAAGAGCCTCTTCCGTTAAGATTGGTTCAATTCCTCTGGCCAGCAACGTAACAAATCCCTGTAAAATAAACACCGGCACGGCAGAGAACATACAACCTTTTCCCATAGACGCTGTCATAATCATAATAATAATAAAATCAAGGATTGCTTTCGCAATCAAGGTAGTCGGATCTTTATAAATTCCATCCTGAATGGCGCCCACAATCGCCATGGCACCAATACAGACCGTCAGGGACGCCGTCATAAATCCATCCAAAAATCCCCCGTCTCCTTCGCTATGGCTGACTTTTCGAAGCCAGGTTCCCAACTGTTCAAAACGATATTCCAGATTTAACGCTTCTCCCACCAGTGCTCCTACTGCCAAACTAATAATCAACATCATGGATCCGCTTGAAACCAGCGTTCCGTCTTTATTTACGGAAAGCATCTTTTCCATAGTTCCTGCAATACCCAGAAACATTGTGCTGATTCCAAGTGCATGCATGATGATTTCTTGAAACCGGGGTTTAAATCCTTTTCCAAATACCAAACCTACCAAGCCGCCGGCAATAATTGCTGCTGTATTGATTAAAGTTCCTAATCCTATCATTCTATACCTCTTTTCTCTCTTTTACGGCATTTACTTCATACTCCTCCGCGTCAATCTCCTGGAAAAAGCAGACCATAAATACATCCTTCGAAACTTCACTTGTCATAAAATAATCCTCAATACACATCAACACTTTTCTGCCATCACTGTGATGCTGCGGAACCATACGAATTACCTTTTCCTCCCCATTCGCATGTGCCTTCAACAGATTTTCACGTAAAAATGCTTCATCCATAATCTCATGATACTCTTTTGCAATCAGTGTCTTCACATAGCAATACCCCTCATCATAGGTCCCGGTAGCCGAAAGCGAATCATTAATAAAACTCTCTTTGCGCATAGTATAATAGCTGTTTTTCGACAAATTCACATACACAATCAACGGATATTTACGGTAGACCGACTCTACCAAAAGGCGTAAAGTACCAAACCCGCTTTTAAATTCCAGCGGATTTCCCGTCTTCACATCCACAGGTGCCTCTTCTATACACATTGTCAAAAATGCGCTTTCCGGAATCGGTTTTGAAAACAGGAATCCCTGTATCAAATCACAATCACAGGCATGTAGAAAATGTAGTTGCTCCGGTGTTTCCACACCTTCCACCACCGTATCAAGTTTCAGTCTATGCGCAAAATAAAAGACTGATTCCAATGTAACCCGACCCTTCTCCGACTGACAGTTATCATTCAGAAAGGAGCGGTCAATTTTAATAATGTGTGCCGGAATATCTTTCATCAAAGACAGCGATGACATTCCTGTACCAAAATCATCAATGGCAACCGGAAAGCCTGCTTTCTCAACATCTTCAATCCACTGCACCACCAATTGCTTATCTACCACGACATCCGTCTCGGTAATCTCCACGCCAAATAATCTCTTGTCAATTCCGTATGCTGCAACCAGTCGTTCAAGTCTCTTAACAAAATTAACATCTGATGCATGTTTTCTAGAGAAGTTAACACTAATCTTTACCGCTTTGTCACCCAATTTCCGCAATGTCTTGCAGGCAGCTTCCGCTATATACCAGTCCACCAACGTAACCTTGCCGTTACTCTCCAATTCCGGAATAAATTCCATAGGCGGAATCACGGTACCATCTTTCTTTACCCATCGTACCAACGCCTCCGCTCCGCCAATTACACCTTTCCTCGCATCGTACTGTGGCTGATAATAAGCCTGTAACTCACCATTTTCCATTGCCAAAAATATTTCGTCTGTGATTGATTGGCTCATACACACTCCTTTTTCATTCATTCGTAATTAAAACATTGTATCACAACTTTGTGACGATGTCTTTATTAAAGTTAAAAATTATTTTTGCGTGATATCAATTACCACATACTCAGAAAGCGCACCACCGGTTTTATAATCAATAGCCCAATCCGATATGCCGGACGTTACAATAAACGTAGTTCTTCCGCGCTTACGCATTCCATAGGTCATATCGTTGGCACCGGATAACTCTCCGGTAATTCCAATCGGAAACATCTGCCCCCCATGGGTGTGTCCACCCAAAACCAGGTCTACTCCTGCTTTTTCCTGGGCATCGTAATCATGTGGCTGATGATCCAGAATCACTTGATAATGCTCTTTTACACCCTCCGCAATTAACGCACTCATCTTTTTACGCTTCTTGCTTGCGCGGTCCTTTCGTCCATACAGATCCACACATCCGCCCAAGGTCACCATTTTATCGTCCAATATGGTTATATTATTCTGCGCCATAATTGCTCGCATATCTTTATCTTTAAAATCTCTGTGGTTATAAAACCCTTTATCGTGATTTCCATAGGCATAGTAAACGCCATAGGTAGTTTTCATTTTTCCAAGCGCTTCACATGCCCGTTCCAAGTCAGCCCGGTTACTGCTATCATCCACAAAATCACCGGTAATAACCAGCATATTCGGCTTTTCTTTTTCCATCTGTTTCACATACTTCGCAAAACCTTCTCCGTCAAACGTGGCTCCCAAATGTGCATCGGCAATCTGTATAATCCGTAATTTTCCATTTGGTAAGGTTTTATCTGTAGATAGCGTATAATTTGTCGCCACCACACGATGGGCGGTATAAAAACCATAGCCCAAATAGCCCACGGACACGACAATGGCGCATACACCTATCCAATAAAAACGCATAGGCTTTTTTCTTATTTTATGTATCAACCATCCGACGCAATCCGCCAGCACCCAGATGACAAACACATTCACAACTACAACGACGCCATTGATAAAATCGCATACCACGTACAACAATAATGCAGCTATCGGGATAAGCGCTAACAATCGTTTCTTTTTCTTTGGCATATCCTCCGGCAAAAATCGCTGAATTCTCATATACAGATACACCAGTCCACTAATTCCCGCAAGAATAAATGCGGCAAAAATCAAAATTACTATTGCTATCATATTTCCCTATTTTCTCCTATTATGCATTGGTCTCTTCGTAGATACGCAACACCTTACGTAATCTTGCTCCAAGAGTTACTGCCAACACCAGTTTTACGGCATCCGGAATAAGAAATGGAATTACACACCAGGACAATGCAGTTTTTAAACTAATTGGTCCTAACTGTTTTGCATAAACGGTCATAAACCAGACCGTTCCAAAAACATAACAGATGGCCATCCCTACTATCATTGCTACAATGCGAACCACGCGGTTTCCGCCGCATAATACTTCGCTCAACCAATAGGTCAGTCCGATAAAAACAAAGCCTACAATATATCCGCCCGTCATGCCTAATAACGCTCCCATGCCTCCGGAAAAACCAGCCAATACCGGCACACCAATTGCCGCCAACAGAATATAGACAAGGATGGAAAGGGTTCCTCTTTTGCCGCCTATCAGTTCCAGTACCAAAAATACCGCCATGGTCTGCAAGGTAAATGGTACCATAGTAGGTACGCTAATCCACGAACAGACTGCAATCAGGGTAGCGCATACCGCACTCAGTACATAGTCCATTGTTTTCATTCTCTTATCTTTTGTCTTACTCATATGTCTTCTCCTTCAATATCACAATATATCTATATTATACTTATTTGGAAACTCTTTCAATACCTTCTTGTCCTAATTGCGCCGTTTTGATGTCAGCCGCGGCTCGGTATATAAACATTTTTTAGCGGCTGGTACCGAGGATTCCTTATAGTGCCGGGCGCCCTGGAAAGTCGCTCGGCATATAGAATTGGGGAGTTCTATATACCGAGGTTCTGTCACATAAGTTGAAAAATCGGCCACAGAGCAGCAGCTTACACTCCATGACCGAAACACACTAACGATAATTCTAAGAATACTTTATCAATATCTTCTTATAAAAACTCCATCCCTTTATCCGACACCAACTGAACATTGTAGTGGATAAAATGGCTCTGCCAAATCCTGTTGATTTTTATAGTCCAGTTTTAATTCTTTATTCAATTCTAATGTATCACTAATATGATAAACCTTCATTGTTCTTTCCTTTCTTTTACATCTGATGTCTCACAATCTTGTATTCATCCCCATTTTGATAATATGGGCAACTGCTCTGATGACTCTCTAATAACCTAGCATAATCATCCTCATCCATGTTTGCCCCTACATCGCAAATGTATTCATCAAACTCTTCATCATAATAATAGTAAGCACAGGTTTCACAACTTGTTCCACTCTTCATTCCACTACCTCCAATTTATCGATTTCGTTTTGCTCTCATCACCTCGAGGAAATGATTACCAACACGACGTCTTTCCTCATCTTTATATCGCAGCTGACGCACTCTGCGAATTGCCGGATTTACATATACGCCCATATTTTCCAATCGCTCCGTCATATAGGCCTGTTTGGATTGAAAATCCTGTTTCAAGGATACGGTACGTTGCACCGCATTGTCAACAAGGATTTCCATATTCTTATTAAATGCTTCTTCTGCTCGAATTACCATACGATCAAAGTGCAAAAGCGCCGTAACCGTCAAGGTCGTATCCATTACAAACACTGCCACTGCCAATAATGCCAAGACTTCCATCCAGATTGGCGTCACCCGATCCACCATTTTTTCCGTAAATGGTGCAATGATATAGACAACTAGCAATCCTCCAAATCCAAATCCCAGGCTGGTAAACAGACTGATTCGTCCATGCAGATTAAAAGGCAAGCGACTATAATCCCACCACAACGCATGAAAAGTTTTCTCTAGCGCCCAGGATGTGACATACTCTAAGATTGCGCTTCCCACAACCGATATTACAAAAATCTGCCACGGTACCAAGACGGCATTCGCCTGTTTTACCAAGCTCACAACCACAGAAACTGTCACCGCACCAACGCCATAAATCGGACATGCAGGGCCATACAAGAATCCGCGATTTTCCCATTTTCCGCCCTTCACAGTGCAATAGATTGTCTCGTAAATCCAACCCATGCAACAATACACCATGAATAGGCAAACATAACGACTAATCCACATTTTTTCGTCTCCTGTTCAGAATCGTTTCTCTCATTGACACTAGTTTCTCATTTTACCATCTCTCGTTTTTTCGCATAATTCAATCCTTCCTGGCGACTCATAAATCCCAATCTGGAAATCGCCATCAGCGTTGCACTTCCCAACATAATCTGTAACGGGAAGGATAAAAGCGCTCCCTCTGGAATCAGCATCGCCAGAATGGTAATGGCTCCTGCCGGCGGAAGAAACAGCTTGTTAATCCGCATAATCACAAGCATTACAACCGTTGCCGCAAACACAGCCGCCGCCAGCGGCAACCCCAGTTGTACATGCAAAAGCATTCTGGCAAGTACCCCTGCCAGACCACAGCCGGTAATGACCGCCACGACTTTTACCGGAATTTTTCTTGCCTTGTTTCCTTTTCTGGAAAACTCTGTAAATGCCACCAGCAAAGGCGGAGCAATCATATAGTTCCAATCCATTGCAAATGCTGTCACTCCCAACAATGCCATGCAGGCAACACGAAGTGTTCCATCAAAAGCATTCTCTTTCACGTTTATTTTAACAGGATTATATTTTTCTTCTTCTCGTATTTTCATTTTCGTTAACAGCGTTCTCCCCAGTATCACGCACAGCGTAAGCACAAACGCCGCAACCGGATACACCCAGGTCGTTGTTCGAAGCATCACCGGCAGCACAATCGCCGAAATAAAGGGTGCAAAGGTTGTCCCCGACACCATAAACAAAATCTGCGCCAATGCAA
>SVEW01000024.1 GCA_015057205.1 Lachnospiraceae bacterium | reverse complement strand
AACAGGTAAGCATTTCTTACCACAAAGAAGAATCACGTCTGGAGTCATTGCGTAACCTGGCGGAACGCTATGAGGGCTACGGTAATTCTATTCGTAAGATTATGGAACAGAAGGAGACGGAGAAGGGACTAATCGGTGTAGTTGCTGATATTATCTCCGTTGAGAAGAAATATGAAGTGGCCATTGAGACAGCGTTGGGTGGTAACATTCAAAACATTGTTACCACGGATGAGCCAACAGCAAAGAGAATGGTAGAGTTTTTGAAAAAGAACCGGCTTGGACGTGCAACGTTTTTGCCTCTTACTTCCGTTAGCGGTCGTCCGGATGAAAAGACACAGCAGGCATTGAAAGAGACAGACTTCGGTGTGTTGGGACGTGCGGACGAACTGGTACAGACAGAGGAGCGTTTTGCAGACATTATGGAGTATCTGCTTTGTCGTGTAATTGTGGTGGATACCATTGACAACGCTTTGAAACTGGCAAAGAAATACAAGTACGCACTCCGTATGGTAACCTTAGAGGGTGAAGTGTTAAACACCGGAGGTTCCATTACGGGAGGTGCTTTTAAAAATAACAGTAATCTGCTTGGCCGACAGCGTGAACTTGAGGATATTGAGAAACATATTAAGAAACTTTCCGGAGAGCGGGAAGAATTAAAGAACCGTATTGAGGATATAAAGACGGCCAGAGAGTTGTTAGAAGAGGATCGCAAGGCAGCAGTTGAGAAACTTGGAAAACTGCAGATTGAAGCCAATACCGCGTCCCTGAACGTGGAGAATGCTCGGAAACAGAAAGAAGAAAGTGACCATTTGTATGAGGGATTGAGTGTTGAGAATTCCCAGATAGAAGTGGAGTTAAATGAGTATAAGCTTGGTGTGGATAAGACCAGGGAAGATTTACTTGCTTCTGAACGTCGTGAGAAAGAAATTGGCGAGGAGACCAGCAAGTTCCAGGAAGATTTGGAATTGCAGATGCAGTTAGAAGAAGAACAGTCGAAGCTTGTGGCTGCACTTCAGATGGAACAGGGTGGAGTCGAGCAACGTGTACGATTTGCGCAGGAGAATAAGGAACGTGTAATTTCCGAATTAGAAAAAGTTGCTGAGGAATTACAGGAAGTTACGGATGCTGCACAGTTATCGTTGGAAGATATCGAGAAGAAGAAGAACGATATTGAGGAAATAAAGAAGACAATTACGGCCGGAGATGAAGCGTATGCGGCTTTGGAAGAAAAACTAAGTGATACCATTGCTAAGAAAGAAAAGCTGAATCTTGATCATAAAGGATTCTTTGAACAGCGCGAGGAGCTGGCAAAGCGCCATAGTGATTTGGATCGCGAATTAGTGCGTTTGAATGAGCAAAAAGAACGTATGGCAGAGGGACTTGAGAATCAGACCAATCATATTTGGGAAGAATATGAGTTGACGTATCATGCAGCCTTAAAATTGCGGGATGAGAATTATCAGGATGCAGCAGCGCTGAAGCGTTTTATTTCCGATACCAAGGATGAGATTAAGAAACTTGGTGATGTCAATGTAAATGCGGTGGAAGAGTATAAAGAATTGTTTGAACGTTATACCTTTTTACATACGCAGCATGATGACCTGGTTAAGGCTGAGGCGCAGTTGGTTGAGATTATTGATGATTTGGATACGGGTATGCGTAAGCAGTTTGCTGAGAAATTTGAGGAAATCCAGAAAGAATTTGATAAAGTCTTCAAAGAGCTGTTTGGTGGTGGAAAAGGTACACTGGCACTGGAAGAGAATGCAGATATTCTGGAATGTGGAATCATTATTACTGCACAGCCGCCAGGAAAGAAATTGCAGAATATGATGCAATTATCCGGTGGTGAGAAGGCATTGACGGCGATTTGTCTGTTGTTTGCAATTCAGAATTTGAAACCGTCTCCGTTCTGTTTATTAGACGAGATTGAGGCGGCGCTTGATGACAGTAACGTAACCCGTTTTGCCAAGTATTTGGATAAGCTGACAAAGTATACACAGTTTATCGTGATTACCCACCGTCGCGGTACCATGACGGCGGCGGATCGCTTGTATGGTATTACCATGCAGGAAAAAGGTATATCGGCGCTAGTTAGCGTAAACCTGATTGAAGGACAGTTAGAGGAGTAACTATGAGCGAAGAGAAGAAGGGTTTTTTTGCCCGGTTAAAAGAAGGGCTAACCAAGACCAGAGATAATATTGTGTCCGGAATTGATAGCGTGTTTAATGGTTTTAGTAACATTGATGAAGAATTCTATGAGGAATTGGAAGAAATTCTGATTATGGGTGACATTGGTGTGCATGCTACGGATGCAATTCTTGAGAACCTTAAGAAAAAGGTGAAGGAAAAACATATCAAAGAACCGCAGGAGTGTAAGGAGCTTCTAATTGAGAGTATCAAAGAGCAGATGCACGTTGGTGAGACGGCATATCGTTTTGAAAATGAGACGGCTGTGCTTTTGGTAATCGGTGTCAATGGCGTGGGTAAGACCACCACCATTGGTAAGCTAGCCGGTAAATTCAAGGCGGATGGCAAGAAGGTGGTTATCGCAGCAGCGGATACGTTTCGTGCGGCAGCAGGTAGTCAGCTTGCGCAGTGGGCGAATCGTGCCGGCGTGGATATGATTGGCGGACAAGAAGGGGCAGACCCGGCGTCAATTGTATACGATGCGGTGGCGGCTGCGAAGGCTCGCAAGGCGGATATTTTGATGGTAGATACAGCAGGTCGTCTTCATAACAAGAAGAACCTGATGGATGAGCTGAATAAGATTAATCGTATTCTGGAAAAAGAGTTTCCGGAGGCATATCGCGAGACGTTAGTTGTGGTGGATGCCGCTACCGGACAGAACGCATTAGAGCAGGCAAGACAGTTTAATGAGGCAGCAGACATTACCGGTGTTGTGCTGACGAAGATGGATGGTTCGGCGAAAGGTGGTATTGCGGTAGCAATTCAGTCGGATCTTCAAATTCCGGTAAAATATATTGGCGTAGGAGAGACAATCGACGATTTGCAGAAGTTTGATTCTGATCAGTTCGTGGATGCCCTTTTTACAAGATAAATTGAATTATATTTAGGAGGTTATGGGAATGTTTACACTTGAGAAATTCCAGGAAGCAAGTAAGATTGTGAAGGAGGCGACCAACGAGACAAAGCTGATGTACAGCCAGTATTTAAGCGATGCAACGGGGAATGAAGTTTATTTGAAACCAGAGAATCTTCAGAAAACCGGCGCTTATAAATTACGTGGTGCTTACTACAAAATCAGTACGTTGAGTGACGAAGAACGTAAGAAAGGTTTGATTGCTGCGTCTGCGGGTAACCATGCACAGGGTGTTGCTTATGCTGCAAGACAGTATGGGGTTAAGGCAACCATCGTTATGCCGGTTACTACACCGCTTATTAAAGTTAATCGTACAAAAGCACTTGGTGCTGAGGTTGTTTTATACGGCAATATTTATGACGAAGCTTGTAATCATGCATATAAGTTAGCAAGCGAGCATGGATATACGTTCATTCATCCTTTCGATGATGAAACCGTGGCAACCGGCCAGGGAACCATTATGATGGAAATTTATGAAGAATTAAAAGATGTGGATATTGTTTTGGTTCCAATCGGTGGAGGAGGACTTGCAACGGGCATTTCTTCGGCAGCTAAATTGTTAAATCCGAATATTAAGGTAATTGGTGTAGAACCAGCCGGTGCGCCTAGCTTGAAGGCTGCGTTAGAGGCAGGTGGACCAACACCGTTAGATAAGGTTAGCACCATTGCGGATGGAACAGCCGTTAGAACGATTGGTAGCGTTGTTTTCCCATATTTGAAGGAGAATTTAGATAACGTGATTACGGTAACAGATGAAGAATTGGTAGCAACCTTCCTTGATGTTGTAGAGAATCATAAGATGGTAGCTGAGAACTCCGGACTTTTGGCTGTAGCAGCTGCAAAGCATTTGGATGTAAAAGGTAAAAAGGTTGTTTCCATTGTCAGTGGTGGAAACATGGATGTGGATACTATGGCTACAGAGATTGAGCATGGCTTAATTATGCGTAATCGTGTATTTGCAGTTACCGTTGTTCTTTCTGACAATCCTGGAGCACTTGCAAAATTAACAAATCTGATTGCCGAGCAGAAGGGAAATGTAGTAAATATTGAACATATTCATCACTTAGCAACCGGAAGTGCTGATTCTGTACGTGTTAACATTACATTGAAGTCCTTCGGAACAGAGCATAAAGAGCAGATTATAAAAGCTCTTTGCGATGAGGGATATAAGGTAGAAGAAACAAGAGCTATTTTGTAAGATGATTAGGTTCATGGCAAGAATTCATGGTCGGAAGAAGGCTGTGGTTTCTTGCCATGTCTTTTTTTTTAGGAAGGATATAGGGAAATGAAAAATTTGAAAATTGCTTATTGGGGAATGTGTGGCGTGATGTTTGTTGGGCTTATGTGGGCGTACACACAGGAGCGAGGGGTGTTTGCAGCCTTGTATTTGGCAGCATTTGTTGTAGAAACTGTTTTTTGCATTCGTTACATCCGTGAATTAATTGAGGGGACGTTGGGGCCGTTATGGCTTATGGCTGGCATAGGGATTCCGTCCTTGTTTGGTTACGTAGGCCATGTACGAAATATGAATTATGAAAATAGTAATCAGTTTTTAATATACAGTGTGGGAACGGTGTGTTTGATAGTGGCGGGTGGCCTTGTGCTTGGAAAGGTGAAAAAAATAGCTTGGCGACAGATGCAAGTGCTTTTGCCTTTGGTGGCGATGCAGTGTTTTATTGTGCTACCAATGACGTCCTATATGACAGCCACCAATCAAGGAAGTGAACAGTGTGAAATTTTGGAAAAAGAAAGACGGTATGCTCGCATTACCAAATACTATTTTACCATTGATAGTGAGAATCTGGAAAAGACGCAGATGATGGTAGGGGAGTCCGTTTATAAGTCTTATGAGCAGGGAGATATGGTTGAAGTGGAGTTTTATAAGGACGTGTTTGGAAATCGATTTTTTTATGTGAAATAGAGCATTATAAAATCAAAAAAAGCTCACAGAATATATGTTGACACTCTCAGGATGGAGTGATATAGTTTCAATGGTGCTTTTAATGTTTAAAGAATTAGCACAGGAGTAAGGAGGAAATTTTATGCTGAGAAATAAGAGATTTTTCAGAACGGCTGCAGCAGCAGTTATGGCAGTTGCAGTAGTATTACCATCTATGAGCGCGGCAGCTTGTACAACCGTGTTGGTTGGCAAGGATGCTTCAGCTGATGGCTCAACTATCATTGCAAGAAACGAGGATTCATCTACAAAGAATCCAAAGTATTTTGTAGTACATCCGGCGCAGAAGAATGCAAAGGGAACCATGTATGTGTCTACAAACACAGATTTAGAGGAAAAAGACAGATTTACAATTGAATTGCCGGAAGAGCAGTTCAAATATACTGCAACTCCAGAGTGGACAGCTGAATATGGTCAGTATGAAGAGTCCGGTACCAACGAGAAGGGTGTAGCAATGAGTGCTACCGAGAGTACTTCTTATAACAAGAAGACAGAAAAAGCAGATCCATTGGTAAAAAATGGTATCGCAGAAGAGTCTATGCTTACCGTTGTACTTCCATACATCAGTACAGCAAAAGAAGGTGTACAGCGTTTAGGCGAAATCGTTGAAAAATACGGTGCAGCTGAAACAAACGGTGTTGCATTTTCTGATCAGAACGATGTATGGTACATGGAAATCGTTTCCGGACATCATTGGGTAGCAATGCGCATTCCGGATGATCGTTACGCAGTTGTTGCGAACCAGATGGCAATCCGTAACGTAGATTTCAACAATACTGAGAAATTTATGTGGTCTACCGGAATTCAGGATTTTGTTAAGAAGAATAAGTTAAACTCTTCCAAGAAGAACTTTAACGTTAGAAATATTTTCAGTACCAACGATAAAGATGATGCTTCTTACAATATCTGCCGTGTATGGGATGGACAGAGAATTTTAACCCCATCTCAGAAGGGTAAATACAGCATCACTTCTAAGAAGATTCCGATGATTCAGAAAGCGGATAAGAAGATTACCGTGGATATGGTTAAACAGGTGTTAAGTTCTCATTACAATGGAACCAAGTATGATTCTTACGGAAAGAACGTAGGAAACTATCGTCCAATCAACGTTCAGAGAACAATGGAAGCTCACATCATTCAGTGGCGTCAGGATATGCCTGTTGAAATCAGCGGTATCCAGTGGCTTGCGTTTGGAGCACCTGAGCACAGCGTATTCGTTCCATTCTACAACGGAATTACCGAGACACCGGATTCCTACAAGAAGGGTGGAGAAACCTATAGTGCGGATTCTGCATATTGGACATACAAATTAGTAGATGTATTAACAACACCATACTACAACGATTTAATGCCTAAATATACTGCACCTGCATTGAAGAAAATCCAGGATCAGATGTATGCAAATGTAAAAGCTTCTGATGAAAAAGCAATGAGCATGAAGGATAAGAAGGCTGAACTTACGAAATATCTTACTGAAGAAGGTATGAAGAATGCTGAGTACAGCTTGGCACAGGTTAATGAATTAAATGCGTTATTAACCACACTTTCTACCGATGCTAGAAGACAGTTCCACAATCCAAATCTGTAAATTGAAATAATGAACGGGAATGTTCCGAAAGGGGCATTCCCGTTTTTGCGTAATTATTCGTGTGTCATGCGCCAGTTGATGCAACGTTGCAAATAATCTACGTATTCCGGATTCTTGCACATCCCCTTGCCAGAGGCATCAGAAATCTTTGCCACATCCATGCCGTTGCAGGCAGTGGTTTTCATGACAATATTTAAGGCAGGCACATCGGTGTCGTTGGCGATGTAGGTTCCAATTCCAAATGCAACTTGCACCTTATCCTTAAAGTAGCGCGTTAGTTTGTCAGCTTTTTCAAAATTTAAGCCGTCAGAGAAGAGCAAGGTCTTGCTCTTGGGGTCGATTCCCAATTTCTTGTAGTGAGCAATCATCTTATTTCCCCACTCGAAGGGATCGCCGGAATCGTGACGTACACCGGAAAAAAGTGTTGCGTAGGTTAAATTGAAGTCCTTCAAAAAGCAATCGGTGGTGATGGCATCGGTCAACATAATTCCATTTAAAACTCCGTATTCGTTCACCCATGCGTCCATAGCATACCAATTGGAATAAGCAGGATTGTGTTTGTGGTTGCCCTGGCCGACGCACATAATCCATTCATGCGCCATGGTGCCAACGGGTTTGACGCCATATTTTTTGGCAAGGTATACATTGGAAGTACCCACAAAATGAGAACCTTCGTAATCAGCGGCTGCCAGCTTTTCAACAGCCAATGCCTGGGCCTCGGCAGAAAGTCTGCGGCGAAGACCGAACTCACTGAAATTAGAAAGTAACAAGTCGCCACCTTTGCTAATGCGTTTAATCTTGGCATCCAGATGATTGCGGAAGCTATCATAAAGCGAGTCGTAATCATAGGTCATGCGGAAATATACCTCGTTGACAATGGCAAGAGTAGGAATCTCGTACATGGAAGTGTTGAGCCAGGATCCCATGGTTTCTATGGAAAGACCGCATTCGCTATCGGTGCTGATTTCGAATTCTTCATACCGGGGATGCCACAGACGTAAAAAATCGATATAGGAGCACTTGAACCATACAATGTTTTCATCTAAGTAGCGGAGTTCCTCCTCTGTGAAACGCAAATCACAGTATGCTTGAATCTGTTCTCTGATTTCAGCAACCATTTCCGGCGTGAAATGCACATCTTTATTGCGGCATTTAAAAGACCAGGTGGTGCGATAGTTGGAAAACTGGCTGTGAATCGCTTGTCCCATGGATAGTTTATATAAATCTGTTTCCAGTAAACTGGTAATAATTGGTTTTAGTTTCATAATAATACCGTCTCCTTTTTTAACCCTATGACTTATTATAGCACAAAACAGGGATTGTGGGATAGGTTCTTGTTGAGGTCGTGTAGTGAAAAAAGTTTTGGGTGTCAAGAAAAAACACTTGACACAGAGACACTTTTGTAGTAAACTACCTATTGTCGTGTAAAGGAGAACACCTTGACACTGGAGGAATGAGATGGAAGCAGGAATTGAGAGAATCGTGGAACAGAGCCTGTTATATGATTTCTACGGTGAGCTTCTAACGGAACATCAGCGACAGGTGTATGAGGCATGTGTATTTGATGATTACTCCTTGTCGGAGGTGGCTAAAGAGGAAGGCATTAGCCGACAGGGTGTGCATGATTTGCTGAAGCGTTGCAATAAGGCTTTAGAAGATTATGAAGAGAAGCTTCACCTGGTTGAGAAGTTTAAGACGGTGAAGAAGCAGGCAGAAGAGATTTTGGAATTAACGAATGCGGGATGTGCGGATGCGGAGATGATTGAGGCAATTCGGGTACGCTCGCAGCGAATTATAGAGGAGCTATAGTATGGCATTTGACAGCTTATCGGAGAAACTGCAGAATGTATTTAAGTCCTTGCGAAGCAAAGGTATGCTGACAGAAGAGGATGTCAAGGCAGCTTTGAAGGAAGTTAAGATGGCGCTTTTAGAAGCGGATGTTAACTTCAAGGTAGTGAAGAAATTCGTTAAGGATGTGCAGGAACGTGCCATCGGACAGGACGTTATGAACGGACTGAATCCGGGGCAAATGGTTATTAAGATTGTTAATGAAGAGATGGTTTCCCTTATGGGAAGCGAGACTACAGAGATAGCACTTCAGCCGGGGAAAGCCATTACCGTTGTTATGATGACGGGATTGCAAGGTGCAGGTAAGACAACGACTTGTGCGAAGTTGGCAGGTAAGATTAAGCTGAAGGGCAAGACACCACTTTTGGTAGCTTGTGACGTGTATCGTCCGGCGGCGATTGAGCAGTTAAAGGTTAATGGTGAGAAGCAAGGTGTGGAGGTATTCTCCATGGGTAGCGGACACAGTCCGGTGGACATTGCGAAGGCAGCCATTGAACATGCCCAGAAGAATGGTAATAACGTTGTATATTTGGATACTGCAGGTCGTCTTCAGGTAGATGAAGAGATGATGCAGGAGTTAGTTGAGATAAAGAGTGCGGTGGATGTACACCAAACAGTATTGGTAGTAGATGCCATGACTGGTCAGGAAGCTGTGAACGTTGCTTCTACCTTCGATGAGAAGGTGGGAATTGATGGTGTAATTCTTACCAAGTTAGATGGAGACACCCGAGGCGGTGCGGCGCTTTCTATTCGCGCGGTAACCGGGAAACCGATTTTTTATGTTGGTATGGGCGAGAAGTTGTCTGATTTGGAACAGTTTTATCCGGATCGTATGGCAAGTCGAATTCTTGGCATGGGAGATGTGCTTTCCTTAATTGAGAAGGCAGCGGAGACCATGGACGAAGAGACTGGTCGGAAGCTTGAGAAGAAGATGAAGAAGATGGAATTCGACTTCGAAGACTATCTGGATTCTATGAACCAGATGAAGAAGATGGGTGGTCTTTCCAGTATTCTTGGAATGCTTCCGGGACTGGGACTTGGCGGTGGCCAGATGGCACAACTTGAGAATGCCATTGACGAGAAGAAGATGGCGAAGATTGAGGCCATGATTTATTCTATGACACCGGAAGAACGTAGGAATCCGGATATTTTGAATCCAAGCCGTAAGCATCGTATTGCAAAGGGTGCAGGTGTGGATGTGGCACAGGTTAATCGACTGGTGAAGAATTATGAACAGTCGAAGAAAGTCATGAAGCAAATGGGCGGCATGATGGGTGGTAAAGGTAGAAGAGGAAAGTTTAAATTTCCTTTCTAACATAAAGTTAGTTATTTTATTCAGGAGGTGAATGAACAATGTTAAAGATCAGATTGAGAAGAATGGGACAGAAGAAGGCTCCTTTCTATAGAATCGTTGTTGCTGATGCAAGATCTCCAAGAGATGGTAGATTCGTAGATGAAATCGGTACTTACGATCCGACAAAGGACCCAAGTGAATTCCACGTTAACGAAGAGGCAGCTAAGAAATGGTTAGCTAATGGAGCACAGCCTACAGAGCAGGTTGGTAAGATCTTCAAGGCAGCTGGTATTGTAAAATAATTTAACGCGAGGTGTGTGACGTGAAAGAACTTGTAGAAGTAATTGCTAAAGCACTCGTTGATAATCCAGACGAGGTTGTCGTTACCGAAAAGAGTAGCGAGAAAGCCCTCGTAATTGAGCTGCACGTGGCAGCTTCCGATATGGGAAAAGTTATCGGTAAGCAGGGTCGCATCGCGAAGGCAATTCGTTCCGTCGTAAAGGCGGCAGCGACAAAGGAAGATAGAAAAGTTATTGTAGATATTGTATAGTGTATGATAACGTTGGCTGCCGTATATACGGCAGCCATTTTCTAATAATAAAGGAGCATGATATGGAAGATTTATTGCAGGTAGGCGTTTTTTCCAGTACCCATGGGGTGCGTGGAGAATTCAAAGTATTTCCAACAACCGATGATGTAAAGCGCTTTTCTGATTTGGATACGGTGATTATGGATACCGGAAAGCGCAGTTTTGAAGCAGAAATCGAACATGTGAAGTACTTTAAACAGTTTGCAATTTTAAAGATAAAAGGATATGATTCCTTAAATGATATAGAACCACTTAAGGGAAGCACTTTGTGGGTACGAAGAGACCAGGCGGTAGAACTTGCACAAGACGAGTATTTTATTGCGGATTTAATTGGTATGGAAGTATATCTGGAAGATGGTAGTCGTCTTGGAATATTGAAGGATGTTATTGAAACAGGTGCCAATGATGTTTACGAAGTAATAGATGATAAGAAGAAGAGCTGGTACTTACCGGCCATTGGCGAATGCATCTTATCCGTTGATGTAGAAGCGGCGAGAATGGTAGTACATTTAATGCCGGGACTGGAGGAGCTGTAGTGACAACGTTTTACATTTTGACGCTATTTCCGGAGATGGTAATGGATGGACTGAATACCAGTATTATTGGCAGAGCAGTGAAGAATGAACATTTGCGAATTGAAGCTGTGAATATTCGGGATTACACCATGAATAAGCATGGCAAGGTAGACGATTATCCTTATGGTGGAGGCGCCGGTATGGTTATGCAGGCACAGCCGATTTACGATGCATATCAGTCAATCGTAGAGCGCATTGGCCATCGACCGCGAACCGTTTATCTGACACCGAAGGGAAGCACTTTTTCTCAGGCCAAGGCAAGGGAATTTGCTTTGGAGGAGGATTTGATTTTCCTGTGCGGTCATTACGAGGGTGTGGATGAGCGGGTATTGGAAGAAATTGTAACCGATTATATGTCCATTGGCGATTACGTCCTCACAGGTGGAGAATTACCGGCCATGGTGATGATTGATGCAATCTCCCGTATGGTCCCTGGAGTCTTGAGCAATGAAGAATCCGGACAGACCGAAACTTTTCACAATTATCTGTTAGAATATCCTCAGTACTCTAGACCGGAGGAGTGGATGGGCAAGAAAGTACCGGAAGTGCTTTTGTCCGGACACCACAAGAACATTGAAAAATGGCGGTTGGAGCAATCGATTCAGCTAACCAGGGAGAATCGCCCTGATTTGTACGAGTTGTACAAGCGGCAGGAAGGAAAATAATATGGAGGAGAACAAGAAACGGATTCTGGTAGTAGACGATGAGCGTACGAATCTGGTGAGGGCTAAGATGTTGTTGCAAGAAGAATTTGTGCCGATTCTGGTAAGTGGCGGGCAACAATGCCTGGATTACCTGGCTGGGCATCGGCCGGATTTGATTCTGCTTGATATTATGATGCCTGAGATGAATGGTTGGGAAGTAATGCGAAGAATTCAGGAAAATGAGGAGTGGAAGCATATACCGGTGATTTTTCTGACGGCAGATTCCAAACCTGAGACGGAGGCGGCTTGTTTCGAAGCCGGAGCTGTGGATTTTTCGGTAAAACCCATTCAACCGGTGGGGATTATGCCTCGCATTCACCGGACAATAGAACTTGACGAGTATCGTTACAATCTGGAAAAACTGGTTGCAAAGCAGGAGCGTCGGATTAACGAGATGAAATATGAATTTATTGTCAGCATGTCTAACTTGGTTGATAACCGTGACATTACGACAGGCGA
Source organism: Lachnospiraceae bacterium (assembly GCA_015057205.1). Lineage (GTDB taxonomy): Bacteria > Bacillota > Clostridia > Lachnospirales > Lachnospiraceae > XBB1006. The sequence goes on along the minus strand of SVEW01000024.1, from coordinate 8,354 downwards.
GCATATTAAGCGAACGGCGAACGTGGCGTGGCGAATCGGACGGGAACTTTTGCGACGCGGTGAGTTCTCTGATGTACTTGACATGAATTATGTAGAAACCATTCGTTTGGCAGCACCGATGCATGACATTGGCAAGATTAAGATTTCAGACACGATTTTGATGAAGCCTGGAAAGCTTACGGAAGCAGAGTTTGAGAAGATGAAGGAACATACGGTGTTTGGCAAGGAAGTAATCCTTGATACACTGGGAAATTTAGATGATCAGCATCTTGTAAAAATTGCCTGCGAGATAGCGGCGTATCATCATGAAAAATACAATGGTACCGGTTATCCGGAGGGGTTAAAGGGTGAGGAAATTCCTCTTTGTGCCCGGATTATGGCGGTAGCAGATGTATACGATGCTTTAAAAGAAAAACGTTGCTACAAAGCGGCATTTCCGTTGGAAGAGGTTTACGAGATTATGCAGGAGGATGCAGGCAGCCATTTCGATCCGAAAGTGTTAGAGGCATTTATGTCTATACGCGAAGAAATCGTTAAAAACGAGGAAAAGAAATAGTGAAAAGTGCTTGCAAACCAAAGGACAATATGATATGATGTACGGGTGTGATTAGAGATGGTCCTCTGTTATCAATAAGGATATTAAGAACATCAAAATAGTAGGAGGTAGCACAATGAACGATATTATTAGAAGTATTGAAGCAGCAGAATTAAAGTCTGACATTGCTGAATTTCACGTAGGTGATACTGTTAAGGTATCTGCTAAGATCAAGGAAGGAAACCGTGAGAGAATTCAGGTTTTCGAAGGAACTGTTATTAAGAGACAGGGTGGAAGCAACCGTGAAACCTTTACTGTTCGTAAATTTTCCAACGGTGTTGGTGTAGAGAAGACATGGCCACTTCATTCTCCGTTTGTAGAGAAGATTGAAGTAGTTAGAGCTGGTAAGGTTAGAAGAGCTAAGTTATTCTACTTAAGAGACCGCATTGGTAAAGCAGCTAAGGTTAAAGAACTTGTGAAATAGTTGAATGAAAGACCAGTTACGAGGAACAACTGCAGATGCGGTTGTTCCTCTTGCGTTAGTCTTATAGTTGTAAATAATATGGTCAAATAAGCTTCACTTGATTGGCGATTGCCTTTGTGGTATAGTTAGTGTAGCGTATTTTTGTAAGGAAAATGGACGTATGCGAAGAATGAGAAGGGGCGGTGGATTACAGTTCGGCCGTCAAAGAAGGAAAGTAAATATGCCGTTGGTGAAAGAGGCAATGATATGGGCACTGGAGCTGTTGATTGTGCTGGGCATTGCTTTTGTCTTCGTGTATTATATTGGACAATGTACCAGGGTGATTGGCGGTTCTATGGCACCGACCCTTGAAGATGGGGATCGCATTTTGATAAATCGTTTTGTCTATTTGGTTACGAATCCGAAGCACAATGATGTGGTGGCATTTTTACCAAACGGTAATGAGAAGTCGCATTACTACGTGAAACGTGTGGTTGGCGTACCGGGAGACACGGTAATGATTAAAGAAGGTGCTCTTTATGTTAATGGAGAGTTATATGAAGAGGCGATTGATGTCTCGTCCATGGATTATGCAGGTCTTGCGGAAGAAGAGATTACCTTAGGGAAGAATGAATATTTTGTTCTTGGAGATAATCGTAATAATAGTGAGGATAGTCGATATGCAAACATTGGATTAATTAAGAAGGAGCATATCGTTGGAAAGGGCTGGTTTGAGATTAGTCCGCTATCGAAATTTGGATTTATGAAGTAATAAGGAACTGGAATATGAATGAACAAATGAATATTAACTGGTATCCGGGACATATGACCAAGGCACGTCGTATGATGCAGGAGGATATTAAGCTAATTGATTTGGTGATTGAGTTGATTGATGCCCGTGTGCCGCTTAGTAGCAGGAATCCCGATATAGATGAGTTGGCAAAGAACAAGTCGCGGTTGATTTTGCTAAATAAGAGTGATTTGGCAGATAAACGCAAATTAAAGCTTTGGACTGCATATTTTGAAGAGAAAGGCTTTTTTGTGGTTTCTTTGGATGCCAGAAGTCGCGGTGGAATGAAGAGCATCCAGAATGTAATCATGGAAGCTTGTAAAGAAAAGATTGAGCGTGATCGGAAGCGAGGAATAAAGAATCGTCCGGTGCGCGCGATGGTAGTGGGAATTCCGAATGTGGGGAAATCTACGTTTATTAATTCGTTTGCCGGAAAGGCAGCTACGAAGACCGGGAATAAGCCGGGAGTTACCAAAGGAAAGCAGTGGATCCGTCTGAACAAACAGGTGGAACTTTTAGATACACCGGGTATTTTGTGGCCGAAGTTTGAAGATCCACAGGTTGGCATGAAGCTTGCGATGATTGGATCTATTCGTAATGAGATTTTGAATTTGGATGAAGTAGCGCTATCGCTTTTGGAAGTATTGCGAGAACAGTATGGCGGTACCATATTGCAGCGGTATCAGGTGGAAGAAGTGGGGGAGAACCATGAGATTTTGCTTGCAATCGCTAAGAGCCGGAACATATTGAAAAAAGGTGGTGAACCGGATTATGCGAAGGCGGCTATTTTGTTATTGGATGAGTTTCGAGATGGGAAGCTTGGAGAGATTACATTGGAAGAACCGGAGGGAATATAATGGATAACGAAGAAAAGAAGCAAAAAAGTACTGCGAAAGAGATATTAAATTTCATACTTTATATCGTGGCAGTGTTGCTGGCTACGTATTTGATTGTGCATTATGTAGGACAGCGTACCGTGGTTGTTGGTGAGTCTATGAGAGAGACACTGCAGGATGGTGATAATCTGGTGGTGGATAAGATTTCCTATGCGATTCATGATCCGGAACGATTTGACATTATTGTGTTCCCGTATGAGTATTCGGAGGAAACCTACTATATCAAGCGAATTATCGGCTTACCGGGGGAGACCGTGCAGATTACCGCGGATGGTACGATTATGATTGATGGTAAGGAACTTAAGGAAGATTACGGACGGGAAGTAATGGAAGTGCGTGGGCTGGCTGCAAAGCCGATTACCCTGGGCGAGGATGAATATTTTGTCTTGGGTGATAACCGTAATGAGAGTGAAGACAGTCGTTACGAAGACGTTGGTCTTATTAAGAGGAAGGACATTATTGGAAGAGCAATTTTGCGTATTTATCCATTTTCCTCTTTTGGTAAAATAAATAATAAAAATGGAAAAGATTAGGGACAAACAGATGGATAAGAAGAGTATTGCCCTGATAAAAGAAGAACTAAAGGCAGCAACCGTAACAGAGCTGCCTTTTGTCATAGAGAAATATCAGGAAGATGAACGAAGTGGCGTGCAGGCGCTTTTGACAAAAGCAAAGAAACAGATTGAGAAGTTGGAACAGGAAAAAGCACGCATTGAGAAATTGCGGGAATATGAGAACCGCTATGAAGAAGAATATGAGTATATTTGCGGGATAGACGAGGTGGGCAGGGGACCATTGGCAGGGCCGGTGGTTGCTTGTGCAGTGATTTTGCCAAAAGGCTGTCGAATGCTTTATATCAACGATTCGAAGCAGTTATCTGAGAAAAAGCGTGAAGCGTTATGTGCGCAGATTAAGGAGGAAGCTGTGGCTGTTGGTATTGGTATGGTGGGGCCGGGGCGAATTGACGAGATTAATATTTTGCAGGCGACGTATGAAGCTATGCGTCAGGCTATTGAGAATTTGTCGGTAAAACCCGATATATTATTAAACGATGCTGTTACCATTCCGGAGGTTACGATTCGGCAGGTGCCAATTATTAAAGGAGATGCAAAGAGCATTTCCATCGGTGCCGCCAGTATTGTAGCGAAGGTGACCAGAGATCATCTGATGGAAGAATACGCAAAGGTGATGCCGGAGTACGGATTTGACAGCAATAAAGGATACGGTTCGGCAGCGCATATCGCGGCAATACGTGAGTATGGGCTGACGCCGATTCACAGACGGAGTTTTGTAAAAAATCTGCTAACGGAAGAGAAGTGAGGATGCACATGAACATTTCCGATATTTTTAACCAGGTCAGTCAACAAATGAATCAGCAGCTGGTGAAGGCTGCAACCGGAGGCAAAGGCGCTGAGCCAACACAGGTCGTTTCACAGAAGGCAATAGAGAATCTTCTGGGAATGAAGGAGGGAGAGATTTTTGAGGGCACCATTACAAAAATGGATGCAGGAAAGGTGCTGATTAGTCTGGCTAATGGTAATAGTCTGAGTGCCCGGGTGGATGAAGGTGTTGCGCTTCAGAAAGGGGTAGCCACTTTTTTTCAGGTTAAGAGCAATGTTGACGGGCAGATTGCGTTAAAAGCGGTGACCCAGGATATGTTCTCGAATCCGACATTGGTGAAGGCTTTGACAACCGCTTCTTTGCCGGTGAGTCAACGGAATCTGGATCTTGTGCAAAGTATGATGAGCAAACAGATGCCGATTGATGCAAAAAGTCTGGGGAGTATGGCCAGAGCCGCTTTTTCCTTTCCGAATGTAAGTGTAGATACACTGACGCAGCTTGAGAAATTGAAATTGCCCATTCATGAGCAAAATATCGAGCAATTAGAGCATTACCGGCAAGGGGAAGGAAAGGTGCAAACCCGGCTGGAGCAGGTGATGAAGGCGTTACCCACGTTGGTGAGTGAGGCGCCGGATGGCAAGAGCGCATTGGCGATGAATGAACGGTTGTTGGAGATTTTTGCAAAGGAGGGTTCAAAGCAGAATCAACAGGCAGAGGGAAAAGAGAATTTTAATTTGGAAAAACCATCGGGTGAGCGTGTCGTAGAAGGGGAAACGTTGCAAGCTGGTAAGCAGGAAAAGCCGCTGAATACGATGCCCAATGCTGTGCAGGCGGAGGAGAAGCCGGGGATGGTGACGGATGCAAAAGCTGATATAGGGAAGGCAGCAAATCTGACGGAAACAGAACCGAAAGTGGTGGCGGATGAGCAGAAAGTGGCTCAGAAAACGCCTGAGACGGCAAATAAACCAATTTTGGAAAAAATAGAGCAAGAACCTGCACAGAATAATAAAACGCCTGTGTCGGCGCATGAAGAAGCGAGAGAGAAACCAATAGAATATCTGAAGAACATAGAAAAGGAAGATACGTCCAATTTCCATAAGCTTAAGAGTTTGACACAGTTTTTAAAAGAAAACGATTTTCCGCCAAAGGAACTAAAGCAGTTGTTTTCTTCGGAAAATTATCGCAACCTGTTAGAACGGGTATCGGAGGAACAATGGTTTTTGAAACCGGAGGAAATGGAGAGTAAGGAAAAATTAAAACAGCTATATCAACGTATGGACAGGCAGCTTGAACGTTTGCAGAATCTTCTTTCGGAGAGTGGTAAAGCAGACAGCACCATGGCACGCCAAATAACGGATACCAGAGGAAATTTAAGTTTTATGAATGACGTCCATCAGTTGTACAATTATGTACAGATTCCGTTGAAAATGGCGAATCAGAACGCTACCGGTGATTTGTACATATATACGAACAAACGAGCTCTTCGGAATAAGTCGGATGACATCTCGGCGCATCTTCATCTGGATATGGAACATTTAGGACCGACGGATGTATTTGTGCGGTTGCGCGGGAAGAATTTATCTACCAATTTTATGTTGGCAGATGAGAAGTCGTTGGATTTGGTGATGAGTCATATTGATTTGTTGACAAAACGGTTGAGTGATAAAGGGTATTCCGTTGATGTAACGGTGAAAGATAACGATGCCCAAATAACGCAAAAAGAATTTGTGGAGGAATTATTGGGGCAGGAGGTTGCGCCTAAGGAGGCAGTCAGCCGTTATTCCTTTGATGTGAAGGTGTAAGCTATGCAGGAGAAACAGAAGAAGAAAACAGCGGTGGCTCTAAGCTATGAGAAGGGTGATACAGCACCAAAGATTGTAGCAACAGGTACCGGGGCGGTGGCAGACCGCATTATTGAAAAAGCGAAAGAGGCAGATGTTCCGCTTTATGAAGACAGCAAGTTGGCGGCGACATTGTCTAAGCTTGAAATTGGGGATGCAATTCCACCGGAATTGTATGATGTTGTGGCAGAGATTTTGGTTTTTGTCAATGATATGGATCACATGAAAGCAAAGCTGGGATTATAGGTGAGTTATGAATAAACGACAAATGGGAAAACAAAAAGAAGCTCTGGCAGCAAAGCTTCTTTCTTTGAATGGGTATGAGGTGATAGCGTTTAATTATCGTTGTCGCGTCGGAGAAGTGGACGTGATTGCGAAAGAAGGTGGCTATTTAGTATTTGTGGAGGTAAAATATCGCAGCAGTTTACGATATGGCGAACCGCAACTGGCGGTGGATTGTCGCAAACAAAAGAAAATTAAGGAAGTTATGCGTTGGTATTGTTATCATGAGCAGGTTGGGGAAGCGTCGATCCGTTTTGATGTGGTAGCAATATTGGGGGATAAATTTCAAATTATAAAAAATGCATTTGCGTAGGAGGAAGTATGAGAGCAGTATTAACAAGAGTAAAAGAGGCATCGGTAGTGATTGAAGGTAAAACGGTGGGCGCTATTGATAAAGGTTTTTTGGTTTTGCTTGGCGTCCATGAAGAGGACACGCAGGCAGAAGCAGATTGGATTGCAGATCGGATTTGCGGATTGCGTATTTTTGAAGATGAAGACGGAAAAATGAATATAGGACCAACGGATGCCGGAGCAAACTTACTAATAGTGAGTCAGTTTACGCTATACGCAGACGTATCCTCGAGACGGCCCGGGTTTACTAAGGCGGCCAGACCGGATACGGCAATACCGCTTTATGAGCATGTAATAGAGGAGTGCAAAAAGCGAGGATTTGAAGTTGCCACCGGAGAATTTGGCGCGGATATGCAGGTGTTCTCCATAAATGACGGCCCGGTAACAATTTTATTGGATAGCGATCACAAGAAAGGCTAGAAAAGCAAATAAAGAAACACGGCATATAGAATCTACATGCCGTGTAATTTTTTATTCTTTAGTTATCGTTCTCATCGTCTTCTGACTTGGTATATACGCTACGTTTACGTGCCATCTCATCGCTTTCAAGATATTCGTCGTAAGTAGTAACCTTATCCACAAACGTACCATCCGGCAAGAATTCAATAATACGGTTAGCAGTAGTCTGCACAACCTGATGGTCACGGGATGCGAATAAAAGCACGCCCGGGAATTTGATTAAGCCGTTATTCAAAGCGGTGATGGATTCCATGTCTAAATGGTCGGTTGGCTCATCTAAAATTAAGATGTTTGAAGCTTCAATCATCATACGGGATAGGAGAACACGTACTTTCTCACCACCGGAAAGGACTTTCATACGTTTCACACCGTCATCACCGGCAAAAAGCATACGTCCTAAGAATCCACGAACATAGGTGGCATCCTTAATCTCAGAGAACTGGGTCAACCAATCTGCAATCTGTAAGTCATTGCCGTCAAAAATCTTGGTGTTGTCCTTCGGGAAGTAGGACATGGAAGTGGTAACACCCCATTTATAGCTACCTTCGTCAGGCTCCATTTCACCGGCAAGAATCTGGAACAAAGTGGTCTTGGCAATGGTATTGCCGCCGACGAAAGCAATCTTGTCATCGTGGCCAACGATAAAGGATACGTTGTCAAGTACCTTCACACCATCGATGGTCTTGGAAATACCTTCCACCGTAAGAACTTCGTTTCCAATCTCGCGGGAAGGACGGAAATCGATGTACGGATATTTTCTGGAAGAAGGCTTGATTTCGTCCAGTTCGATTTTCTCCAAAGCCTTCTTACGGGAAGTGGCCTGCTTGGATTTTGACGCGTTAGCGGAGAAACGGGAAATAAATTCCTGCAACTCCTTAATTTTCTCTTCCTTCTTCTTATTTGCTTCCTTCATCTGCTTAAGCATTAGCTGGCTAGACTCATACCAGAAGTCATAGTTGCCTGCATAAAGCTGAATCTTTGCATAGTCGATATCTGCGGTATGGGTACATACCTTATTAAGGAAATAGCGGTCGTGGGATACTACAATAACCGTATTCTCGAAGTTAATCAGGAATTCCTCTAACCAGCCGATAGCATCCAAATCCAAATGGTTGGTAGGCTCGTCTAAAAGCAAAATATCCGGATTACCGAATAATGCCTGAGCAAGTAAAACCTTGACCTTCTCGTTTCCTTCCAAATCCTTCATGAAACTGTAATGAAGTTCCGTTGGGATGCCAAGTCCGTTAAGCAACATGGCGGCATCGGATTCGGCATTCCAGCCATCCATTTCCGCAAATTCGGCTTCTAACTCGCTGGCACGGATTCCATCTTCGTCCGTAAAGTCTTCTTTTGCATAAATCGCATCTTTTTCTTTCATGATGTCATACAGGCGTTG